>CATWVA010000004.1 GCA_958354105.1 uncultured Collinsella sp.
GTCTCGAAAAGCAATACAACAAACTTCTGACCGGCACGAACGGTTCTCTCGTGCGCGAGCGCGCGAGGGACGGCAGCTATATCGCGGGCGGTGCCTATAAAAAGGTGGCTGCGGTCGACGGCGTTGATATCGTGACGACGCTCGATGTCAATATCCAGCGTGCGGCTGAGGACGCTCTGGCAGAGGCTGTCGAGAAGACAAAGGCCAAGAACGGCTCGGCTTTGGTCACCGACCCCACGACCGGCGAAATTCTCGCCGCCTGCTCGTATCCGACCTACGACCAGACCGATTTGGAAAACGCCAAGACCGAAGATATGAACCTGCGCCTGGTTACCGACGCCTACGAGCCCGGCTCGGTCTTTAAGACACTCGTGGCGGGCGCCGGCTTCGACTTGGGCGTCGTGCGATCGAGTACGTCGTTTGAGGTGCCGGCGAGCATCAAGGTGGGCGACGATACCGTCACCGATGCCGACAAGCGCGACTATGCCATGACCATGGATGTGCGCGAGATGATGCGCCGTTCGTCCAACGTGGGCTTTGTCCTGGTGGGGCGCAAGATCGGCGCCGACGACTTTGCCGCCTATGTGGACAAGTGGGGCATCGGTCACAGCTCGGGTGTCGATTTTCCGGGCGAGAGCCTGGGCATCGTCAAGGAGCGTGACCAGTATGACGGCGCCACGCTGGGCTCGATGAGCTTTGGACAGGCGCTGTCTGTCTCGCCGATTGAGGTCGCACGTGCCGTGGGCGGCATCGCCAACGGCGGCGTGATGATGACCCCGCACTTCTATAAGTCCAGCAAAGGCGACGAGAAGGACTGGGGCGAAGGTGACCGCGCGATTTCGGAGGACGCCGCATCCCAGGTGACATCGTGCATGCAGACGGTCGTGTCCGAGGGAACGGGCGTTGGCGGCGCGGTTGACGGCTATGACGTGGCGGGCAAGACCGGCACGGCCGAACGTGCCGACGAGAACGGCGGCTACCTTAAGGAGAACTACATGTCGTCCTTTATGGGCTTTGCGCCGGCACAATCGCCCAAGGTGCTGTGCTATATCACGCTCGACGGAACGCCGAGCGGCTCAGATGCCGCTGCGGTGCCGTTCCAGTCTATTATGGCCAACGCGCTCGACGTGTTGGGTATCCCACACACGAGGTAGGGGGTTACAATCTTTGGGGCGTGGTTTGTTGTCCCATATGAGGGGTGTTCACATGCCCTGCACCACGCATGCGCGGCGCTGGGATACAATACGCCGATAGCATTATTAGGTTTACAGGGGAGCTGCAATGATAGAGATCGCCGTCAACAACCTCGCGGCCGCAACAGGGGCCCGAACCGTGACGGGAGAAGCCGATCGGGTATGCCGCGGGTGTGTTATCGACTCGCGCCAGGTCGAGGAAGGGACGATTTTCGTCGCCTTTCCCGGTGAAAACGTCGACGGCAATGATTTTGCTTCCCGTGCCGTCCAGTTGGGTGCCGGCGCCGTCGTGATGACGCGCGAGCCCGAGGCCGAGCTGGTCTCGCTGGCGCAGGACAGGGGCTGTGCCATCTTGCTGACCGATGATCCCGAGGAGTTTCTGCTGCGTTTGGCGCACGCGTATCGCCTTGAGCTTGGCTGCCTGGTCGTTGGTATTACCGGTTCCATCGGCAAGACGACGACCAAGGACGTGCTCGCCGCTGTGCTCGCCAAGCGCTATCGTGTCTGGGCCACCAAGGGCAATTTCAATAACCTGATCGGCATGCCGCTCACGGTGCTTTCCGCTCCGGCCGATACCGAGGTCCTGGTGCTCGAGATGGGCATGAACCATTTCCACGAGATTGAGCGCCTGTCCCAGTCCGCCAATCCCAACCTTGCCATCGTGAGCAAGATCGGCACCTCTCACATCGGCATTTTGGGCAGCCGCGAGAACATCGCCCGCGCTAAGGCCGAGATTGTCCAGGGTATGTGCGCCGCCGGCGACTTCTTGCCGCTGCTGGTTTTGGGCGGTGAGGACGACTTTACGCCGTTCATTCGCGATACGTTCGCCCAGCCTGCTGGTATCGATGTGATGCTGGCCGGCGTCTCGGACGATGATGAGGTCCGCGCCCGCGACGTTCGAGTTGATGACGAGGGCCGTCCGGTCTTTACGCTCGATTTTGGTCAGGGCGAGACAATCGATACCATGCTTGCTATCCCCGGCGTGCAGTCCGTTCCAAATGCCGTTAAGGCCGCCGCGGTTGCCTATCGCCTGGGCGTGACGCCCGAGCAGATCGATGCTGCCTTTAGGGGCCTCACAATCACCGGTCACCGCCAGGAGATCAAGCGCGCCAAGAGCGGTGCCCGCGTCATCGATGATTCCTATAACGCCAGTGCCGAATCGATGGCTGCCGGTCTCGACCTGCTGTGCTCGCTTTCGTGCACGGGGTCTCGCATGGCGATCCTGGGCGAGATGGGCGAGATGGGCGATGAGGCTCCTCGCATGCATGAGCTCGTGGGCGCCTATGCCGCCGCCAAGAAGCTCGACATGCTGGCGTGCGTGGGTGGTGAGCTGGCCCAGCTTATGGCCGATGCCGCGCGCATGATGGGCATGGACGAGGACCGCATCCAGGTGTTCTCCGATTATCAGCAGGTGCTCGACCGCATGGGCGGCGCGCTTGAAAAACATGATGTTGTACTGGTCAAGGGTTCCCGCTTTGTTGAGCTCGACCGCTTTGTGGAAGGTGTGTGCTAGCCCATGTTCGGCAATCCCTCGTATCCAACGTATCAGGCTTTTTTGGGGCTTGGCATCGCCGCTGCCATTGCGCTGCTGCTCATGCCGTGGTGGATCAAGCTGCTCAAGGTCGAGGGTATCGGCCAGCAGGTTCGTGCCGACGGCCCCAAGCGTCATTTGGTTAAGCAGGGAACGCCCACCATGGGTGGCGTTGTCATCCTCGTCGCGATCTCGCTGACCTGCCTGCTGATGGGCAAGCTCACCACCGAGCTCGTGCTCGTGCTGCTCGCCACGCTGGCGACCGGCGTGCTGGGCCTGATCGACGACCTGACCTCCGTTACGCATGGGCGCTCGCTCGGTCTGACGCCTCATGCCAAGATGATCGGCCTAACCATTATCTGTGTCTCCTTTACGGTACTTGCCGTCAACTGGTGCGGCGTCGCCCCCGAGATTCGTTTTCCCGGCGGGTTGACGATCGACCTTGGCGTGCTTTCGACCACCATCTGCGGCTATTCGTTTCCGTGGCTCTACATTGTCTTTTGCTGGCTGATGATCGCCGGTCTTTCTAATGCCGTGAACCTGACCGATGGCCTTGACGGTCTTGCTGGCGGCACCTCCATGATTGCCATGCTCGCCATGGCTGCTATGGCGTTTTTGCACGGAGACGTGAACCTGTCCATCTTCTGCACCGCGTGTGCCGGTGCCTGCTTGGGCTTTCTGTGGTTCAACTGCTATCCGGCGAGCATCTTTATGGGCGATACCGGCTCGCTTGCTCTGGGCGCCGCGTTTGCCTGCACGTCCATCATGACCAACACCGAGGTCGTCTCCCTCATCATCGGCGGCCTGTTTATCGTTGAGACCCTGTCGGTCATGATTCAGGTTGTCTACTTCCACTTTACGCACAAGCGCGTCTTCCTTATGGCGCCCATCCATCATCATTTCGAAAAGAAGGGCTGGGCCGAGACCAAGGTCGTTATCCGTTTTTGGATTATCGCTGCGGCCTTTGGTGCCGTTGGCCTTGCTTTGTTCTTCCAGTTGGGATAGTGGTCTTTCATGCCTCTTGCTGATGTCTTTAGCCTGCTCGTTTTGGGTCAGGGCAAATCCGGTCTCGATGTCGCCCGCTGGGCGCTGGCACATCCCGAGCGCGTAAGCGCCGTTACCGTGTATGGCGGCGGCACCTCTGAGCCCAATGACGCCACGCGTGCGCTCGAGGCTGCTGGTGCGTCGTTTGTCTATGGCACCGAACAGGTCGAGGGCGCCTATGACGTATGCGTGACGTGCCCGGGCATCTCGGAGTTCTCGGGCTTCTTTAAGGCCGGGCGCGAGCATGCCGCCCAGATTATGGGTGAGCCCGAGTTTGCCTATCGCCTGTCGCCCGATAACTGGATTGCCATCACGGGCACCAACGGCAAGACGACCACCACGTCGCTGACTGATTATCTGCTCAAGGCTGCCGGCGAGGCCAGCGTAGCTGTCGGCAACATCGGCGAGCCGCCGGTCAACGAGATTGACGGCCGAGCCCACAACGAGTGGTTTGTAGCTGAGCTCTCGAGCTATCAGATTGCTACGACCACCGAGCTCCACCCCCGTGTGGCGGTGCTGCTCAACATTACTCCCGACCACTTGGGCTGGCATAAGAGCCATAAGAACTACGCGCTTGCCAAGGTCAAACTGTTTGACAATATGGTCGATGACGATCTGGCGGTTGTCGACGTCGAAGACGCCGGCATTCACGAGTTCGATGAGTACATCTACACGCCGGGTCGTCGCATCTGCAAGGTCGCTTTTGACGAGTCTGAGGGCGAGGACGCCGCCTTTGTGCGCGATGGCAAGATGATCGTACGCCTGAAGGGCGTCGAGACCCCGCTCATCGCTACATCCGAGCTCAAGATCTCGGGCCATCACAATGTTATCAATGCCCTGTGCGCTGCCACGGCTGCCCTGGCAGTCGGTGCCGATGTCGATGGTGTCTGCCGCGGCCTGGCCTCGTTCCAGCCGCTCGAGCACCGCGTGGAGCCGTGTGGCGAGATTGACGGCGTGCGCTACGTCAACGATTCCAAGGCGACCAACACCGATGCGGTCGAGAAGGCACTGACGGCATTTCCCGATGACGATGTGATCTTGCTGCTCGGCGGCCACGATAAGGGCACGCCGCTCACGGACTTCGCGCACGTCGTTATGGACAACGTGCGCTCGGTCGTCTGCTTTGGCGATGCGCGTGAGCGCTTCACCGCCGCTATGGACGAGGCCGATGTCGATGGCGATGTGGATATCGCCCAGGCGGATGACCTACGCGACGCCGTGGACGTCGCCCGTTCGCTGTCGAGCCGTGGTGACGTGATCTTACTTTCTCCTGCCTGCTCTTCGTTCGATGAGTTCTCGGGCTATGAGGAGCGCGGCCGCGTGTTTAAGGACTACGTGGCCCAGCTTGCCGCTGCAGCGAAATCACAAATGGAATAGGGGTTGCGGTGAGAGAGGAGAGCCCCCGACAAGGTATGAGGAGGCCCGACTCGGACCGTGCTTCCTCGCGGCGCAGCACACCGCGTTCCGGCCGCGGCGGGCAGTCGTTTAGCGAACGCTATATTGCCGGCGTTCCCGCCCGTATCATGCGCCCCCGTTTGATATTCATGGCCTGCTTGTTTACCTTGGTGTGCTTTGGCCTGCTGATGGTGTACTCGGCGTCTTCGGTCGAGGCGCTGCACGAGAATGGCTCGGCGACGTTTTTTCTGGGTCGACAGGCTGCGTTTGCCGTGGTCGGTGTTTTGGCGCTGATTGCCATCGTGCGCGTTTTGCCGGACAGCTGGTTTGGGGAGGATGTGCTCAGGATCTTCCTTATCGGCATGATAGGGCTACTGCTTCTGGTGTTCTTGGTGGGCAGCGGCAGCCGTGGCGCCACGCGCTGGCTCAACATCGCCGGTATTCAGTTCCAGCCTTCCGAGTTTTTAAAGCCATTTGCCATTGCGTATTCGGCCATCATGCTTGATCGCTTCTTTTCGCCCGGTGGCAACATAAACGAATTCCTTCGCAAGATGGGCATCTACCTGGGCATTTCACTCTTTCTGATCTTTATCCAGCCCGATTTCGGTACTGTCCTGATCATCCTGTTGACCCTCATGTGCATGGCGTTGTTTGCGGGTCTCGACCCCAGATTTATCATCGGCGTGCTAATCTTCGGCATTCTCGTGATCGTGATTGCGCTTGTCGCAGAGCCGTACCGTATGGTGCGTATTCAGGTTGCCTTGAACCCTTGGGCCGACGAGTATGGTGACGGCTATCAGGCCACGCTTGCCATCATGGCCTTTGCCTCGGGCGGTCTGTTCGGCCGTGGCATCGGCAACTCAACCATGAAGTACTCGTATCTGCCCGAGGCGCACAATGACTACATCCTGGCCATCATTGGCGAGGAAGTCGGTTTTGTCGGAACCGTGCTGTTCTTCTTGGTGTTTGCGATGCTGATCTACTCGGCGTTTCGCATTGCCGAGCAGGCGACCGATCGTCGGGGCGCGCTCATGGCGTCTGGCTCCGCGGTCATTCTTGCGGTGCAGTTTTTGATTAACGCGCTTGGCATCCTCAACGTGTTTCCCATGACGGGCAAACCGTTGCCGTTTATTAGCTACGGCGGTTCGTCGATTATCGTGTCGCTCATGCTTGCCGGGTTGATCCTGCGCGTTTCGTACGAGAGCGCCCGCCGCGATGAGTACGATCGCCGCCGTGAGAGCTTTGCCGTTATGGACGAGAGCACCGCCGGCGTGGCCCATGTGCGCGGTGAACGACCTTCGCGTAGTGGCTTTACCGTTCTGGATGGTTCTGCATCCGAGCCGGCAGCTCGTCCACGCCCGCGAACGGCTCCGCAAGGTCGTCCGCAGCGCCCCAGCTCTCGCAACGCGGGCGGCGGATATAATCGAATCGATTTGAACTCGGACCCGTCGGCGCGTCTGCGCACCGACGACCAGGGACCGCGTGTACGAAGGGACTACCATGACCGATAAGATGACCGTTGCTATTGCAGCCGGCGGCACGGCAGGACACATCAACCCCGCGCTCGCCTTGGCCGAAGAGCTGCGTGATCGTGGCCACCACGTTGTGTTCGTGGGCCAGTCGCGCAAGCTCGAGGGTCGTCTGGTCCCCGAGGCTGGGTTTGATTTTGTGCCCATTACGGTCACGGGCTTCGACCGCTCCCGTCCTTGGACGGCGCTGACCTCGCTGTGGCGTGTCAACAAGGCCAAGCGTGCGCTCGCCAGTCATTTCTCAAAGGTCGGCAAGCCCGATGCCGCCGTCGGTTTTGGTGCCTATGTCGAGGTTCCGCTGCTGGGGTGGTGCAAGGGCGCAGGCGTTCCGTATCTGCTGCATGAGCAGAACTCTGTTCCGGGCCTGGCCAACAAGATGATGAACTCCCACGCCGCCCGCGTGTGCATCTCGGTGCCGGCAGCGCGTTCGGTCTTTGAGCGCGAAGGTGACCCTGACCACGTGCTCATGACCGGCAACCCCGTACGTCGCTCGGTAATCGAGGGCGATCGCGCTCGCGGCCGCAAGGCACTCGGCGTTCCCGAGGACGCTACGCTGCTGCTCGTCTTTGGCGGTTCACTTGGCGCCCAGCACCTCAACGAGCGCGTGGTTTCGCTCAAAAACGAGCTGCTTTCGCGCAAGAACCTCTATGTGTTGCATTCGACGGGTGCCGACGGCTTTGAGGAGACCGAGCGCGCTTTGGCGCTGACGCCCGAGGAGGCGGAGCGTTACCGCGTCCAGCCTTACATCGACAACATGGGCGATATGCTGGCTGCTGCCGATTTGGTGCTCTCACGTTCGGGCGCATCGAGCGTGGCCGAGATCGCTGCGCTCGCCGTGCCCTCGGTGCTCGTGCCGTATCCGCATGCGACGGCCGACCACCAAACCACCAATGCCCGTTATCTGGTCGACGCCGGGGCCGGTGTGCTCTGCGCCGATGTCGATATCGATGGTTCTGCCTTTGCCGATGAGCTGCTGCACTTGGTCGATGACGCGGCGGTGCGCGACGCCATGCGTCAGGCGGCACGTGGCCTGGCTCAGGATAGGGCCGCCGCTCTTCTGGCGGATGCGGTAGAGGGTTTGCGTTAGTTAGACGGGATATCGTCGGTCGCCCTCGCGCTGATGCGGTAGGTGCGGTACAGTTAACGGGTTACAGGCAGTGTTTACGCAAGGAGTACACGAGCACATGGCTGATTCCCAGACTGCAACCTCCGCGCCCGAGTTTAAGAGCGCCCACTTTATCGGTATCGGCGGCGCCGGCATGAGCGGCATCGCCCTCGTTCTGCACGAGCGTGGTTATGCCGTTACCGGCTCCGACCTTAAGACGTCACGTTATATCCGCCAGCTTACCCGCGCTGGCGTGAAGGTGCATGTGGGCCATGAGGCCGCCACGATCGACGAGGTCAAGCCCGACGTGGTTGTTGTCTCCACCGCTATTCCGGAGTCCAACCCTGAACTCGTGCGCGCTCGCGAGCTTGGTATTCCCGTGTGGCCCCGTGCCAAGATGCTCTCTGCTTTGGGCCACGGCTACACCACCGTCGCTGTTGCCGGCACACATGGCAAGACCACCACGTCTTCGATGTGCGCCACCATGCTCGACCGCATGGGCCTGGATCCGAGCTTCTTGATCGGCGGCATCGTCGAGGGCTATGACACGAACGGCAAGAACGGCTCGGGCGACTACTTTGTCGCCGAGGCCGACGAGTCCGACAGCTCCTTCCTGTTCCTGAACCCCAACGTGGTCATTGTGACCAACGTCGAGGCCGACCACCTCGATCACTACTCGGGTATCGAGGAGATCGAGGCAACTTTCGCCAAATTCATGAGCCTGGTGGGCGAGGACGGCACCGTCATCGTCTGCGGTGAGGATCCGCATCTGGTCGAGCTCGCCAAGTCGACGGGCCGTCACGTGCTTTCCTACGGCTTTGCCGAGAGCAACGACATCGTCTGCGTGCACCCGGATGTTAAGGGCATCCAGAGTGACTTTATCGTTCGCTTTGAGGACGGCACTGAGCACGCTGTGGAGATCAAGAGCAATCCCGGTCGCCACAACATGCTCAACGCCACGGCGGTGCTCACCGTTGCCCATGTTCTGGGCCTTGACATCGACGCCGCCGCCAAGGCGCTTTCGAGCTTTGAGGGCGTCCGCCGTCGCTTTACCCACGTGGGCGATATCGATGGCATCACCGTGGTCGATGATTACGGCCATCATCCCACCGAGATCAAGGCGACGCTTGCTGCCGCTTCGTCGCTGGGCTACAAGCACGTCGACGTCGTGTTCCAGCCGCACCGCTATTCGCGCCTGCAGGCCCTGTGCGACGACTTTGCCGATGCATTTGCCAATGCCGATAAACTGCTGCTGATTGATGTGTTCTCGGCTGGCGAGATGCCCATTCCGGGCGTCACCTCTAAGATGCTCGCCGATACCGTGCGCGCCAAGCATCCTGGCAAGGAGGTCGTGTACTGCTCCAGCCGTCTTGAGCTCAATCAGGAGCTCGAGCAGATGGTGGGCGAGGGCGATCTGCTGCTCACTATGGGTGCCGGTGACGTTACGACCGTCGGCCCCGAGTTCATTGAGTATCTGACTGCCAAGAAAGACGCTTAAGTCTAATGGGTCTGTTTAACGCCGTCATGGCGCTCTCGGGCATGATCGACACGGATGTGATCGAGGACGAGCGCCTTGCGCGTCATACGAGCTATCGTATCGGCGGCAAGGCCGACCTCTTTGTGACGTGCCATAGCTATCATGCCCTCCGCCGCGCCGTGGCGGTGCTCGATCGCGAGCAGGTGCCGTGGGTCATCATCGGCAAGGGCTCCAATCTGCTGGTTGCCGATGGCGGTTATCGCGGTGCCGTCATTTCGCTCGGACGTGAGTTTCAGCGCACGGTTGTTGCCGATGACGGTTGTACGCTGACGGTCGGTGCGGGCGTGATGTTTGCGCGCCTGGTCAACGATGCCCTGTCGCGTAGCCTTTCGGGCCTTGAGTTTGCCGTTGGCATCCCTGGTTCGGTCGGCGGTGCGATATCTATGAATGCCGGCACACGGACCGAGTGGATTGGCTCGCTGGTTGAGGATGTCGTAACGTTTGACCCGGCATCCGGTATCAAGCATTATGCGGGGTCCGAGATCACTTGGGGCTACCGCGAATGTAGCCTTCCCCGCAATGAGATCATCCTCGAGTGCGTGCTCAAGCTTAAACCGGCGCCCAAGGCCGACATTCGCGAGCGCATGGAACGGTACCTGACGAGGCGCAAGCGTACGCAGCCCATGGGTCGCGCATCCTGCGGGTCGGTCTTTCGCAACCCGCCCGATGAGAGTGTGGGCAAGCTTATCGAGGATTGTGGATTAAAGGGTTTTTCGATTGGCGGCGCGGAAGTTTCGCCCGTTCACGCTAATTTTATCGTTAATAACGGAACTGCCTCGGCCGATGACGTTGCCGCGGTTATCAGACATGTGCACGGAAAGGTGAGGGAGGCGTATGGCATCGAGCTCAGACCGGAAGTTAAATTCCTCGGCTTCTAGAGCATCGAAACCCACCTTCCGCCGCGCCGGAGGGCGTTCCGGCGCGCCTGCCAAACCTCAACGCAATACCGTCGCGCACTCTAAGTCTGTCGGGCATGTTCGACAGGCCAGTCGTCCGGTCGTCGGCTCGCAGCTCGGTAATCGTCCGGCCGCAAAAAAGTCCTCGCGTCCCTCGGTGACTTCAAAGCCTGTTATGGGCGCCAAGCCTGCCCGTCCTATGGCAACTCCTAAACCCTCGACAGGAACTAAGGCGGCGCGTCCGGGTCGCACGCTGGGCGCATCGAAACCGCGCTCGCTGACATCGGTGCCGGCTACCGCCAAGAAGCCTTCGAGTAAAAAAGGCGTCAACCCGTTGTCTTCACTTGGGGCGATGGTAAATAAAACATCAGACGCCGCTTCTGTCGTTACAGGCAAAGGCAAAATCGTGGGCGGCGTTCTGGCCGTCTTGGCTGTGCTCGTCGTCGTTGCCATCGTGGTGATTAACTCTGGATTGTTTACCGCCACTGATATTCAGATTCAAGGCAGCGAGCATGTGACGAAGCACGATGCTATCCAGCTGATCGATTTGCCCGAGGGAACGTCGCTTTTTAACGTCGATCCCGACCAGATTACCGAGGACCTCAAGCAGAACCCGTGGGTCTCGGGCGTGGATGTCCAGCGTCAGCTCCCGCATACGCTCATCATTACGCCGATGGAGCGCAAGGTCATCGCAATTGCCTATATCAGCTCCGATGACCTTGCCTGGGCCATCGGGGATGATGACACCTGGATCGCCCCGCTGTCGACGTCGGTCGAAGTGGACGACCAGGGCAACGTCATCACGACAGGGCAGGGCTCAAATACCTTGACCGGAATCGATGCCGTGCTGGCGCTCGCTAAGCATTATGGCGCGGTGCTGTTGACTGATGTCTCGGCGGATGTCGCTCCGGTTTCCGGCCAGGCGGTGAGCTCCAAGGCCGTTAAGGCTGGCTTGGATTACGTGCGTGGTTTTTCGAGCGAGTTCTTGGGACAGGTCAAGGATATTTCCACGCCTTCGGTCGAAGCCATCTCGGCAAACCTCAATAACGGCATTGAGGTGTCGCTGGGCGATTCGGACGATATCGCCAAGAAAGAACGCGTAGTCACTAAGTTGCTTTCGCAGGTAGAGGGCGTAACGTATATCAATGTGCGCTCTCCGGGCAACTACACATTTAGGAATGCTCCGACCTCGTAGCGTGGGTTGATGCTTTGTTGAGGGGCCATACCACGCCGTTTATCTGGTTTGTTTGGTTTTCACGGTCAATTATTTGACTGATACGTTCATAATGTGCAAACATAATACAGTTTACCTTTGCATTTACTTTCAACCTGAAGGTTAATGTGCGCAGGGGTCGACCCATGCTATGGCTATAACCTTTGTTCGGAGGACCGACATGCACGAGACAGAGATCAACAACTACCTTGCCGTCATTAAGGTGGTCGGCGTCGGCGGCGGCGGTACCAACGCGGTCAATCGAATGATCGAAGAGGGCATCCGCGGCGTCGAGTTTGTTGCCATCAACACCGATGCTCAGGCACTCGCGATCTCTGATGCCGATATCAAGGTGCACATCGGCACCGACCTTACCCGCGGCCTGGGCGCCGGCGCCAACCCCGAGGTTGGCCGCAAGGCTGCCGATGAGTCCCGCGACGACATTGCCGAGGCGCTCGCTGGCGCCGACATGGTGTTCATCACCTGCGGCGAGGGCGGCGGCACCGGCACCGGTGCCGCTCCCATCGTTGCCGATATCGCGATGAACGAGGTCGGTGCACTGACCGTCGCCGTCGTGACCAAGCCCTTCACCTTCGAGGGCCGCAAGCGCAAGAAGAGCGCCGAGGAGGGCATTAAGACCCTCTCCGATTGCGTCGACACCATGATCGTCATCCCTAACGATAAGCTGCTCGACATCGCCGAGAAGAAGACCACCATGCTCGAGGCCTTCGCGATTGCCGATGGCGTCCTTTCCCAGGGCACCCAGGGCATCACCGACCTCATCACCGTCCCCGGTATCATCAACTTGGACTTCGCCGATGTTAAGACCATCATGAAGCAGGCCGGTACCGCCATGATGGGTATCGGTACCTCTTCTGGGGATACCCGTGCCGTCGACGCTGCCCAGCAGGCCATCTCCAGCCCGCTGCTCGAGAGCTCCATCGATGGTGCCACGCGCGTGCTTCTCTCCATCGCCGGTTCCAAGGACCTGGGCATCCAGGAGATCAGCGACGCCGCCGACGTTGTCGCCAACGCCGTCGACCCCGAGGCCAACATCATCTTCGGTACCGTTGTCGACGAGTCCCTGGGCGATCAGGTGCGTATCACCGTCATCGCTACGGGCTTCTCCGACTCCAACGTCAACCGTCAGGACGAGCTCTTTGCTGCTCAGCAGTCTCAGAGCAAGGCCGCTGCCTCCGCTGAGCCGCAGCGCACCGCTCCGGCCACCAGCCCGGCTCAGGCCGCTCCGACCCGCAACGTCGGTGGCACCGAGCTTCCTAACTTCGGCAACGATCAGTTCGAGCTTCCCGACTTCCTGAAGCGCGGTAGCTTCTAAGTCGTTCTTTGCATTGTTGTGCACAGGGGCGTGTCCGTATGGACGCGCCCTTTTTATTTCGACTTTGTAAACTAGAACCTCCAATCTCTTTACGTTCCCTTTACGATTGCCTCCAGCGCAGCAGGTATCCTTTTAAAGAAGTATGACAGCCGTATAAACGCGGGCTGTAGCGGCGATGCCGCGGTACTTGTGTTATTAGGAGGCTTTAGTATGGCAGCACGTGCGGACAACGTTTCGCGTGTCGACCATGATGGAGTTACGTTGGTGGAGGGCGCGACATCCGATGTCCGCTTTGCCTTCACCGAGCGCGCCGGTGGTGTTTCTGAAGATGCGTACTCCTCGCTTAACTTGGGCTCGCATGTTGGCGATGACCCCTTTGCTGTTCAAGAAAATCGTCGTCGCGCGCTCGAGGCTATGGGTGCCGCCGAGTGCGAGCACAACCTGCTCGTTCCCAATCAGGTCCATGGTGACCATATCGTTGCGGTGACCTCGAACGGCGCCGATGACCTTGAGGACGTCCGCGAGCAGATTGCCGAGGGCTGCGATGCCATCGTCTGTACGGCGCATAACGTGCCCGTGCTGCTCTGCTTTGCCGACTGCGTTCCCGTGGTGCTGGTGGCCCCTGGCGGATTTGCCGTGGTGCACTCCGGTTGGAAGGGTACGATTGCACGTATTTCCGCCAAGGCGTGCCAGGCGCTTTGCGATGCTGCCGGCTGCGATGCGAGCGACGTTTCCGCCTATATCGGCCCCCATATCTTGGGTGACGAATATGAAGTATCCCAGGAGCTCATGGATCGCTTTGCCGCCGAGTTCTCTTGCATCGATGCGAGTACCTCTCGCATGCTCGATCTTTCCGCTGCCATTTGCGAGGCGCTGGTAGATGTCGGTGTCGACGCGGATAATATCGTGGATACCCAGCTTTCGACCGTGCGTCAGAACGACCGCTTTTATTCCTACCGTAACGAGGACGGCACCTGTGGGCGCTATGCCGCGATCGGCGTGATGCTATGAGAAAGATCGTATCGGTCCTGAGCGCCGCTGTGCTTACGCTTACGCTGTGCGCCTGTTCTTCGGGATCTTCTACCTCTTCCATTACCGTGGCCGGCTCCACGACCTGCCTTCCTATCGCCGAAATTGCGGCAGAGGGCTTTAAGGAGGAGACCGGCATCGACGTGCTCGTTTCCGGTTTGGGCTCTTCCGCTGGCATCGAAGCCGTCAGCGCTGGCACGGCCGATATCGCCAGCTCCTCCCGTGGACTCAATGCCGACGAACAGGATCTGGGCCTGACTCCCATCGTCATTGCCCACGACGGTATCGCGGTCATCGTGAACGAAGACAACCCCGTCGATAACCTCTCGACCGAGCAGCTCCGCGATATCTATGCCGGCAAGATCACCAACTGGAAAGAAGTCGGTGGCGAGGACCTGAGGATTCAGGTTATCAACCGAGATGAGGCGTCTGGCACGCGTGAAGCCTTCCGCACCATCGTGATGGACGGCACCCCGTTCGATCGCCGCTCCGCCGTTCTTTCGGGCACGGGCCAGGTGCGCGACGTGGTATCTCGTTCGCGCGGGGCTATCGGCTACATTTCGCTGGGCTTCGTCGATAGCCTCAACGCCAAGACCTCGGTCAAGGCCGTCTCGGTCAATCATGTTGAGGCGTCCGAGAAGACGGTCGCGAGCGGCGGCTATCCCATCTCACGCGACCTTTACTTCTTTGTGAAGGGTGCGCCTTCGCAGCAGGCGCAGGATTACATCGACTATGTGACGTCCGAAAAGATGGACAAGCAGATTCGCGAGGCGGGCTTTATCCCCGTCACCAACGACGAGAAGGGGAGTGAGTAGCATGGAAGCACAGGAAAACTCCCAGACCGAGCAGAATGGTCAGGCGCCCAAGAAGCGCGAGCTGGCGCTCGTATCGCGCAGCACCTATATCAAGGAGAAGGCGCTGCAGTGGATCTTCTTTGCCTGCGCGTTCTTGGCGGTTGTTACCGTCATCCTGATTTTTGTCTTTACCACGTACTCGGCGCTGCCCGTCTTTACCGACATCGGTCTGGCGGACTTCTTTAGCTTTACGTGGGCGCCCTCTGAGGGTCACTACGGCATCGTGTCGCTGCTTGCCGGCTCGGGTCTGGTGACCGTCGGTGCGCTCGCCATGGGCGTGCCCCTAGGCGTGGGCACGGCCGTGTATCTGGTCGAGATCGCCAGCAAGCGCGTGCGCAAGCTCATCAGCCCTGCCGTTGACCTGTTGGCCGGCATCCCTTCTATCATCTATGGCTTCTTTGGCATGATCATCATCCGCCCGTTTATCGCACAACTGACCGGCGGTCTTGGTTTTGGCGCGCTGACGGCGTGGTTCGTGCTCGCCATTATGATCGTGCCCACCATCACGACGCTTACCATCGATGCTCTCAATTCCATTCCCATGGGCATTCGCGAGGCATCGTATGCCATGGGCGCCACCAAGTGGCAGACTATCTATAAGGTCGTGTTACCTGCCGCCAAGCTGGGTATCGTGGATGCCATCGTGCTGGGTATGGGCCGTGCCATCGGCGAGACCATGGCCGTGCTCATGGTCGTGGGTAACGCCCCGGTTATTCCCGACAGCATTGCGAGCCCCATCTCGACGCTCACGAGCCAGATTGCGCTCGACATGAGCTATTCCTCGGGTCTGCATCGCTCGGCGCTGTTCGGCATGGGCGTGGTCCTGTTTATCATTTCCGCCACGCTGGTGGGCATCGTCCGCCTGGTTTCCAAGAAGAAGAGGGGGTAGGCTATGTCCGATTCCGTTGACACGACGGTCGATACGACCTCGTCGCGCGAGCGCATCAAGCGTGCCCTTTCCCACGGCAAGAAGGGCCGCATCAACAAGGACCTGTCCAACAAGATCATGCTTGGCGTGTTCCGTGCCGCGGCATACATCACCACGCTGGTGCTGGTCGCTATCATCGCCTACGTGGTCATCAACGGCCTGCCACACATCTCGCTCGACTTTATCTTCGGTTGGCCCCAGGGCGTCAACGCCGAGGGCGGTATTTGGCCCACGATCGTCTCGACCGTCTATGTGACGGCGCTCGCCATGCTTATCTGCACGCCGATCGCTGTGCTGGCAGCCGTCTATCTGGCCGAGTACGCCAAGCAGGGCAAGGTCGTCGAGCTCATTCGCTACGCTGCTGACGCTTTGGCCTCGGTGCCCTCCATCGTTATGGGCCTGTTTGGCTACGCCTTGTTTGTCGAGGCCATGGGCCTGGGCCTTTCGATGGTCTCGGCCGCTCTGGCGCTCGCGCTCTTGATGCTTCCCATCGTCATGCGCACCACCGAAGAGGCCATTCGCGCCGTCCCGCGCTATATCCGTTGGGGCGCGTACGGCCTGGGCGCCACCAAGTGGCAGGTTGTCTCCAAGATTGTGCTTCCTTCTGCCTTTGGCCGTATTGCCACGGGCATCGTCCTCGCCATCGGCCGCGCCATTGGCGAGACCGCGGTGGTGCTCTACACCATGGGCCAGGCCATCAATCTACCTATTTCGCCGCTCGATTCCGGCCGCCCCATGACGGTTCACCTGTACCTGCTTGCCAACGACGGCATCAACATGAACGCAGCCTACGGCACCGCGCTCTTGCTGATGGTGATCATTCTGGCCTTCAACCTGTTTGCGCGCTTCCTGTCGCGCAAGCGTCGCTAGTTAAGGAGTCCCATGTCCGTTTATCAGTCCGCTCCCACGCTGGAGCAAGCGGCCATTACGGCCAAGGATTTCAACTTTTGGTACGGTGACTTTCATGCGCTGACGGGGCTTGACCTCAACATCGCCAAAAACGCCATCACCGCCTTCATTGGCCCTTCGGGCTGCGGCAAGTCGACGTTTTTGCGCTGCATCAACCGCATGAATGATCTGATCGAGGGTACGCGCGTCGAGGGCACCATGACGCTCGACGGCAATGATATCTATGCCGAGGGCGTCGACCCGGTCGACCTCCGTCGTCGCGTGGGCATGATCTTTCAGCAGCCCAACCCGTTTCCCAAATCCATCTACGAGAATGTCGCCTTTGGCCCTCGTCTGCAGGGCGTGACTAGCAAAAGCGACCTCGATGACATCGTGGAAGAATCGCTCAAGCGCGCCAACCTCTGGAAAGAGGTATCCAATCAGCTCAACAAGGATGGTTTGGCGCTCTCGGGCGGTCAGCAGCAGCGTCTGTGCATCGCGCGCGTGCTTGCGGTGCAACCCGATGTCCTCCTGATGGACGAGCCCTGCTCCGCCATCGATCCCACATCCGTCTCTAAGGTCGAGGATCTGATGGCCGAGCTGGCGCCCGAGATGACGATCATCATCGTCACGCATTCAATGCAGCAGGCAGCTCGTATCAGCGACTGCACCGCATTCTTCTTGCAGGAAGTTGCCGGCGAGCCCGCCACGCTCATCGAGTATGGTCAAACCGACGCAATCTTCACCAGCCCGGTGGACTCGCGGACGGAAGACTATATCACCGGCCGCTTTGGCTAATCGGTGCGACTAGTCCCAAGCCGATCGGACCTGGTCCGGTGCGTATTCACTGTGCGGGCGGCATGACCGCACCCAACTGATTGGAGTGAACCATGCGCAAACTGTTTTCCCGTCAGCTCATCGAGGCCCGTCACGAGATGCTGAGCATCTACGAGGCCGTCGATCTGGCCCTCCACGATGCCGTGAAGGCCTATGTGACCGACGACCGCAAGCTCGCCACCAAGACCAAGAAGCGCACGCTTTCGATTGACGCACGCTGCGCCAACCTGGAGGCCGTCTGCTACAACCTGATCGCCACGCAGTCACCGGTCGCCTCCGACTTCCGCCTGCTTCAGACGATCATCTACGTCGACTTTAACCTGCAGCGCATGACCGATAAGGTCCGTCAGATCTGCCGTGCCACGCGTCATATGATCAAGGCCGACATCTCGCTGCCCAAGGAGCTTGTCGGCACGGTCGAGGCCGAGGCTGAGGCCGTCTACCAGGTGCTGGGCTCTTCGCTTTCTGCGCTCGTCACCAATGACATGTCCATCATCTGCAACCTGGCCGTCGAGGACGAGCCAGTGCACGCCGCCTACGAGAAGTTCTTTCGCACCTTTAACCGTATGGATACGGGCGACTTTATGGACGACGACAGCAACTATGACGACCTGCGCCGCGCCATCATGGTTTCGCGCTACCTCGATCGCATTGCTTCGATTTCCATCGATGCCGCTTGCCGTCTGACTTTCCTGTTGACTGGTCAGCGTATGAACGCCGGCGATATCGCCCGTGTGGACGAGGATGAGCTCGAGAGCATGCGCGTGCCTTCGGGCGAGGGTGTTATCATGAGGCCCGCCGTCGACGCGCGCTACGTTGCCAAGGTGCCCGCCAACGAGGTCAGCGAGGGTCTTCGCTACCTGCTCGATCATCTTGAGGACGAGGACGATGGCGAGGACGACGAGGAGTAAGTAGCCCCGTTCGTCGAAAGATTGTAAATACCTAAGTGAGCGCGGCCTTGCACATGCGGGGCCGCGCTCTTGCGTTAGCATGGGACTACTTGTTTGGCTGTCAGCGGAGGCGATTGGCAATGGATAACTATTTGGATTTGATGCGCGCTCGCCGCGAGCAGATTCTGGAACGTTTTTATGCGGCGCTCGATCGCGCGGGCCGCCCCCACGACGCCGCGCGCCTCATTGCCGTGTCCAAGACCGTTGGTGTCGATGAGACTGTTGCTGCCATCCAGGCGGGGTATCGCCATTTTGCCGAGAACCGCCCGCAGGAGCTGGTTCGCAAGCTCACGGGTCTGGCGGAGCATCCGGAGCTGCCCGAGGTGCGCTTCGATATGATCGGCAACCTGCAGACCAATAAGATCAATGCGGTGCTGGGCTCAGCCGAGCTGATTCACTCGGTGGGTTCGCTGCATCTGGCACAGGCGATCTCGAGCCGTGCTGTCCGCAAGATTGAGGCAGGCGAGCTCGCCGGCCCCCAGCGTGTGCTCATCGAGGTCAATGTGAGTGGTGAGGAGTCGAAGGGAGGCTTTTCGCCCGATGAGATTCGCGCCGCCGCGGGTGAGCTTGCGGAACTTGAGGGAATTTGCGTACAGGGGCTTATGACTATGGCGCCCCGGGGGAATAAGGATGTGGCACGCCGCACCTTTGCGGGGCTTCGTGAGCTGAGGGATGAGCTGGAGGCTGCGCATCCCGATTTGAACCTGCCTGAGCTTTCCTGCGGCATGAGCGAGGACTTTGAGCCTGCCCTTGAGGAGGGCTCTACGCTCGTTCGCCTGGGCAGGGTAGTATTTAGCCCGGAGTTTGCAGTAAAATAAGGCTCTGAAGTGCGCACTGATTATCGGGGCGCCTGCACTAAACCGCGAGAGGACACAACCATGGGCTTCCTTGACGAGATTAAAAATAAGATGCACCTGGGCGGCCAGCAGGGTTACGACCAGGGTTATGGCCAGGACGACGACTACGGCTACGATGACGGCTATGACGATAGTTATCAGGGCAACGGCTACGGCGGTGCTTCGGGCGAGGGCTTCTACACCCAAGACGAGCCGAGCAACGGCCTGCTTGGTCAGACGCGCCGCGGTGAAGCTGAGTCGGTTGCCGTGTATACGCGCTCCGGTCAGCTGGTCGGCGATGACTCCCGCCATGCCACGACGTATAACCCGCCTTCGCGCTCGCAGGACAGTGTTGCGAGCGGTTATCGTCCTGGTGCCTATGACACGCCGTCGAGCTACGCCGAGAACACCCGCGCCCGTGCCGCCGCTGCGCCCGCGCCTGCACCGAGTGATGCCTCGGCCTATGCGAGCAATATCATCAACGCCACGCCGCAGCTGCCGGCCTATGTCCTGCGCCCCGAGAGCTATGACGACGTGGAGACCGTGGTGCGCCGCGTTCGCACCAAGCAGCCTGTCGCACTGATTTTTGTGGGCGTACGCACCGAAGTTGCTAAGCGCGTCTTGGACTTCTCTTACGGCTTTGCCTGCGGTCTGGGTGCCACGGTCAAGGAGGTGGGCGACCGCGTGTTCATGGTGCTGCCCGCCGGTTGCGAGGTCAAAGATTCCGATCTCAAGAAGCTTCGTGCGGACGGCTACCTTAAGTAAAGACAAGACGAGGAGATTCCCATCAACATCTACACTATCGTCCAGCTGGTCAACACGCTGTTCAACTTCTATTCCACGCTTATTGTCGTCTACTGCTTTATGACGTGGATTCCCATGAAGCAGGGTGGTTTGCTTCAGGATATTGCTGCGGTGCTCGATAGCGTGTGCGGTCCGTGGCTCAACCTGTTCCGTCGTTTCATCCCGCCGATGGGCGGTATCGATTTTTCGCCGGTCGTTGCGATTATTGCGTTGCAGTTGGTGCAGAGGCTGGTTCTGCAGCTTCTTATAGGTATACTCGTATAGAACTGACTTAGTAACTTACGTCGGGCGTGTAGCGCCGAGGCGATGAAAAAGGAGACTTGTTATGGCTATTACCCCTGCAGACATCCAGGCTCAGACTTTCTCTGAGGCCAAGCGTGGCTACGATCCTGCTGAGGTCGACGTCTTCTTGGAGACGCTGTCCTCCGAGGTTGACGCTATGCTCGCTAAGATCGTCGACCTTAAGGGTCGTCTGACTGCTACCGAGCAGCAGCTTGCCGATGCACAGGCTCAGCTTGCCCAGGCTCAGGATGCCACCGCCCAGGCCGTTCCTGCCGCCCCTGTGGCTGCTCCCGCCCCTGACTTCTCCGCTCAGGAGCGCCAGATTTCCGCTGCCCTGATCGCTGCCCAGCAGACCGCTGAGACCATCGTCAACGATGCCAACGAGAACGCTGAGCGTATCCGCAACGAGGCTGACGCTAAGGCCCGCGAGGTTATCCGCCAGGCTCTGACCGAAAAGCAGGCCGAGCTCGAGGAAATCGATCGTCTCAAGGCTTCCCGTGAGGAGTTCAAGGCAGAGTATCTCAAGCTCATCCAGCACTTCATGGACGATGCCCAGAACTCCTTCCCGGCCGACCTCATGGCCTCCACGCCGGTCGGTTCTGCCGCTTCTCCTGCAGTGACTGTTCCCGCCGAGCCGCTGCCCGTCGCTGACCCGGTTGTCCCCGTGGCCGATCCCTTTGCCCCGATCGACAACTTTGCTGCCGACGACCTGGACTAACATTCGGCCTACAATTTAGTGCCTAGAAAGGACCCGCAGCTTGCGGGTCCTTTTTTATGACTGTGCCGGGGTGCGTAACATAAAAAAACCGAGCCCTGCACATAGTGGCGCAGAACTCGGCGAACGGGTGAGCGGTCAAGGGTAGATTTTAAGGTATGTCCAAAAACTACTTGAGGAGGAAGTTGGAGAGGGGAATAGTGCGGGCCTCGCGATGCTCGGGATCGGCGATGTGGTCGGCGGGATAGCCACAGACGAGCATGTGATAGGGATAGACGCCCTTGGGCAGATTGAACTGCTCCTGTGCCACCTCAGGCTTAAAATGGCATACCCAGCACGTTCCTAGGCCCTGCTCGGTGGCCTCCATCATCATCTGATCACACACGATGGACGTATCGATTTCACTGGAATTCATCTGGTCATACGGGCGTACCCAAGCATCATCGGTAACGCAGCAAATAAGGAAGATGAGCGGAGCGCCAAAGATAGACCCATCACGAGCAAACCGAGGCTGACAAGCAGCAGCCTTCTCCAACAGCTCAGGCGTATCCAGCACCATCACACGGGCTGGATGATTATTACAAGCAGAAGGAGCAATACGCCCAGCCTCAACAATGGCATCCACCACAGCCTGCTCAACAGAACGGTCCTCAAAAGAACGACAAGAATACCGACCACGAGCCAGATCCAAATAAGACATACAAGCCCTCCTAAAATTAAAAATCAAACAAACCAAAAGTAACCCAAAGAGTACCCAAAGCAGCAATCAGCCAAACGCTCATCAAGGGCCAAAGTGTCCGAACGGGTACCATAGGTCCCTTCAGCCAAACCCCCATCGCGCTACAACTATCAGCCAAAGTTCCCAATGGTGGTACGTAAGGCGAAGGGCCGGCCACGGTTTACTTTCGAACGACTCTGCAAAGCAGCCGGAGTGAGAAAGCAAACCGTGGCCGGCCCTTCGCCGCCGGGACACGTACCCCCAATTAACTGTTCTTCATGACAATCGAATCCACGACATCGGCCACATTCTCGCAGCAGTCGGCGCAGTACTCCAGGAAGGCGTACACGTCACGCCAAGCGATGACCTCGAGCGGGTCCTTGCCGTTAACGTGCAGGTTACGCATGGCGTTGATATAGAGCTCGTCGGCCTCGGACTCGATGGTGTTGATCTGGATGACGAGCTCGCGCAGCGTCTTGGACTTGCGGTAGTTAGGCAGCTCGACCATCAGGTCCTTCATGGCGCGGCAGGCGTCGGTCACCTTGTGGGCGATGACGATGGCGTCGGGATGGATGCTCTGGATGTTGGTGAAGTAGACGCGCTGCACGACGCCCTCGATACGGTCGAGCACGGTGTCGAGCGAGCAGCTCATCAGATCCAGGTCCTCGCGCTCAAGCGGGGTGATAAAGGCCGTGAGCAGGGCGTCCTCAAGCTCATGGTGCTTCTTGTCGGCCGCATGCTCGATCGCGTGCATCTTGTCGAGCATATCGTGAATCTTCGCGGGATCGAAGTTCTCGAAAATCTTGGTAAGCAGCTCGGCGGCCTGGACGGCAAGATCGGCGCAGGCGACGTAGTTGTCAAAGTAGAACGAATCGGGTTTCTTTGCCATGAGTGGGTCCTTTCGAGGCGAAGACGGGTGGGCGAAGTTTTGCGGTCCGGATGGACGCTCGGTGTGGCTAGAGGAACATCATGAACAGCTTGGCCATGACAAAGCTGATGAGTCCGCAGGCGGGGAAGGTGAAGAACCAGGTGAACATCATGTCCTTGACGACGCCGAAGTTGATGGCCGAGAGGCGTTTGACGGCACCGACGCCCATGATGGCGCAGGTCTTGATGTGCGTGGAGGACACGGGGATGCCGGTAAGGGTGGCAAGCAGCAGGTTCGCGGCGCCCGCCAGGTCGGCGGAGAAGCCCTGGTACTTTTCGAGCTTGACCATGCTCTGGCCAACGGACTTGATGATGCGCTCGCCGCCCACGCTGGTGCCGATGCCCATGGTGGCCGAGCATAGCAGCATAATCCAGATGGGGATGCCGGCATCGCCGACGCTCGTCTGGCCGCTGGCAAAGGCCACGCCTAAAAAGAGCACGCCGATGAACTTCTGTCCATCCTGCGCGCCGTGCATAAAGCTCATGGCCGCAGCGCTCGCGATCTGAGCGTATTTAAAGAAGACATTGGCACGTCGCCTGTTGGCGGCGGCGAAAAGAATCGAGACGAGCTTGCACAGGACCCAGCCCATGACAAAGCCCAGGCCGATGGAGAGCGCCAGGCCGTAGATGACCTTCATCCACTCGTGGACGTTGACGCTGCTCGCACCGCCGAGGGCGATGGCGGCACCGGTCAGGCCGGCGATAAGGCTGTGGCTTTGCGAGGTGGGGATGCCAAAACGCGACGCTGTGGCGCCGTAGACGACGATGGAGAACAGCGCCGCGCACAGGCAGGCGAGCGCCATGGTACTGTTTCCGCCAAAGTCGACAATATGGGAGATGGTGTTGGCGACGCTCGCGTTAAAGTGCGTCATGATGAGCACGCCGAGGAAGTTGAATGCGGCACTCATGAGAATGGCGGCGCGGGCGGGCATGCAACGCGTAGTGACGCAGGTCGCGATGGCGTTGGGCGCGTCGGTCCATCCATTGACGAAGATGGCGCCCAACGCGAGGATCACGGTGACGGCAAGGACTGGGTTCGACACAATTTGGCCGAGGAAGGTTGAGAACGTTACGTCCATATATGGGCTTTCTCGAAGTTTGCAGGCACGTTACAAAAACATGATAAATCGTATCACCTCCTGCGGGTTTCTTTGCCGAGTTCTGATGGGAGAAGTAATTTTTTGGCACTAAAATTGAATATTAGCCCTGTTGACCGTGGGTGTTCTTTTTGCTATCACGCCATGCGGACACGCGCGTTCGCTCCGACATTCCAAAACCACAGTCTGTTCGCTTTACAATATGCAAACATGCGTTCGATAATGGGAAGCATGGAATATCGACAGACAGATGGCAAAACTCGACGCGTGCACAAGCAGTATGTGGACGTTGTGGCTCGCATCCTCGCGGGCGGACAAGTCGTGCCGGTCACCGTCTGCTGGGTCGACGGTCGTTGCTTTACAATTGACGAGATTGTCTCGTCCACGGGCTTTGGCTTAACGGTTCACGGTGTTCGTACGGCAACGTATAAGGTTCGTTTTGGCGGGCATGCGACCGAGTTGTATCTGGAGGACCAGGCGTGCGGACGGCCGGACGGCTCGCAGGCTCACGTGATGCGTTGGTGGGTCTGGGCGTTTGATCGTACGCTTGAGGGCGAGCGCCGTAGGTAAGGACGCACGGCGTTCGGGTACAATGACAGGAATCTTGTCAGCTACTGCGCCGTTATTTGTGGCGCTTTTTGAAAGGACGAACCTATGAACGATATCCAGGGCTATCAGAACGGCCCCGTCGAGAGCGGCGCAAGCCGTGCCAAGGAGATGTCGCCGCGCGCGTACAACCTTGTCATGTCTGCCCTGATCTTTTTGGGCTTTTGCGCCATGGGCGCCGGTGCTTACTTTACGAGCACCATGTCGTTTGCGCGCATGATGATGAGCGGCGCCGCTTTGCCGCTGGTCTTTGGCTCATTTATTTTGACCATCGTCGGCATGGTTATGATGTCGGCTGCTGCCAGCAAACAGTCCGTGGGCCTGTCACTCGTGGGCTACGTGGTCTTTGCGAGCACCTTTGGCCTGACGGCGTCGTTTGGTCTTGCCAACTACGACCTGCCCACCATCAACACTGCCTTCATCGCCACGGCCGCCATCACCTTTGTCTTTGGCGCCTTGGGCGTGACGTTTCCCAAGTTTTTCCAGCGCGTATATGGCATCGGTTTTGGCATTCTGCTCGCCACTATTCTGGTTGAGATCGTGCTGATGTTCATGGGCGTCTCGCAGACCATCACCGACCTGGTCGTGATCGTGGTGTTCGCCGGCTTTATTGGCTACGACACCTATGTTGCCACGACGGTGCCGCCTACGCTGCCCAACGCCGTGCTCATGGCGTCCAATCTGTTCGTGGACATTATCAACGTGTTCCTGCGCATCCTGAACATCCTTGGCCGTCGCGATTAAAGCGCGGCATTGCGATGCTTCCTGCCGGACACGGTAAAACGATGCGAAAGGCGGTCCTTCGGGGCCGTCTTTTTTGTGCGCGGCGGGGTATCATGGATGGGAAAAGCCGATAGCGGCAGCGACAGGAAAGGTGGCCATGTATGGCAGACGTCGACAACAGGAACCGTAACCGCAGGTCCAACCGAGCGGGTCAGCCCAATCCCAAGCGCGAGGCCCGTGCCAAGGCCGCCGAGCGTCACGTGGCAACTGTGTCCGAAGCGTGCGCCAAGGATATCGAGCGTTCGCTTGCTGGTGTTCGCGAGTTTGACGGTATGCCTGCCGGCTTTGTCGCGGCGATGAAGGCCAAGGTTCAGACTGCTGTGGCCGCCGAAGAACAGGTTGCCGAGGACGTCGAGGGCGCGGAGGCTGCCGAGGTCGAGGCAGCGCTCGAGCCCGTCGAGGAAATCGCTGAAGCTGTGTCCGCGCCTGCAGAGGAGCCCGCTCCGGTTCTGCCCGAGGTCACCGTGCTCGATGCCTCCGCCACGCAGGCCATCCTGGACAACGGTCGTGGCTATGCGCAGTTCTGCGACATGGCCGTGCTCGCCTTTGCCTCGTTCACCAATCCGGGCGGTGGCTATATTCAGGGTTATCTGGGCCAGGAGGCCACGCTGTGCGCCGATTCGTATCTGTACAACGTTCTCGATAAGCAGCGCAAATGGTACGGCGAGAACCGTCGCCGCAACATCAACTGCGAGCTTTACCGAAACCGTGCGCTGGTGGTGCCTGCGGTGCGCTTCGACCGCAACCACGTGCATGCATACGCCGACGTGATCGTGGCCGCCGCGCCCAACGTTAAGCGCGCCCGCCAGGAGTACCGCGTGAGCGACGATGCGCTGCTGGACGCGCTGCGCGACCGTATCCGCTTTGTGCTCGCCATCTGCGACGAGCTGGGTCGCGAGAAGCTCGTACTGGGCGCTTGGGGTTGCGACAACAACGGTTTTGATGCCGAGGCCGTGGCCGAGATTTTCCGCAAGGAGCTCGCATCGGGCGACTTCAAGGTCAAGCAAGTCTTCTTTGCTGTGCCCTCTACGCGCTGGGATGAGGATTTTGCCAAGTTCGAGCACGTGCTGGCAAACTTCCCCGAGCGCAACGAGGAGTCCTATGCCCAGGTTGCCGCTCGCACTGCGGCAGCTCGCGCCGCCGAGCAGGCCCAGGCTGCTACCGAGGATGATGAGGACGAGGACGATTGGCGCAAGTACCTGTAATCGGTACGTGCTGACAGATAGGTCGAGCCGACGGGAGAGGCTGCTTCCGTCGGCTTTTTACTGAGCGAGGGGCTTACGATGAAAAACGTTCTATGCTTTGGCGACAGCAACACCTATGGTTACGATCCGGCGGGCATGCGCGACGGCACCGCGGTGCGCTATGCGCAGGATGTGCGCTGGTGCGGCGTGGCCCAACGTGACTTAGGCGAGGGCTGGCATGTAATTGAAGAAGGCCTCAACGGCCGCACGACGGTACGCGACGACATGTGCCATCTGGACACCAATCTTAACGGCATCCGCGCACTTCCGATGCTGCTCGAGGCCCATAAGCCGCTGGATGCCATTGTGATCATGCTGGGCACCAACGACTGTAAGACGGTCTTTAACGTGACAGCTTCCGATATCGCCCGTGGCGCCATGGCGCTGATTCGCGCCGTCCGTGCGTTTCCGTGGACCGACGCTGCGCCTTGTCCGCGCATTCTGCTGATGGCGCCTATCAAGATTAAGCCGCAAATCGCCGATGTATATATGACCGATTTTGACGAGCATTCCGTAGAAGCCTCGGAACATTTTGGTGAGTACTACGCACATGTGGCCGAGCAGTTTGGCTGCGACTTTTTGAATGCAGCGGAGTTTGCCGAGCCGGGCGATATCGACTATCTGCATATGATGCCCGAAAGCCACGAGAGCCTGGGTCACGCCGTGGCAGCCAAGCTCCAAGAGATGCTCGGTGAGTAGCGCAGCCCCAAACCACCACAAAGGGGACAGGCACTTTTGTGGTGGCTTTGCCCGGGTAAACGAGCGGCTTGGCTGCCACATGGGCATGGATGAGCTCATTGACCTGTTTGCCGAGGGGGATGAGCTTGTCTCCAATACCGCTTTTGAGGAGTTGGAGCTCGCCTATGACGTGGCGAACGGTACGACCTTTGACGGCGTCGTGTTCCGCTCCTGCGTATTCGATGGCGTCGACTGGAGTGGTTCGACGTTTCGCGACGTCGTATTTCGCGGTTGCCGCTTTATCCGCTGCAATATGGAAGGCTGCTGGCTCAACCGCTGCGACTTTGTTGATTGCTCGGCGCCGGGGCTCAACTTGGTCAAGGCGCGTCTGTCGAGCGTTTCGTTTGCATCATGCGACCTGAGTTACGCGAACCTTTCGGAGGGACGCATTGGCCCCATCACGGCGTGCGATGTGCGTCTGACCGAGGCGGCGCTCCAGGGGGCCAAGCTGGGGCAGCTGCGCCTGGATAGCTGCGACCTGACGCGAGTTGATGTGTTCAAGACACCGCTATGTGGTGTTGATGTATCGCGCTGCACGTTTGAGGCTCCCGTTGTTTCGGGCGACTACCGTGAGTTGCGAGGCCTGACAGTCAATGCCGAACAAGCGCTCGCACTTTCGGGCTTGCTTGGCATCCAACTCGCAGACGATTAAGTGTTAAAAGAAAAACCACCACAAAGGTGCCTGTCCCCTTTGTGGTGGTTTTGGGCTGCGAATCTCAATACTGCCACATGTGGTTGACGGGGCCGGAGCCTTTGCCCATGTTCAGGCCGGCGGCGAGAGCGCCGGTTAGGTAGGCCTTGCCGGCGTTGACGGCATCGGCAAGATCCATGCCCTGTGCCAGCGCGCAGGCGATGGCGGACGAGAGCGTGCAGCCGGTGCCGTGCGTGTTGTCGGTCTCGATGCGCTTGTGGCGGAACCACGTGGTGAGTGGATCTCCCAGATGGTTGCCCTCGTCATCGAGTGGCGCGGGTTCGGCCAGTACATCGTTGGCCTCGTTGACAAGATGCCCGCCCTTAACGAGGGATGCGCAACCGAAGCGGCGGGTGAGGAGCATGGCAGCATTTTGCTGCGTGCGCTCGGAGTCGACCTCGTAGTTGAGCAGGGCCATGGCCTCGGGAATATTGGGCGTGATAACCGTCGCTAGTGGGAACAGGCGGCGGGTGAGCGCCTCGGCGGCATCTTCGGCAATCAGCCGTGCGCCCGAGGTGGCTACCATGACGGGGTCGACTACCACGTTTGTCGCGTTCCAGGCGCTCAGGCGGTCGGCGATGACTTCGATAATCTCGGCAGAGGAAACCATGCCGATTTTGACTGCGTTGGGGCGGATATCGTCAAAAACGGCATCGATCTGCGCCGCGACAATATCCGGGGAGATGTTCTGCACGGCGGTGACGCCTAGGGTGTTCTGTGCGGTTATGGCTGTGATGGCCGTCTCGGCATACAGGCGGTGCGCCGTGATGGTCTTGATGTCGGCCTGAATGCCGGCACCACCGCTGGAATCTGATCCTGCGATGGACAGGACGGCGGGTACCTTACTGCGATCCATGTTCGCTCCCTTGTTCGGTCGGAATCAAATGGGTCTATAAGCCAGCATTATAAAGATGCCCGGGCCGACTCTATGTCGAACCCGGGCGGGCGATGCAATCTTTACGCAAATGCAAGCAAATGTTCACACGTCAACAATTGACAGGCACCAGCTCGCCGCCAGAAGCGGCCGCGGCGACAGGGCTAGTCCTCCATGCCGAGGTCGATCGTCGTGCCCTCGAACACCTTGTTGACAGTGCGGACGGCGCACATCTTGCCACACATGGTGCAAGTGCCCTCGGTGGCGGCGGGGGACTCCTCGTAGCGCTTCTTGCCCGTAACCGGGTCGAGTGCGCACTTCCACATGGCGTCCCAGTCGAGCTTGCGGCGTGCCTGGCCCATCTTGTCGTCCATGTCGCGGGCGTGGGGCACCTTTTTGGCGATGTCGGCGGCGTGTGCGGCGATCTTGGTGGCCATGAGGCCGTCGAGCACATCCTGGGCGTTAGGCAGGCATAGGTGCTCTGCCGGTGTCACGTAGCACAGGAAGTCGGCACCGGAGCTGGCGGAGATGGCGCCGCCGATGGCAGCGGTGATGTGGTCGTAACCCACGCCGATATCGGTCACCAGCGGCCCGAGCACATAGAACGGGGCGTTGTGGCACAGGCGCTTCTGTAGCTTCATGTTGGCAGCGATCTCGTCGAGCGCCATGTGACCCGGGCCCTCGACCATGACCTGGACGCCGGCGGCCCAAGCGCGCTTGCACAGCTTGCCCAGCTCGATCATCTCGGCGGTCTCGGTGGCGTCGTTGGAGTCGTAGAGGCAGCCCGGGCGGCAGGAGTCGCCGAGCGAAATCGTCACGTCGTACTCGTGGCAGATCTCGAGCAACTCGTCGTAGAACTCATAGAACGGGTTCTCGTTACCGGTGACCTCCATCCAGCCAAACAGCAGTGAGCCGCCGCGGCTCACGATGTTCATCAGGCGGCCGGTCTCCTTAAAGGTCTTGGTGACCGACTTGTTGATGCCGCAGTGGATAGTCATAAAGTCAACGCCGTCCTCGGCGTGCGCGCGCACGACTTCGAACAGGTCGTCCTTGGTGAGCTTGACCAGCGGCTTTTCCATGTAGCCGATGGCGTCGTACATGGGGACGGTACCTACCATGAGCGGCGTCTCGTCGATGAGCTGCTGGCGGAACTGGCGCGTCTTGCCCGAGTTGGAGAGGTCCATGATGGCGTCGGCGCCAAAGTCCTCGGCGATCTTGACCTTCTTCCATTCTTCGGCGGCATCGGCCTTGTCGCCCGAGATGCCCAAGTTCACGTTGACCTTGGTGGACAGCCCTTCACCGACGCCAAAGGCGCGCATGCCCTTTTTGATATGCACAATATTGGCGGGAATGGCGATGCGGCCGTCGGCCACGCGCTCGCGGATGTACTCGGGGTCGCGATGCTCGCGCTCGGCGACTTCCTTCATCTGCGGCGTGATCTGCCCGGCACGGGCGAAGTCGATTTGCGTGACGAGCTTGGGCTCGGTCTGTGTGCTCATTGGCACGGCTCCCTTCGTTGGCATTACCCATATCAGGTTTGCGGGTCAGGGCGGGCGCGCCCAATCTCAGCCTGCCGTCTTGTCCTGCTAGCTCCCCGTTATGTCATGGGCTCAAGTATAGCCTGAATGGGTACGATTGGGCCAACGAGCGTGCCTGTGGGGAGGCGAACATGGAAGACAAGCATCTATATCGAGAGACGCAATGGGACGTATCGGCCGAGGAGGGCCGTGCGCACCATGGGTTGGTCGCGATTGGCTTTGCGGTGCTTGCCGTGCTGGTGATTGCCTTTTGTATTTGGACGTTTGGCGGTCGCGGCGGCGCTGCCTGGGAGTTCGAGACTGATGATGCCCTGCCGATCATGACGGTGAGGAGTACCGGCGGTAATGCCAATACGCTCGCCATTCCGGGCGACTACTGGTATCCGCGCGACGAGTTTGTGCAGCTGCAGTTGAGCGGCGGGTCTATTCCGGGTGAAGAAATCGAACGCGTGACGTTTGATGAGGCACTCAAAACACTCACGGTGAAGCTCAAAGATCAGGGCGATGTGCCCACGACCATGGATATCGCTCTGACGGAGTGGCGTCTGGAACCTCCGTCGGGCGTTGCGGTATCCGACGTAGGGCACGTTAAGATTACCTACCAAGATGGCTCGACGAGCGAGATTGCAAAGGCCGATGGCTTGGCGGAGTAATGGGGTGTTTGGAAACGGTGGGCCTATTGTGCCTGCGCGTTCATGAAAACCAGGGTGTTTTTGTCTGAAAGCTCGGGGATGTGCCGATAGCCGATGTTGAATGCGGTAAGTTCGCTTGCATCCTCGAGCTTGTTTTCTGCCATCCACCGCACCATGGAGCCGCGCGCCTTTTTGCTGGCGGTCGACCGTTGGATGGGCTTCCCGTTGCGGATACCCTCGCCAAAGAGGCATGTGACGGCCGTGGCGTCGTCCGCGAGGTGGGGCAGAACGGCTTTGGCATACTCTACGCTGGCGAGGTTGACGATCGTGGTGTTTGAGCCTGCCGGGGCGGTAGCCCGTGCGAGCTTGTCGCCCCAAAACGCGTAGAGGTCTCGGGCATCGTCGACGGCGAGCTTCGCGCCCATCTCCAACCGATGCGGTTCGACGGCATGAAAGGGACGAACGCACCCGTAGAGGCCGGAGAGGATCCACAGGTGGCTTTGCAGCCAGGCGAGCTGTTCGGCATCCATTACCTCGGGTGCCATGCTCTGGTACTGAATGCCGTGATAGGACATGATGGCAGGGGAGATGCGGCGCGCGATATCGGGATCGGCAAGATCGCCGTTTCCTAAGATGGGCTCGAACTCATGCAAAATGTCGAGACAAGGGGCCAGCAGCTTGTCGCTGACGTTCCACAGAGCTTGTAGACCGCTGTCGCCTTCGGTTCGTTCGAAGTCCAAGAGCGCATGGTGCAGCTGGGCGGTCTCGCGCGCAAAGGGCGGAATCCCCTGAACTTCAAAAGCATCTTGTGCCGCGCGCATTTGCTTGGCGGGTGAAACGATGACCTGGAGCATGAACTCTCCTCTGCCAAAAAAGAAATTGCGGTGGAATACGGTCTGTTTGGGCTATTGAAAGACCAAATCAATCCGTATTCCACCGCAAGTTATGGGTGGGGTGGATTAGGCGCGCTTGAGGAAGGCCTTGTAGCCGCGATAGGCCTCGTAGATGTCGGCCTTGTTGGCGACCTCCCACAGGGCGTGCATGGACAAGACGGCAACGCCGGAGTCGATGACGTTCATGCCGTACTTGGCCATGATGTAGGCGATGGTGCCGCCGCCGCCCGCGTTGACGCGACCGAGCTCACAGGTCTGGAAGTCCACGCCGGCCTCGTCCATGATGTCGCGGACGAGGGCCATGTACTCGGCATCGGCGTCGTTGGAGCCGCCCTTGCCGCGGCTGCCCGTGTACTTGTTAAAGCACAGGCCGCGACCCATAAAGGCCGCGTTCTTGGTCTCGAACTTGCCGGCATAGCCCGGGTCGAAGCCGGCGGACACGTCAGAGGAGAGCATACGGCTGCGGGCGAGCGCGCGGCGCAGGGCCAGCGGGCTATCCTCGCCGGCGAGCGTCATGATCTCGGCGACGGTGTTCTCGAAGAAGCGACTCGTCATGCCGGTGGCACCCACGGAACCGATCTCCTCCTTGTCGACGATGAGCGTGATGCTCGTGCGCTCGACATTGGCCACATTAATCTGGGCGAGCATGGACGGATAGGCGCAGACGCGGTCGTCGTGGCCATAGCCCAGAATCATGGAGCGGTCGAGGCCCATGTCGCGGGCGGGGCCGGCGGGCACGACCTCGATCTCGGCGGAGAGGAAGTCCTCCTCCTCGACGTCGTACTGCTCCTTGAGGATGTCCAGGAACATCTGCTTGACGGGCTCCTTGGGGGCGTCCTTGTCGTCCTCATCGAACTTGACGGGACGACCGCCCACGATCACGTCGAGGATCTCGGCGTCGACGGCGTCCTTGGCGGGCTTGGACATCTGCTCGCTCGAGAGGTGGATCAGCAGGTCGGAGATGGTAAAGACCGGATCGTCTGCCTTGTCGCCGATATTGATGTCGACGGTGGTACCGTCCTTTTTGCAGATGACGCCCACGAGTGCGAGCGGGGAGGCTACCCAGTGGTAGCTCTTGACGCCGCCGTAGTAGTGCGTGTCGAGGTAGGCCATGTCGCCGGCCTCGAAGGCGGGATTCTGCTTAAGGTCCAGGCGCGGCGAGTCCACGTGGGCGCCCAGGATGTTAAAGCCCTGCTCGAGCGGGGCGGTGCCCAGGTTGACGAGCATAAGGTCCTTGCCGTGGTTGGCGGCGTACACCTTGTCGCCTGCCTTGAGCTCGCGGCCTTCGGCGATCACGGTCTTCAGGTCGACGTATCCCGCCTCCTCGGCCATCTTGATGCCGGCCTTGACGCACAGGCGCTCGGTCTTGTTCTCGCTCAAAAACTGCTTATAGCCGCGGCAAAGCTCCTCGAGCTCCTCGACTTGCTGTGGCGTGTACTTTTTCCATGCGCAGGGACGCTCCATGACGCAGGCTCCTTTCGGATCGATCGTGCTGGTTGATGTACCGTGAGCCATCGTATCACGCGCGGGCTCACGGTGGCGGGGGAGCTTGATGTGCGGTGGCCGCGGGGCAGGGAGCGTGTAAACTGGTGTGAGCAAACCGTGCCCAGCCCAAAGCGAGGTATTCAATATGTCTGACAAGCGCCGCACTTTTGCCGTTATCGACGGCAACTCGCTCATGCACCGCGCCTTCCACGCCGTGCCGCCCACCATGAACGCGCCGGACGGTCGCCCCACCAACGCGATCTTTGGCTTTCTGAACATGTTTCTTAAGATGATCGATGCCTTTAACCCCGACGGTGTGGTCGTGGCGTTTGACAAGGGCAAACCGCGCGTGCGCATGGAGATGCTGCCGCAGTATAAGGCGCAACGCCCGCCCATGGACCCCGATCTGCATGCGCAGTTCCCTATGATTAAGGAGCTGCTCACCGCGCTCAACGTGCCGATTCTGCAGTCCGAGGGCTGGGAAGGCGACGATATCCTGGGAACCATGGCGCGCCTGGGTGAAGAGGCCGGCTGCGACATGCTACTGGTGACCGGCGACCGCGACATGTATCAACTCGTGACCGAGCACGTCAACGTGGTTTCGACCCGCAAGGGCCTGTCCGACGTGGCGATCATGACGCCCGAGAGCGTGGACGACCTGTATCACGGCATTACGCCGGCGCTCGTGCCCGATTTTTACGGTCTAAAGGGCGATACGTCGGACAACATTCCCGGCGTACCGGGCATCGGCCCCAAAAAGGCGAGTGCGCTCATCGCACAGTACGGCAGCTTGGACGAGGTCATCGCGCATGCCGACGAGGTCAAGGGCAAGATGGGCGAGAACCTGCGTGCGCACATCGACGATGCGCTGCTGAGCCGCAAGGTCGCAACCATTCGCACCGATGCGCCCGTCGAGCTCGACTTTGACGAAACGTCCTTCCCGGCGTTTTCTGCCGATGAGGTTTCCGCGGCGCTGGGCACGCTTGGTATCACCGCCATGCAGAACCGTTTCTTGGCGCTGATCGGCGGCGAGGGCGGGGCTGCTGCCTCCAGTGTGTTTGAGATACCTGCGATGGTTCGCGCAGCCGCCGGCGATGCTGACGCGCTTGGTGCCGTTGCGGCTGAGGTCTCCCGCGCGATTGATGCCGGCGAGTGGGTCGCCGCCGTGGTGGACGACGACAAGGAAGAGGGCGCGCTCTTTGGACTGACGCGCACGCTGTGGTTGGCGACGTCCAAGGGCCTGTTCGCGCTCGAGGAGGGCGACGGCGCCTCCACTGCCGTAGTCGATGGCTTCAACTTCGCTCACGGTGTGATCGCCGGCGTGCTTGCGCGTCTGTTTATGGAGGGCCGCGTGGCGAGCCCGGATATGAAGGCGCTGCTGCACGAGCTTTCGCCCATCGATTCTTCTGAGCCCGAGCTCATGGATCCGATCGCTGCCGATTCCACGCGTATCTTCGATACCGTGGTCGCTGCCTATCTGCTGGATTCCGATCGCTCCGAGTTCGATGAGGCATATCTTGCCGATACGTATCTGCAGATGGCGCTGCCTGCGGCGCGCGGCGCAGAGGGTGCCGGTGAGGACGCTCCGGCGCCCGCCGCTCGCACGGCGGCCTTGACGCTGGCGCTGGTCGCACCGCTGCGCGAGTGCATGGCCCGTGAGAATGCCGCCAACGTGTTCGACGGCATCGAGATGCCGCTCGTTCCGGTGCTTGCCAAGATGGAGCGCGCGGGCATGCTCGTGGATCCCGACCGCCTGCGCAGTCTGTCCGAGGGTCTGGCGACCCAGATCACCGAGGTCGAGCGAAGCATTCGCGACCTTGCCGGTGATGAGACCTTTAATATTGGCAGTCCCATGCAGCTGTCGCATGTGCTCTTTGATGTGATGGGGCTTCCGACCAAGGGCCTCAAGAAGACTAAGCGCGGCTATTATTCGACCAACGCCAAGGTGCTGAGCGACCTTGCGCGTGACCACGAAATCGTGCGTCTGATCTTGGACTGGCGTGAGAAGTCTAAGATCAAGTCCACCTATCTGGACACCCTGGGCCCGCTACGCCGTGGTGACGGTCGCGTACACACTACGTACAACCAGACCATCACGGCAACGGGGCGTTTGTCCTCGAGCGACCCGAATCTGCAGAACATCCCGACGCGCTCGGAGCTGGGTCGTACCGTCAAGACGGCGTTTTCGGCAGGCGAGGGAAGCGTCTTTTTGGCGGTGGACTACTCGCAGATAGAGCTGCGTCTGCTGGCACATCTCTCGGGTGACGAGCACTTGGTGCGCGCCTTTAACGAGGGCGAGGACTTCCATGCCGAGACGGCGGCGCGCGTATTTGGTGTGCCGGTGTCCGAGGTAACGCCCGACCTGCGCAGTCGCGCCAAGGCCGTGAACTTTGGCATCGTGTATGGCCAGCAGGCCTACGGCCTGTCGCAGTCGCTGCATATCTCGATGGCCGAGGCACGCGACATGATCGACCGCTACTACGAGGCCTACCCGGGCGTGCGCACGTTCCTCGACAACGTGGTGGCACGTGCCAAGCAGACGGGCTACGCCGAGACCATGTATGGCCGCCGTCGCCATATTCCCGAGCTCAAGGCCAAAAACCCGCAACTCCGCGGCTTTGGCGAGCGCACGGCCATGAACCACCCCATGCAGGGAACCGCCGCCGACATCATCAAGATCGCGATGGCCCGCGTGAGCCGCCGTCTGGAAGAAGAAGGCTTTGCCGCCCATATGATCTTGCAGGTGCACGACGAACTGGACTTTGAGTGCCCAGTGGATGAGGTCGAGGCGCTCACCGCGATGGTCCGCGACGTCATGGAGCACGTAGTAGACCTCCGCGTACCCCTCATCGCCGAAGCCTCAACCGGAGTAACCTGGGCCGACGCCAAGTAAGGACGCCCCCCACAACTCCAAAGTAACCAAAAACAGAAGGACGCCCCTCATCAACAAGGAGCGTCCTTCGTTCAATAAAAATCAGCCAAAGTATCTAGGCGCCAAGACGCCATCTAGGCGGCAAGCAAGTCACCCAAGGACCTGGCCGGGCGAGGCGGGTAAGTTTTTCGTAGATTCCGCACGAGCCGGAAAGCACTTAATGTGCTTTCCGAGCGAGCCCAGGACCTGACCGAGCGAAAAACTTACCCGCCTCGCCCGGCCAGGTCCGACGAGCCACGTTAACGAGCCGCCAAGATGGCGTCGATGAGCGTCAGTACGCCCCCGTCGTTGTTGCTCGGAATGCGCCACTTAGCGTGCGCGTTCATATGCTCTTCGGCATTGTCCACGATAAAGCTGTGCCCGACGCGCTCCAGCATGGGGATGTCGTTGTAGGTGTCGCCCACGGCGGCAGCATCGGCAATATCGATGCCCAGGTGCTCGCACAGGTGAGCGACGCCGGCGCCCTTGTCGACGCCCAGGTTCATAAAGTCGATCCACTCGCGCCCGGCGTTGGTGACGTAGAGCTTGTCCGAGAACTCGGGGCTATAGGTCTCGCGGAAAGCGGGCTCGGCGTCGTAGCCGGGGAAGAAGACCGATATCTTGTTGGACTCGAAATCAATGCCCTCAAAGCTGTCGACGTAGTTGATTGTGCTGTAGTAGACGCTGATCTCGTCGTGGTATTGATGGTCGCGGGCAAGCACGTAGAACTCGTCGAAGCAGCACAGGACGGGGACAGCGCGAGGATCCTCCGAGGCACGGCTCAAGACCTGCTGATACAGCTCCACGTCAATATTGCTCTTATAGATATAGCTGCCGCGATAGATCACGCACGCTCCGTTGTCGGGACAAAAGGCGAGGCGGTTCTTGATGCCCTCGAACATCTCCTCGAGCTTGGGGGCGGGACGTCCGCTGGCGGGGCAGAATACGATGCCGGCGTCGGCGAGCTTGTCCAGGCGCTCACCAAGACCCTGGGGCAGCACACGCTCGTCGGTCAGCAGCGTCTTGTCCATATCGACGGCGAGAATCTTAATGTTGCCGATGTTGGCGTCCGATTCGTAAGTTTGCATAAAAATGCGCCTTTCGTTTCGAGATTGTTTCAGACGTTATAACCATCAACTAGTAGTCGAGCGTATTTTCGCAGGAATGGTGCGTATTTGCACTGCAATTCACAAACTAATGAAAAAACTTTTCAGAAATTTGAATTTGTCGCTTGCGCAGCGTGCACTTTATCGTAATATAGCGAACATCGAAAACGGAGACGGCAAAAGAGCCGTTTACCGAGGAAAAGGTACCGTTTGCGATATTTCAATTGCGCCCGGCGATACGTGAAAGGAGAGGCAGATGCAGTTCGTAAAGATCATCACCACTGCAGACAATGCCATCCGACGCCAGCGCGCAATTTCCCGACGACGATAACAATCGTCTCTGTCCGCATGGGGCGAATTGCCTCAACAGAGTCATTTTGAGGTCGTTGGGTTTTAGCACGACATTGCTGCATGTTTCTAGGGCATGTATGTGCTGATTTTTGCTATTTAACCTGATATTGCACGGTATGTGACCTTGAAATGACTTGCAACTGACCGATGTTCTAACTAGCTACCAAGGGCGAAAGGAAATAGCCATGAGCAAGGAAAAAGTCGTTCTCGCATATTCCGGTGGTCTTGATACATCCGTATGTGTCAAGTGGCTCCAGGACGAGAAGAATCTCGATGTCGTTTGTGTCTGCGGCAACGTGGGCCAGGAAGAGACCGGCCTGGATGCCAAGAAGCAGAAGGCGCTCGACCTGGGCGTTCTGGATTGCCAGGTGCTCGACCTGCGCGACGAGTTCTCCGATGAGTTTCTGACTAAGGCCATCGCTGCCAACTCCATGTACGAGAACAAGTACCCGCTGCTCTCCGCCCTGTCCCGCCCGCTGCTCGCCAAGAAGCTTGTCGAGGTCGCCCACGAGTTTGGCGCGACCTACGTCGCCCACGGCTGCACTGGCAAGGGTAACGACCAGGTCCGTTTTGAGGCTGCCGTCAAGGCCCTCGACCCCGAGCTTAAGGTTATCGCCCCGGTTCGCGAGTGGGATCTGAAGTGCCGTCCCGACGAGGTCGCCTATGCCCACGCCCACAACGTGCCGGTTCCCGAGGGTGCCAACGACAACCCCTACTCCATCGACGACAACCTGTGGGGTCGTGCCATTGAGTGCGGTCACCTGGAGGATCCCTGGAACGAGCCGCTCGACGACGCTTGGGTTATGACCAAGAACCCCGAGGACACGCCGGACACCCCGACCTACACCGAGATTGAGTTTGAGGCCGGCAAGCCCGTCGCCGTCGACGGCAAGAAGATGAAGCTCTCCGAGATCGTCATCGCCCTCAACAAGATCTCCGGCGACAATGGCTTTGGCCGCCTCGATCTGGTCGAGGATCGTCTGGTGGGCCTCAAGAGCCGTGAGTGCTATGAGGTTCCCGGAGCCCTGACGCTCATCACCGCCCACAAGGCGCTCGAGGACATCTGCGTCGAGGGCGACCTGCTCAAGACCAAGATCAAGCTCGAGCAGGATTGGGCCACCGCCGTGTACAACGGCCAGTGGTACAGCCCGCTCAAAAACGCGCTCGATGCCTTTATGGCCGATACCCAGAAGTTCGTGACCGGCACTGTCCGTCTGAAGTTCTTTAAGGGCAACTGCCATGTCGTCGGCCGCAAGAGCCCCTTCAGCCTCTACGACTACGGTCTGGCTACCTACGACCGCGACACCACGTTTGACGAGAAGGCCAGCGCCGGCTTTATCGAGATCGATACGCTGTCGCTCAAGACGTGGGCAAAGGTCCAGGGCCCCAGCTCTGCTGCCGCCCAGGCCTAGCGCCTCCTTCCCTTGGTATCCGCGCGGCCCATCCGCGTGATACATAACGGGCGCACGGGGTCCCTACCTTTCGTTATGCTTGCTGACACTTCTTAACATCGGTGGCCCCTACGTTCCGCCCGCATATATGATGCCGCGTCTGCGGCTGAGTCCGAGCCCCGCCGGGGTTGTCCGGCGGGGCTCCTTCTATCAATTTGGCGGCTCTGCGCCTATATATGAGGAGTATCCATTATGTTCAATGCTATCGCGCATGCTTTACTTGCCCTCGCGCCCGAGTTCGATGCTGCAAGGGTCGAGGACGTCCCTATGAGCCTGAAGGCCTGGATCGATGGTTCGCAGGGCAACATCCGGAGGGAGACGTTGGGCGCCAAGTGCATGGCGCGTCACTTCTTTGCAAATTAGCTACATGGCTCCGCACACGGTGGGGAATGTGTAAAACTAGCGGTTGAAAAATCGCTTTAGCGATATGGCGCATTGCTTTGGGCGCTTGTTTTGGTATTTGGAGAAAGGGGACGGTTCCATGGCTCTTTGGGGCGGTCGTTTTGAGGCGGGCGTGGCCGAGGTCACGCAGGAGTTTGGCGCGTCGCTGCCGGTCGACAAACATCTCTATAAGCAGGATATCGCCGGCTCTAAGGCGCATGCCAAAATGCTGGCGGCCCAGGGCATCATCAGTGCCGAGGACGAGCAGGCGATTGCCAAGGGCCTGACCGGAATCGAACAGGATATCGATGCCGGCAACTTCACCTTCGACATCAACGACGAAGATATTCATATGTCCATCGAGAGCGAGCTGACGCGTCGCATCGGCGAGGCCGGTAAGCGCTTGCATACCGGACGTTCGCGCAACGACCAAGTGGCGACCGATACGCGCCTGGGCGTCAAGGCGCTGGCCAAGGAGCTCATGGAGGCCAATCTTGAGCTGCGCCATGTGCTGGTGGATGCGGCCAAGAAGTACGACAAGGTGATTCTGCCGGGCTACACGCACATGCAGCACGCTCAGCCCGTGCTGCTGTCGCATCATCTGCTGGCGTATTCTTGGATGTTCGCGCGCGACTTTACGCGCCTGAAGGCCGCCTTTGATGCCGCCGACAACTGCCCGCTGGGTGCTGCCGCGCTTGCCGGTACGAGCTATCCGCTCGATCGTCAGATGGCGGCTGCCGAGCTTGGCTTTGCGGGCGTGATTCCCAACTCGCTCGATGCGGTTTCCGACCGCGATTTCCTGCTCGATCTGCATTACGCCGGCTCCGTCATGGCCATGCACCTGTCGCGTCTTTCCGAGGAGATCGTGCTGTGGTCGAGCTCCGAATTTGGCTTTATCACGCTTTCCGACTCGTACTCCACCGGCTCGTCCATCATGCCGCAGAAGAAGAATCCCGACTTTGCCGAGCTTATCCGCGGCAAGAGCGGCCGTGTGTATGGCAACCTGGTGCAGCTGCTCGTGACCATGAAGGGCCTGCCGCTTGCTTATAACAAGGACTTGCAGGAGGACAAGGAGGGCGCGCTCGATACCGCCCATACGCTCATGCAGTGCCTGTCGGTTATGGCCGGTATGATTTCGACTTGGACCGTCAACGAGGATGCCATGGCGTGCGAGTGCGGCGTGGGGCACCTTGCCGCCACCGATGTTGCCGATTACCTGGCTAAGCGTGGTCTGCCGTTCCGCGAGGCACATGCCGTGGTGGGCCATCTGGTCCTGATGTGTGAGAAGCGTAGCTGCAATCTTGAGGACCTGCCGTTTGAGGTGTTCCAGGAGGCAAGCCCGCTCTTTGAACGCGATATTACCGAGGCGCTCGACATCCCCTCAATTGTCGCCGCGCGTACGACCGAGGGCGGTACCGCCCCTGCCGCCGTTGACGTGCAGCTGCAGCGTGCCGAGGCACAGCTCGTGGCCGACGAGGGCGTGTTTGGATCGCTGACCAAGGTCGTCGAGATGGGCCACGGGATAAAGTAAGGGTTTGGCCGAAGCCGTTTTTGCCATTTATTGAGGAATCGTTTTTTGCTTTACGGGCGTCTGCTGATGTGGGCGTCCGTATTTTGTTGCTATGGGGGAGGGGCTTGTCGAGAACTTCTGTAGGACCTTTGGGCAGGTTGTGAAGGGGGTACGTTCGCGGGCGGCAACCGACCGTCTGCTCTGCTCGATGCGGTTGATGGGCAGTCGGATGGTACTCTAATCGAGCTTCGAAACAGAAGTGACACATATGGAGCGCTTTAATAAATTGTAGCGTTTCAAGAAACAGCTTTTTGTTTAACTGCAGCTAAAACTCTGTTACGATGCAGTCCAGGCGGGTGCCGGAATGGGACTTGGGCACGCGCGAACCTACTTGAAAGGCTACCTTATGGCTATCGAGAAGACCTTCATCATGATTAAGCCCGACGCGGTGCGCGATCGCAAAATCGGCGAGATTGTTGCTCGCATTGAGCGCAGCGGCCTTGTCATCGAGCGCATGGAGATGACCACGCTCGAGCGCGCTACCGTCGAGGAGCACTACGCCCATCTGGCCGACAAGCCCTTCTTTGGCGGTCTCTGTGACTTTATGACGAGCGGTCCGGTCGTCAAGATGGTCGTTTCCGGTCTCTCCGCTGTTGCTAAGATGCGCACCCTCATGGGCGCTACTAATCCGCTTGACGCTGCTCCTGGTACCATCCGCGGCGACTTTGCCGTCGATGTCAACGCCAACGTGATCCACGGCTCCGACTGTCTGGAGAACGCCGAGATCGAGATCAAGCGCTTCTTTGGCTAAACCAGCTTTGACTCCTTAAAGCTGTTAGCGTGTGGCTTGGGCGCCGCGGAACTCCATCCGCGGCGCCCTTTTATTCCAAAATCTATGAAGGGGCCCGCTCGGTCATGAGTTCCGAGCGGGCCCCTGCTGTTAGCTTGTGGCACTGAGTGGTTTAGGCCTCGTCGACGACCTTGAGGCCGCGCGTGTGGTCGATCTCGTTGAGGAGGTTAACGCGACGCTCGTGACGACCGCCCTCAAACTCGGCGTCGAGCCACTCGTCGACAATCATCTTGGCGAGCTCGGAGCCAACGACTCGGGCGCCAAAGGCGAGCACGTTGGTATTGTTGTGCATGCGAGAGAGCTTGGCGCTGAAGGGCTCGGAGCACACGACGGCGCGTACGCCCTCTACCTTGTTGGCAGCCAGACTAATCCCGACGCCGGTGCCGCAGATGAGGATGCCCAGGTCGACGTCGCCGTTGGCAACGGCCTTACCCACCTTGTAGCCGGCGATGGGGTAGTCAAAGCTCTCGGAGGTGTCGGTGCCAAAGTTCACGACCTCGCAGCCGCGCTCCTTCAGGTGCTCGGAAATGATGTTCTTGAGCTCGACGGCGGCGTGGTCGTTACCGATACCGATCTTCATGGATGGTTCCTCTCTGGTCTGTGCGGCGCAAATGCTAAAGGTGTTTACCGCGTTCGACTGAATGATAGCGCGACTTTTGCGTAAACGCTCGAGCGTTTTTTGGTCAAACGCTTTAGCATGCAACAAGATCGGCTTCTCATGAATAATGCCACCAATTTGTGCTCGAGCGCCGTCCGCCGGAACCATGGTTGCGGTTTTTGATGCATTGTTATCAAATAAAGGAACTAACCATTCTTGAGAGCCCAGCCCGTTATGCAAGCAGGAGATACCTATGCCTACCGATTCCATCCGTGATGCCGCGTTTTGCGATGTTTTGAACCGCGAGCTTGTCTGCGCGCTCGGCTGTACCGAGCCCATTGCCGTTGCCTATGCAGCGGCGCTGGCGAGTCAGACGCTCGGTTGCGAACCCGATCATATGGATGTTGCATGTTCGGGCAACATTATCAAGAACGTTAAGAGCGTGACCGTGCCCAACTCGGGCGGTATGCACGGTATTGAAGCCGCGGCCGTGCTGGGTGCCGTGGGCGGCGACGCTAAGAGCGCGCTCGAGGTGCTCGAGAGCGTTGACGATGAAGACCGTGCTCGCGTGGCCGAGCTCCTCGCCGACGCCGACTACTGCGATGTGTCGCTTGTTGAGGGTGTGCCCAACCTCTACATCAAGGTGACTGCGACGGCCGGGGGCCATACCGCGGTCGTCGAGATTACCGACCACCACACCAATGTCACGTGCCATACCCTCGACGGTATTCCGGTGTGCGGCAAGTCGGCGGGCGAATGTGCCGCCTGCGCCGAGCGCGTCGTGGCCGAGCGGGCGGCAGATAACGCCGATACGCCCATGTCGATTGAGACCATCATCGACTTTATCGAGGACGGTGACATCGAGGACGCCCGCGCTGCCGTTGAGCGTCAGATTGAGCTGAATGGCGCAATCAGTGCTGAGGGCCTTGCGCACGCTTGGGGCGCCGAGGTGGGTCGTACGCTGCTGGGTGCTCGTGCCGATGACGTCGCCTGCCGTGCCCGTGCCCGTGCGGCCGCCGGATCCGACGCTCGCATGAACGGCTGCGCGCTGCCGGTCGCCATTGTGTGCGGCTCGGGCAATCAGGGAATTACCTGCGCATTGCCCGTCATGGAGTATGCCGAGTACCTGCGTTGCGACCACGAGCGCCTGGTGCGCGCCGTGATGCTGTCCGATCTTATCGCCGTGCATATCAAGAGCTATATTGGTGCGCTTTCGGCGTTTTGCGGTGCTATTTGCGCCGCGTGCGGCGCCGGCGCTGCGATTACCTGGCTGTGCGGTGGCACGCGCGAGCAGATTGGCGCGACGGTCTCGAATACGCTCGGTAACGTGGGCGGCATCGTGTGCGACGGCGCCAAGGCGAGCTGTGCCGCCAAGATCTCGGCTGCCGTCGATGCGGCAATTCTGGGCCATGATATGGCCATGCAGGGTCGCGGCTTCCGCGCCGGCGAGGGCCTGATCCAAGATACCGTTGAGCAGACAATCGCCAGTATGGGCTACGTAGGCCGTGTGGGCATGAAAGATACCGACGTCGAGATCCTCAACATCATGATCGGCAAAACGCAGGTGTGCTAGTTACGCGGTTTTACCAAACCGCGTAACCAGTCGACGCTGCAAACGCCCCTAAGCGGCAATCTGCCTTTCAATCGTCGGGCATGGCCAGAAGGCCTATGCCCTCCTCTTTCAAGGCACATTGCTCGCTTAGGGGCGTTTTCGCTGACTTATGCTCAACCTGCGGCGCTATTTTGTTTGGAGCTAGGGGTCCTACGACAGTTCGTCGGCTACTTGGTGTTCGTAGAAGGCTTCTACTACGGCGTTGAAATCGCGGGCGAAGTCTTCCATGGTTCCGCGCCAGGTGGCTCGGCTGGGCTTGCCTTGGCCCACAAAGGCGGTTTGGATGCCGCAATCGGGGGACGGGAAGTCGCGTTTGGGGTCGTTGCCCACCATAAGGACCTCGTGCGGCTCGAGCCCCATCACCTGAAGCTGTTCAAGATAGTAGGTGGCATCGGGCTTGCAGCGGGTGGTGTTTCCCATGTGCGTGACGAGCTCAAAGGGGGCGTCGGCCAGGTCGCCCCAACCCATGCGGCACTCGATGGCCCCCTGCGGAAAGCTGGGGTTGGTAAAGAGCGCGCAGCGTAGTCCTGCGTCCTGTACGGCCTGAAGCGCGGCGTGTGCGCCCGGCATGGCGTGGGCGTTGATGACATCGTCGTTCTTGTACGGAAGAACTTCGCGGTCGTAGTAGGTAAACGCCTCGTAGATGAGGGGATCGGAGAGGCAGATGCCGCATCGGCGCTCGACCTCTTCTTGGTAAAACTCAAGATTGGTGCGGTTGTCCGTGCCGCTGCGGCGATTGGCGTTGAGATCGACCAGAATCGTGCCCAGGCGTGCCATCGTGCCACCGCGGCTGCGGCGCCCGATATCCGCGAGCATCGAAGAGACATCCTTAAAATAGCGAAGGATGAACGCGTTGAGGTTGATGCTGAGAAGCGTCTCGTCCATATCGAAAACGACTGCTTTGAGCACGCGGGCACCTTTCTCGAAAAATCGATCTAGAATCGTTGGCTCCGGATACTTTACCCCAAAGCCGAATGCCTGGCTGGTTATCGTCAAGTTGCGGAGACGTGTGTTCATAAGATTACGAAAAAGTCTCCACACGAGTAAAAAATCGCAGTTCACGCTTGAAATCGAACTCATTTCCCCGTAACCTATACGAACGTGATTGCATAAGCGTCACATTAGTATCTGTCGGCTCCCGAGTGTTCCTAAACGTTGTGTGCTTGTCGCACCCTTCTGTAGGTCCTAGCAATCGGGGCCCCGTAGTTCGAAAGGGGTCCACCTTTGAGTGAGATTCAGAACTCGTCCATTTTCTCTCTTGACGATGTCAATGAGGAGGAGATGAACAACCTCATCGACGGTACGATTACCGACTTTGATGAGGGCGATCTCGTTAACGGCACTGTCGTTAAGATCGAGCATGACGAGGTGCTCGTTGACATCGGATTCAAGTCCGAGGGCGTTATCCCGGTCCGCGAGCTGTCCATCCGCAAGGACGCTAACCCTGCAGACATCGTTGCACTCGGTGATCCCATCGAGGCTCTGGTTCTCCAGAAGGAGGACAAGGACGGTCGTCTGGTCCTGTCCAAGAAGCGTGCCGAGTACGAGCGTGCTTGGAACCGCATTGAGGAGAAGTTCAACTCCGGCGAGAACGTCGAGGGCGAGGTTATCGAGGTTGTCAAGGGCGGCCTGATCCTCGACATCGGCCTGCGTGGCTTCCTGCCCGCTTCCCTCGTCGACCTCCGTCGTGTCAAGGACCTCACCTCCTACATGGGCACCCGCATCGAGGCCCGCGTCATCGAGATGGACCGCAACCGCAACAACGTCGTCCTCTCCCGTCGCGTCGTGCTCGAGGAGTCCCGTAAGGCCGAGCGCTCCGAGATCCTGTCCAAGCTCAAGTCTGGCATGCGTCTCCAGGGCACCGTTTCCTCCATCGTCGACTTCGGCGCCTTCGTCGACCTCGGCGGTATCGACGGCCTCATCCACATCTCCGAGCTCTCCTGGAACCACGTCAACCATCCTTCCGAGGTTGTCAAGGTCGGCCAGGAGGTCGAGGTCGAGGTTCTCGACGTCGATCTCAACCGCGAGCGCATCTCCCTGGGTCTCAAGCAGACCACCGAGGATCCGTGGCGCGCACTGGTCAAGAAGTACCCCGTCGGCGCTATCGTCGAGGGCACTGTGACCAAGCTTGTCCCGTTCGGCGCTTTCGTCGATCTGGGCGAGGGCATCGAGGGCCTGGTGCACATCTCCGAGATGGCCAACAAGCACGTCGATCAGCCTTCTCAGGTCACCCACGTGGGCGACAAGGTTCAGGTCAAGGTCATGGAGATCGACCTCGACCGTCGTCGTATCTCCCTGTCCATGAAGTCCGCTGCTGAGACTCTGGGCGTCGAGATTGAGGTTACCCCGCTGCCTTCCGAGAAGAAGGACGAGGAGACCGACGCCGAGTAAATCGGTTTGACGATCACTTGTTTAAGGGATCCGTCCGCAATGGATGGGTCCCTTTTTGCATTTGCTTCTGATGCACGCGATGCTACCCGGGCTGTCCACAGGCTATTGGGTTGTCGGTGCATGAAAAAATGCCGACATCCCGCCTCGGGGAGGAGGCGGGAACACACCGAGTAGACGGAGGGGTGTGGAGCGCGGTCGCGTCTCGACTGACGACGTTGCCCATCGACAACCCTATTGTACTGCATGGCGTGGTTCTTGGTTTATCGTGTCGAACGCTTGCGTTGTGCCATTGCGTGTGCTGGCGGTGTGCTACACTCTTTCACTGCTGAGTGGGCCAGACGGTCGCGCGATGTGCTGCCTGCAGCACGCGTGAGGAAAGTCCGGGCTCCAGAGGGCGGGATGCCGGCTAACGGCCGGGCGGAGTGATCCGACGGAAAGCGCCGCAGAAAAGAAGACTCCCACCTGCGCCGCAAGGCGTAAAGGGAAAAGCTGAAACGGTGGTGTAAGAGACCACCAGCGTCGTGGCAACACGGCGGCTTGGCAAGCCCCATCCGGAGCAAGCGCGAATAGGAACGCTATGGGCCGGCCCGGTCCGCGTTCGGGTAGCGTGCGTGGAGCTGCACGGTAACGTGCAGACAAGATAAATGACCGTTCACGACAGAACCCGGCTTACAGGCCCACTCAGCTATTTTGTTGACGCTGCGACGGCGTCAGCTGGCCGATTTGGCGCTCATTCGTCGGTCGCCGCCATAAGGCGTGCTCCCTCCTCTTTCGGGCCAAATCGACTCAGCTGACGCCGTCTCGCTGTTTTTGCCTGGTCATCGGCATCGCCGTTCTATTTACCGGGGTAAACGGTACGGCCTTTGCCGTATTATTGAGGCTGTTTGTTGCTTTGCTTGTTGTTGAGGGGCTTTGTTGGACAGCTATTTTACTCTGCAATCGAATATTGAGGCTTCGGGCGAGTTTGTGGACCGCAAGAGTCGGTTTATTGCCCAGCTGATCCATATTGAGTCCGAGGATGAGGCGAATGCCTTTATCGAGATGGTTCGCAAGCGTCATTACGACGCTCGACACAATGTTCCCGCGTGGATTTTGGTCGATGGACGCGAGCGCCAGAGCGATGACGGTGAGCCGAGCCGCACGAGCGGGATGCCGACACTCGAGGTGCTGCGCGGTGCTGACCTCAAAAATGTTTGCTGCGTAGTGACGCGCTATTTTGGTGGCACCTTGTTGGGGCCTGGTGGCTTGGTACGCGCCTATACCGCGGCGACGCAGGCGGCGGTGGCCGCGGCTCAGGAGGCCGGGCAGATCGTCGAGATGACAAGCGTTGTGTCCGTTGACGTGCATGTGGCCTACCCACAGTATGAACAGGTGCTTCGTTTGGCGCAGGATTCGGGTGCCAAGGTTTCGGATACCGATTACGCGGATGCCGTGACGATTCATTTGGTGTTTAAAGCGGGGGAGCAGGAGCCGTTTTGCGCTAAGATGCGCGAGCTTATGGCGGGGCGCGAGGAGATCGAGGTCGGCGCTCCCGTATTTGCCGAGTTCTAACGACGACGGCCGGCGTGCTTTTGGATGGATCCCAAGCGCGCCGGCCGTCGTTTTATGTTGCTGCCGTTTACTCGGCGAGCTGCTTTAGAACATCGCAGGCGATCTCGATGGCATCGTCGATGCAGCCGGGGCAGCTGCGGAGCGGACCCTTATCCGATCCGATGCCCTTGAGCGTGCCGCAGACGGTCGTCGTGTTCTTCTCGCCGAAACGTTTGGCGATTTCGCGCGACAGCTTGTAGGTCTGGCCCTTGGTCTTGGGGCTATCCATGCCGTCGCTCATCACAAAACCCATAATGGCCACAGCGCCCGAGATAGCGCCGCAGGTTTCGGTCATGCCGCCCATGCCGGCGCCAAAGCCCTCGGTGAGGGTAAACGCGGTCTCGGGGTCGAGTCCGACAGCAGGCGCAAGTGTGCAAGCAACGGCCTGTGCGCAGTTAAAGCCACGGGCGTGGTATTCGGCAGCTTGAGCCTGGCAGGCGGTGATGTCGAGCTGGGTGGTGTCGATTTGCTTCATCGTTGTCTCCTTGGTCACGGTGTACCCGCCTATGGTACCCTTGCCGGCGCATTCGCTTATCGAGACCGCAGTGCATATCTCATTGTTTTTCGCCATCGAACACTTTCTTAAGATTTGGGACAAATAAACCTGATTAATTTGTCCCATAACCTATCGGCGGGATGGGTTGAGAGGGGTGCGGGGTAGCGGTATCGTGAACCGAATAAAAACAAAACCCAAGTAAGGGAGTTGGATATGAGCGAGCAGACCATCGGTACTACATGTGTTCAGGGCGGCTATCACCCGGGCGACGCGGAGCCGCGCCAGGTGCCCATCTACCAGTCCACCACGTGGAAGTACGACACGTCCGAGCACATGGGCAAGCTGTTTGACCTGGAGGAGTCTGGTTACTTCTACAGTCGTCTGCAGAACCCCACATGCGATCTCGTTGCCGCCAAGATCTGTGAGATGGAGGGCGGCACCGCTGCGATGCTCACGAGTTCGGGCATGGCCGCGAACTTCCTCGCGATCTTTAACGTGGCCGGTGCCGGCGATCATGTGGTCGCTAGCTCTGCTATTTATGGCGGTACGTATAACCTGCTCGCCCACACCATGGGCCGCATGGGCGTGACTTGCACGTTTGTCGCCCCCGACTGCACCGATGAGGAGCTGGAGGCAGCCTTCCGGCCCAACACCAAGCTCGTCTTTGGCGAGACGATCGCCAACCCCGCCCTTGCCGTGCTCGATATTGAGCGCTTTGCCAAGGCCGCACATGACCACGGCGTGCCGCTGATGGTCGACAACACCTTCCCGACGCCCGTGATGTGCCGTCCCTTTGAGTGGGGCGCCGACATCGTTACGCACTCCACCACCAAGTACATGGATGGACATGCTGCCTACCTGGGTGGCGTGATCGTCGACCACGGCCAGTTTGACTGGATGGCCCATGCAGACAAGTTCCCGGGTCTCACCACGCCCGACGAGAGCTATCACGGCGTGACCTATGCCGAGAAGTTCGGTCGCGAGGGTGCCTTCATTACCAAGGCAACCGCTCAGCTCATGCGCGACCTCGGCCCCATGCAGAACCCGCAGGCGGCGTTTTTCCTGAATAGCTCGCTCGAGAGCCTGCATGTGCGTATGCCGCGTCATTGTGAGAACGGCCTGGCCGTTGCTAAGTTCCTGCAGAGCCATCCCAAGGTGCGCTTTGTAAGCTATCCGGGCCTGGAGGGCGATAAGTACTATGACATCGCTCAGAAGTACATGCCTAACGGTACCTGCGGCGTGGTGAGCTTTGGCTTTAACGGTGGTCGCGCGGCGGCCGAGACCTTTATGAAGAGCCTTAAACTTGCCCAGATCGCCACGCATGTGGCTGACGCCCGCACCTGCTGCCTGCATCCCGCTAATGCCACACACCGCCAGATGAACGATGAGGAGCTCATCGCCTGTGGCATCTCCGCCGACATGGTGCGCCTGTCGTGCGGCCTCGAGGATACGGCCGATCTGATTGCCGACCTTGAGCAGGCGCTCGAGCAGTGCTAGGCTAGCTTCTCGTATGAAGCGACGGAGCCTCTTGGGGTTCCGGTGACATATAGTTCCGATTCCGTAGGCGGGACCCCAATCGCGACTGTTCGCAGGCGATTGGGGCCCCGTTTTTGCGTTGCACCACTCGAAAGGATGGATATGGAGAAAACTGCAGAGCAGCTGCGCCGCGAGCACATTGCCCTTGAGGGCGATACCCATGGCAAGAACAAATGGGCGATTCTGTTTACCGTGCTCATCATGACGTTTATGTCGTGTCTGGATTCGACCGTCGTGACCGTGGCGTTGCCCGTGATGCAAAAGGAGCTGGGCGTGGGCCTCGACCGCATCCAGCTGGTGAGCTCGGTGTACCTGCTTGCGACATGCGTGGCTATGCTGCCGTTTGGCCGCTTGGGCGACGTGCGCGGCAAGGTGGGCGTATTCCAGCTGGGCGTAATCGTTTTTACGGTCGGCTCGCTGCTTTGCGGCCTTTCGAGTTCGCTAGAAGTTCTTATTCTGGCACGCATTGTGCAGGGCGTCGGCTGCGCGGCGGCCATGGCTAACAACATGGGTATCATCACCGAGTCGTTTCCGGCGCGCGAGCGCGGTCGTGCCATGGGTATTCTCGCGACCTTCGTGGCCCTCGGCATGATGTGTGGCCCCGTGCTGGGCGGCATGCTGGTGGCAAGCTTTCCCTGGGAGAGCATCTTCCTCATCAACCTGCCCATTGGCGTCATCTCGTTTATCGTGGGACTCTATACACTACCGCATGTTAAGCCGGAGGCCGGCGAGCGCCCCATGTCCCTGATTGAGGCTGCTCGTCGCTGCTTTGCAAATTCGGCCTTCACCATCAACCTTGCTTGCATGCTCATCGTGTTCGTTGGTATTGGCGCATCCGAGTTTATCCTGCCGTTCTATTTTCAGGACGCTCACGGCTTTGGTTCCGATATCTCTGGACTACTCTTTTTGGCGCTGCCGATGGTGAATGCCTTTATCGGCCCGCTTTCGGGTACGGTTTCGGACCGCGTTGGCTGCGAGGGACCCACGGCGGTCGGTCTAGGCGTGTACGTGTGCGGTCTCTTTGCGGTAAGCACGCTTGACGAGCGCTCTTCTATCCCTGTGATCGTGTGTTGCGTCGCGTTTATGTCGTGCGGTACGTCGATTTTCCAGAGCCCCAATAACTCGCTGTATATGGGCTCAGCTCCTCGCGAAGCACTCGGTTTTGCGGGCAGCTTGGGCAGTTTGGCGCGATACGCCGGCATGGCACTCGGCATTACGGCGGCGTCGCATATCCTGTATGGGCAGATGAGCGTGGCGATGGGCGAGGCCGTGACCAGTTTTGTTGCGGGCCGTCCGGATGTGTTCCTGTTTGGTTTTCGTTCGGTGTTCTATGTGTTGATGGCCGTGGCAGCCGTGGGCTTTGCGCTCGCCATGGTGCGTTTGGTGAAGATGCGCGCCCGCCATTAGCGTGTTGGGAGGCTGTCTGCCACGATTCGCGCCGTCCCAAAAAGACTGGTTTGTGGTGCGATGTGGCTTGTGGGACGGGCGGGGGTCGGTCCGTGGTAGACTATCGAACAACGTTTATTAATCGCGCGGTATCGTTGCCGCGAGAAGGGGTTGCGCCATGCAGGAGCTTGAGGATCGTATTCGCCATGACGGCATCGTAAAGGCCGGTAACGTCCTTAAGGTTGATGCCTTCCTCAACCACCAGTGCGACGTTGAGCTGTTCGACCACATGGGTGCCGAGTGGGCCCGTCTGTTCGAGGGTGCCGAGATCAACAAGATCCTGACGATTGAGGCTTCGGGCATTGGCATGGCTTGCATCGCAGCCCAGCATTTTGGCGGCGTGCCGGTGGTCTTTGCCAAGAAGGCACAGTCCATCAACCTCGACGGCGAGCAGTATGCCACGACCATCTACTCCTTTACTAAGCAGAAGGAGTACCCGGTCATCGTTGGTAAGCGTTTTCTGTCCGAGGGCGACAAGGTCCTGATCATCGACGACTTCTTGGCCAACGGCTGCGCGCTCGAGGGTCTTATCAAGATCTGCGAGGCTGCGGGTGCCGAGGTATCCGGTATTGGCATTGCGGTGGAGAAGGGCTTCCAGGGCGGTGGCGATAAGCTCCGCGAGCGCGGCTTCCGCGTTGAGAGCCTGGCCCGTATCGCCGATATGGACTGCGAGACCGGCGAGATCACCTTCGCCTAAGCGCGCAACACAAGCGATTGGTATGCGATGTGACAAAGGGACTGTCCCTTTGTCACATTTTTTGTATGAGGGGAGGTGTTGATATGGATGAGAACAAGATGGGGTGGCGCGAGTATGCGCGCTATGCCGAGATGTCGGCCGAGGAGTTGGCGCGCGATTGCGAGGTGCAGGTGTTTCGCGCGACGGGTCCGGGCGGACAAGGCGTCAACACGACGGACTCTGCTGTGCGCATGAAACATGGGCCCACGGGGATTGTCGTGACGGCGCGCGAGAGCCGTAGTCAGTTTCAGAATCGCGCGAGCTGCCTGCGTAAGCTGCGCGCAGAGCTTGAGCGTCGTGGCCGTCCGCCGCGCCGTCGCGTCAAGACCAAAGTGCCCCAGCGATCGCGCCAGCGCAGGCTCAACGACAAGCACTTCAATGCGATTAAAAAGGCTAACCGTCGCAAGCCGGGGAGCGACGAGTAGCCGATTGTTTCGCTGGTCTTGCTAGCGGGTGGGGTGCCAGACTTGGAGGGCGCCGGGTAGGATGTCGACTTCGATGCGCGAGGCGACGATGGGCTCGCCGTCGGCCTGGATGGGGTAGTCGGGCTCCTCAAAAGTTAGCTCGGCATGGCGGCAGCGGCGCATGCGAACCGGTGGCAACTTGGTATGGTGGCCGTCCTTGGCCGAAAGGAACATAGGCAGGGCTACCGCGCGAGGGACGGGGCCGCAGGCGTAGCAGACGTCGAGCATGCCGTCGCAGGGGTCGGCATCGGGGCAGATGCGATAGCCCGAGCCATACGTGGGGCCCAGCTGTATCGCCATAATGATCGCCCTCACGCGCTCTGTGGGCGCGCCGTCAAAGCTGACTGTCATAGGATAGTTGCGATAGCGTAGGCCAAACTGCTCAAGTCCCGAGAGGGTGTAGAGCGGCGCGCCCGTCAAGCCGGTCTTTTTGCGCAGCTCGGTGGTGCTAAGGCCGATGGCAGCATCGATGCCGACCGAGAGCGTCTGGTCGTAGTACTCAACGGTAGCCTCGCCGCTGCCGCTCGCAGGGCTCCACGAGCGAATGCGCCCGATATCCTGACGCTGCAGCTCGCAGGTGAGCAGCGCGCCAAAATCCTTGCCGGAGAAATCGTCGATGCCGAGCGTCTGGGCAAAATCGTTGCCGGAGCCCACGGGCAGGACGGCAAGAGCGGGGCGGGCGTTCTCCTTTTGCGTCATAAGCCCGTTGACGACCTCGTGAATCACGCCGTCGCCGCCGAGTGCGATAACGGTGCGATAGCCCTGAGCCTGTGCGGCCAGCTCCTTGGCGTGTCCCATACGCTCGGTCAACACCAGGTCAAACTGGGATGCGCGTGCAGTCATGTCCAAAAAGCGTTGCAGGCGTTCGGCAACTTCGCGTGCCGCACCCGACTGGGCGGCTGGGTTGGCGATGATGAGCGTGCGACCAAAATCAGTTGCGTGCATGGGGCGACTCCCGGCGTGTGACATGACGGTGCGGTCGCGCTCAGGTCGAATTAGCCCCGATTGTGGCTGCACGGCGATTATTACATCTACTCTATCAGGTCGTTGTGGCGCTCGATAGCATCCGCTACCGTACCGCCCTCATCCACAATAAGCGAACGGCGCTTGGGTGAGATGATGCGCTGGGCGGGGTACACGCCGCGGTGTCCGCCGGTTAGGTAGCTGATAAAGGCCACGATGACAAAGAACCCGGCGGCCGTGCCGTGGAACAGGTCGATGGCCATCATGCAGGTGGTGATGGGCACGTTGAGGCCGGCGCAGAACACGCCGAGCATGCCGAGAGCCGCCAGAAAACTGGGGTCAAGCCCGGTAAGGCAGCCGATCCAGCCGCCGAGCGCCGCACCGATGCCAAACAGAGGCGTGACCTCGCCGCCTTGGAAGCCGGCGCCCAGGGTAAGCGCTGTGACGACCAACTTGATGGCTGCGTCCGCCAGGGTGGTGTTGCCTGCAAACCCGGCGCCGGAAAGCCACGTGGAAAGGCCGGCGTAGTCCCAGGCGTCGAGGAGGGCGTAGGCGGCCAAAACCACGAGTGCGCCTATGAGTGCGCGAACGAGGTAATTGGTGATAAAGCGGCCGTACAGGCTCTTGACGGTACGAACCGACCAGGCAAAGAGACGTGCGGTGAGACCAAAGATGATGGCGCTGATGACTACGATGACAACCGTCCGTGGTGTCATGTTGGGAACGCTGGCGATGACATTCGCCTCGTACTCGGTTCCCAAGGCAAGCGACGTAAAGTAGCCGGTAAACGAGGCGACCAGGCAGTAGATGCCCGCGGTGTAGTCGATCTTGCCGATAAAGCACATCTCCATGCCAAAGAAAGCTCCAGCAAGGGGTGAACCGAATACGGCGCCAAAGGCCGACGAGATGCCGGCGAGCATGAGGTCGTGGTGGTCATGCTTTTTGAGGTGGGCGAGGCTCGAGATGTTGCTGGCGATGGTGCCGCCAATCTGCACCGCAGCTCCCTCGCGACCGGCCGACCCGCCCGTTAGGTGCGTGAGCGTGGAGCAGACGAAGGTGAGAACGGCCATGCGCATATGGATGAGGCGTGTGCCCAGAGCGGAGTCGATGACCAGGTTGTTACCGCGTTTGGCGGCAAGGCCGTGGTTTTTGTACACCCATGCGGTGGCAACGCCCACAACGGGAAGCAAGGCGTAGACCCATGCATGGTGCTCGCGATAGTCGGTCGCGATATTCAGCGAGGTCAAAAACGCCCAGGCGGCAACGCCCATGGCGAGCGAGACGATGACGACGAGTGTGAGCAACTTGGCGCTCGCGAGTAGGTTGCGGGCGTTGCGGCGCGTGTCGGCGGCCAAGAGATGCTCGGAGCGGGTGAGCTGATGCCTGCCGGCCATGATGACGTCGTTCAGGGAGAAAAAGCCGCCGTCGTCGAGCGACTGAGAATGATCCTGCGCTTCGTTTGCGCTTTCGGGTTTGTCGGTAAAAGTCATACGTTCCTCTTTTGGGTTGCAACACGAGCATTATAAAACGCGGTAAACGCGACGAGCCGGTGGGTTGGTTTTGGTTTTGTTTCGCGGCTTGCGGCCGACAGATGTATTCGCGGCCGCGGGCCAGGTCTTGAGCAGGCGGCGAGGGATTATACTGAGAGAAACATAAAGAATCGGCGCTTTTGTTGCGCGCCGCAGCATGCTAGAGGTGTATATGGCTGAGAAACTCATTCCGTTGGAGGACGCGCAGGCGATCGTCTTGTCGCACGTGAATCGCACCGAAGTCGTCGAGATTCCCGTGTGGCAGGCCGCCGGTCTTCCCTTGGCAGAGGATGCGGTGGCCGATATCGACATCTCGCCGTTTGCCAACAGCGCTATGGACGGATATGCCGTGCGCTCGGCGGACTTGGCGCAGGCATCTGGCGAGGCGCCGGTGACGCTCGACGTTATCGGACACGAGGCTGCGGGCCATGTGTTTGAGGGCACAATCGGCGCGGGCGAGACGGTCCGCATCATGACGGGCGCGCCGGTACCCGAAGGTGCCGATGCCGTGGTGAAGTATGAGATCGTCGATGTGCTCGTCGGTGACGGCAACGAGGGTTCGCGTGTGAGGTTCTCGGCGCCTGCCAAGGTAGGGGAGAACGTTCGCTCTGCCGCCGAGGAGGCCCATGCCGGCGATGTTGTGATGCACGCCGGCGAGGTCGTGGCTCCGGCGGGCGCCGGCTTGTTGGCGAGCGCCGGGTATGCGAGCGTGAAGGTGCATGCCGCGCCGCGTGTGGGCATTATCTCGCTGGGCACGGAGCTGGTCGCGCCGGGTGAGCTGCCGGCGCGCGGGCAGATTCGCGACTCCAACTCGTCGGCGTTGATGGCCGAAGCGCTCGATGCAGGAGCCGAGCCCGTGTTCTACGGCATTGCGCCCGATGATGAGCAGGCGATTGCCGAGCTGGTGCATCGCGCCGTGCTGGAGTGCGATTTTGTCATTACGAGCGGTGGCGCCTCGGCAGGCGACTACGACTACGTGACGGCGCTCGTCCGGCGCGAGGGCGAGGTGCTGTTCGATCGCATCTCGATGCGTCCGGGCAAGGCCATCACGTTTGGCTTGCTTGGGGGTAAGCCCTACCTGGGACTTTCAGGCAATCCGGCCGCGGCGTATGTAGGCTTTGAGATGCTTGCGCGTCCGGCGATCCGCAAGATGCGCGGCTTTGCCGAGGGTACGCGTCCCGTGCAGCAGGCGACGCTCACGCACGGCGTGAAAAAGCGACAGCATCGCCGCTTCTTCGATCGCGCCACGGTTTTGCGCGACCCCGAGACCGGTGAGCTGTTGGTGACCGAGGCCAAGACGCAGAATTCGGCGCTGCTCGGCACGATGCAGCGGGCTAACTGCCTGTTGCGTGTTGACGAAGGACCGTGCGACCTCAAGGTGGGCGATGTCGTGGACGTTGTTCGCGTCGACCTGCCCGAGGGCGCCGTGTTGTAAGAGGAATGCTATGGAGCTGAAGATATCGATCGTGACGTGCTCGGATACGCGCGATCTTGCCCAGGACGAGGCTGGAGCCGCACTCGAGGAACTTATCGAGGCGCAGGGCTGGACGGTCGCCTCGCATGTGGTCGTGCGCGACGACGTCAGCGAGATCGGTGATGCCATTGTGGAAGCCGCCGATGAGTGCCACGCCAATGTCGTGCTCACCTGCGGCGGCACGGGGCTTTCGATGCGCGATGTGACGCCCGAGGCGACGCGTACCGTCTGCGATCGCGATGTGCCGGGTATTGCCGAGGCGATCCGTGCGTACTCCATGACCAAGACGCGCCGCGCCATGCTCTCGCGCGCCGTGTGCATGCAGCGTGGGTATACGCTTGTCATCAACTTTCCGGGATCCACGAAAGCGGCCCGCGAAAGCTGGGAGGCCGTGAGCGACCAGCTGGAGCATGCGGCCCAGATGACGGCGGGCGGCGGGCACACCAAATAAGCGCACTACCTGCGGCGGAGCGACCTTGCGAGTCGCTCCGCCTTTTTATGCATCGACAGCGCGGGCCGTCTCGTGGTTATTGGTAAAAGAAAATTATCAGGCGAGAAATCTTTATCACTGATATTATTCGCACGAAAGTATAATCTAATTACAGAATAAAGCTCGCGGTGGGGTACCCGGGCACAAGGTCCGAAAGGGTTGAACATGTTCGATATGGTTTCTCGCCGCGGATTCGTCTCGCTTTCTGCTGTCGCCGCTGCCGGCCTTGGTCTTGCCGGCTGCTCGGGCAACAATACGTCCGAGCCGGCCGGATCCGATGCCGGTTCTGCTAAGGCATCTTCCAAGAAAGCTGTCGAGCTGCAGGTCTTTGCCGCCAACTCGCTCGAGAAGGCTCTGCCCGAGGTTCAGGAGCTTTATACCGACCAGACCGGCACCGCCTTTGCCGACACGCAGTTCAAGGCCTCCGGCGACCTCGTCGAGCAGATGCGCGCCGGTGCCGCCGTTGACGTGCTCATCACAGCCTCCAAGGGCACCATGGATGACGCCGAGGCCGCCGAGCTCGTCGACGCCGACACCCGTGAGGATATGTTCGTCAACGACCTCGTGATCATTCGCGCTGAGGGCTCCGACACCAAGGTCGAGGCCATCGCCGACGTCGCGAATCTGGACGGCAAGATCGCCATTGGCGACGCCAAGACCGTTCCCGCCGGCAAGTACGCCAACCAGGCCCTGGCCTCCGTGGGCCTCTACACCGGCACCGAGGGCGACGACGGCGAGTACGCCCCCGAGATCGCCGACAAGGTGGCCCTGGCCGACAAGGTCGGCACGGCTGCGTCTTACGTCTCTACAGGCGACTGCGTGGCTGGCTTTGTCTACAGCTCCGACATCTACCGCTACGACGGCATCGAGGAGGCCTTTGTGTGTCCCGAGGACTCGCATAAGCCCATCGTGTATCCGGGCGCTGTCGCCGATGGCTCCGAACATGCCGACGAGGCCAAGGCGTTTATCGACTTTTGCCTGTCCAACAAGAAGGCCCAGAAGATTTGGGCCAAATACGGCTTTGAGCTTTCCGCGTAGTGCGGCTTGGCGCGATAATTCCATCGTTTTGTGTTTAACTCCGTCCTTGTATTCTCTTGGAGCTTTTTGTGCTTAATAGATTCCGCATGCTTGTCGCCTGTGCTTTGACCTTCGCGCTTTGCTGGGTGCCGGGATTTGCGTTTGCTGGGGACGCCGAGGACGGGGCCCAGGTTGCTGCGACCGCTCATGGGCTTTCCTATGGGATCGAGGGTTTTGAGCGGTTGGCCAAGGGGACCGCTCGTGCCATGGAGGGCCAGCCTGAGGGCTACCGGTTTCCCGTTGACGAGGACGTGGACCTTGTAGTGGCGCCTGCTGCCGATCGCGTTGTGGTGTGGATATCGCCCAAGGCGGTCGAGAAGTATGGATTGGATCCGCAGGACAACGAGTGCGTATCGGGCCTCAAGGCCCTCGTCTGTGAGCTCGACAGCGCAAACTGCATGGGAGGTGCGCAGCTGGGGGACGTGGATCTTCCTTGGTATGTCACGGCGGAAACAACGTTTGATGCCGGCGGGTATACCTATGGCTTTGACGAACGCGGTGCGGATGGGGACCGCTATGTGGTGATTGCATCGGCCTCGGGTGATGCCAAGGGCGGCGCGCGTTGGCTTGATAGCGCTCAAATGGTAGAAGCATCGTCAGTCGTGTTGCGGAATGAGCAGGGGCCCTTGACCTCTTTGGCCTCCTTTTTAGGCGGCATCGACTACCGCCCGTTTTGGGTGTCTATCAAAACGAGCGGCCTTGCCCTGCTGATTGCCTTTGCACTGGGCTTGTTTGCCGCGTGGAAGACTATGGGTACCTCGAGTCGCATCAAGGGCCTGCTCGATTCGGTCTTTACGATTCCTATGGTGCTGCCGCCCACGGTCTGCGGCTTTCTGCTCCTCATGCTGTTTGGCCGCTCGACCGGGGTGGGCCAGTGGCTCATCGCGCACGGCATCTCGATCGTCTTTACCTGGCCCGCGGCGGTCATTTCGGCCGTCGTTGTGTCGTTTCCGCTGGTCTACCGCACGGCGCTCGGAGCCTTCGAGAGCCTCGACACGCAGATGCTCGACGCCGCGCGCACGCTCGGGTGGTCCGAACGTCGCATCTTTACCAAGCTTATGATGCCGCTCGGCTGGCCCTCGATTGCCGCCGGTACGGTGCTCGCCTTTGCCCGCGCCATGGGAGAGTTTGGCTGCACGCTGTTCTTTGCGGGCAACTATGCCGGCATTACGCAGACCATTCCCATCGCCATCTACTTTGAGTGGATGGGCGGCAACACGTCGGTAGCTCTCTTTTGGGTCATTGTCGTAATCGTGTTCAGTTTCCTGGTCATCCTGTTCATCAACATGTACACGGCGCATTCGCAAAAGTATCGCGAACGGGGCCTTTCCCGTGCGGAGCGCAGGCAGGCCAAAGATTTCGCCGGACAGGGCGATTCGCTCGACCCGGTCGGCGGCGATGCGCTGCGTATCGATCGCGAGGCGCTGGCCGAGCTCATGCGCGATGACGCCGTCTCGACGGGAGGTCGATAGGCCATGTCGCTCGTTTTGGATATTAAGAAACGTTATCCCGGGTTTGTGCTCGACATGCATCTTGAGGCCGGCGAGGAGCGCGTGGCACTGCTGGGCGCCTCGGGTTGCGGCAAGAGCTGCACGCTGCGCTGCATTGCCGGTGTGGAGACGCCCGACGAGGGCAAGATCGTCGTCAACGGCGTGACCTTTTTTGACTCGGCCGCGGGCATCGACCTGTCGCCCCAGGAGCGAAAATGCGCCCTACTGTTCCAAAACTATCAGTTGTTTCCCAACATGACGGTGGCCGATAACGTGTGCGCCGGTGTAAAGGATGCGGGCGACGCCGCCGCGCGTAAAAAACTTGCCGAGCGCTACTTGGGAATCTTTGGACTGGCCGACTTTGCCGACCGTTATCCCGCGCGCCTCTCGGGCGGCCAGCAGCAGCGCGTGGCGCTCGCGCGCATGGTGGCGGCACACCCGGGCATCTTTATGTTCGACGAGCCCATGAGCGCACTCGATTCCTATCTTAAGAGCGCGCTCGAACAGAACATGCTTGACCTGTTCGATGTATGCAGCCGCACCGTGCTCTATGTGAGCCACGACATCGACGAAGCGTGCCGCCTGTGCGAGCGCATTTGCGTGATGCACGACGGGCATGTGGAGGAGATCGGCTCCGTCGAGGACGTGGTCCGCCGGCCGCAAACCTTGGCTGCGCTGCGCCTGACGGGCTGCAAGAATACGAGCCGCGCGCGCAAGATCGGGCTTCAGGAAGTTGAGGCCCTGGACTGGGGCATGACCTTCAACGTGGGCCGTGAGGTTCCCGATAACGTGGCGTACCTGGGTATTCGTGCGAGCTACTTCCATGTGGACAACCGTGCCGAGCGGGGTCGCAACAGCTATGATTTGCACGTGGCCCGTGTGAGCGATTCGCGCTTTGAGCGCCTGGTGCTGCTGGATGTGCCGCGTGCCGATGCGCCGACGCGCCTGCAGTGGAAGGTCAACAAAGTGGGCATGCCTGTCGACGAGCTGCCGCAAGCAGGCGAGACGCTGCGCATGCATTTTGATGCCAGCAGGATCCATTTGGTTTGTCGATAGCGCCGGGTAATGCCGTCGGGGGATATAAGCCTCGGCGGCTTTGTTTTTGCCGTTCGCCGAATGAGGAATGACAAATTCTAATCAATCAAGATAATTATTTATTAAACGACGGCACACGACGCTGTCGTACGAATGTCAACGGTGTTCGCATGGTCGATGACCGTTGGTATAGTTGACCTCAACTTGTAAAGGAGGGTGCGCACATGCCGCAGACGACATACATTTGCCGCGTTGCCGCGCGTGCCCTGTATATGGCTCGGAGCCGCATATGAGCAGGTATGTTCACGGCTCCGGGAGAGACGACGCACAACTAAATAACCGTCCGCAAGGCAGGTTCCCTAAAATTCCGGGTTTAAGCACGGCCGGGCAATCGCCGTCCGTCGTGCATCGATACCGCCGTTATCAGTTTTTGGTTCGAGAGGGGAACCGTCATGGCTGAAGAATTCGATTTCCATCCGATGTGGGAGAGCCTCGGCATGAATCTTGCCGACCACGACATGCTGCTGGGCGCTGTGGGCCAGATGTACGGGGACATGTTCCTGTCGCAGAACAACCGCCCCAAGTCCACGTCCTACTTGGACTTTGTGGCCACCAACATCCACAGCGGCCGTATTAAGGAGATGCTCGACAAGAAGGAGGCCGGCGAGGCCACCAAAATCGTGGGCTCGTTCTGCGTGTACGTGCCCGAGGAGATCGTGCTTGCCTGTGACGGCATTCCCGTTGGTCTGTGCTCGGGTGCCGATTGGGCAACGGACAAGGTCGAGGAGCACTTGCCGCGCAACACTTGTCCGCTTATCAAGAGCTTTGCCGGCTTTAAGCTGGGTGAGGTCTGCCCCTACATTGAGTCGAGTGACCTAGTGGTAGGCGAGAACACCTGCGATGGCAAGAAGAAGGCCTACGAGTTCTTTGCAACGCAAAAGAACATGTACGTCATGGATATTCCCAACGTACACGACGAGTCGACGCTCGTGACCTGGAAGGCCGAGGTCAAGAAGCTCGCCGCCAAGATCGAGGAAGAGTGCGGCGTCACGATTACGTCTGAGCGTCTGAAGGCCGCCATCCACGCCGTCAATGAGAAGCGTCGCGCCCTGCAGCGCCTCGCTGCCACGCGCGCTGCCGACCCTGCGCCCATCAGCGGTCTTGACAGCCTGCTGACCGTTCAGGCCGCCTTTATGGACGACACGCCACGTCTGACCGGAGCCATTAACGATATGGCGGCTGAGTGCGAGCAGCGTGTCGAGGCCGGCGAGGGCGTGGCGCCCAAGGGGACCAAGCGCATTCTGTACACCGGCACGCCCATGGCCGTGCCCAACTGGAAGCTGTTCAACCTCATCGAGAAAGCCGGCGGCGTTGTGGTAGGCGAGGAGTCCTGCACGGGCTCGCGCTACTACAAGGACCTGGTCGACGAGTCCGGTGAGACGGTGGACGAGATGCTCGATGCCATCGCCGAGCGCTACTTTAAGATCAACTGCGCCGTCTTTACGCCCAACGACCAGCGTATGAAGGACATTGTCCAGATGGCCAAGGACCTGCATGCCGACGGCATCGTCGACGTGGCCCTGCAGTTCTGCACGCTCTATGAGATGGAGTCGTTTGCCGTGGAGAAGGCCGCCGAGGAAGCCGGCATTCCGTTTATGCACATCACGACCGACTACGCCGGTGAGGATGCAGGCCAACTGCAAACCAGGATCGAGGCCTTCTTGGAAACCATTTAGGGCTATCCGTCCCGGCGGCTTTCCCAGGCACCCGATCTTGCCGTTCAAACCGTCGTTTGCGTACCAAAGTACGCGGCGCTTCTCTTTCACGGCAACCTCGGGCACCCGGGAAAGCCGTTCCCCCAGGTCGGTTAAAAGGTTTGTTAAGGAGTTATATGTCGGAAAATATTGAGCAGCCGTTGCCGTCCACGTTTGAGGAGTTCAACGAGCAGCGCAAGGCCGCGTTTATTCGCGTTAAGGATTACAAGCAGGCGGGCAATCGTCTTGTCGGGTATCTGTGCAGCTATACGCCGCTCGAGATTATCGATGCCGCGGGCGCCTCGAGCGTGGCTCTGTGTGGTACGTCCGACGAGGTGATTCCCGAGGCCGAGAAGGTGCTGCCGGCAAACCTGTGCCCGCTCATCAAGTCTACGTATGGTTTTGCCTATTCGCAAAAGTGCCCGTTTACGTACTTTAGCGACATGATCATCGGCGAGACCACCTGCGACGGCAAGAAGAAGATGTACGAGCTACTCAACGAGCTCAAGCGCACACACATTCTGCATCTTCCACAGGGTCGCGATCGCGCCTACGAGCGTGAAGGCTGGTACGAGGAATGCCGCCTGCTCAAGGAGGAGCTCGAGAACTTCTACGGCATTACGATTACTGATGACGACCTGCGCGCCGCCGTCCGACGCCGCAACCGTCTGCGTGCGGCACAGCTCGATATGTTCGCGCTACAGGCCAACCAGCCGGCGGCCATGAGCGGCGTCGACCTGATGAGCACCATGTTCGCCGGCACGTTCAGCTTTGATATCGAGACCTATACGGAGCAGCTGGAGCAAAAGGTCGCCAAGCTGCGCGAGGCCTACGACGCGGGCGAGCGCCCGGTTGCGGCGGATGCCAAGCGCATTCTGATCACCGGTTGCCCGGTGGGCGGCGTGATCAACAAAATCGGCCGCACTATCGAGTCCAACGGCGGCGTGGTCGTGTGCATGGACGACTGCTCGGGCGAGCGCACGGCGGCGATGATGATCGACCCGGATGCGCCCGACATCCTGCGCGCCATCGCCGACCGCTACCTGGACATCAACTGCTCGGTCATGACGCCCAACGACGGTCGTATGGAAAACACGCTGGCCATGTGCGAGAAGTATCATGTCGATGGCGTGGTGGAGAGCGTGCTGCAGGCCTGCCACACCTTTAACGTGGAGAGTGCGCGCATGCAGGAGGCTGTCGAGGGTGCGGGTATTCCGTATATGAAGATCGAGACCGACTACAGCAACGGTGACATGGGCCAGATTGAGACCCGTATCGCCGCCTTTATCGAGACGCTCTAGCTTCCTCAGGCACCGGATCTTGCCCCTCAAACCGTCGCTTGCGTACCAAAGTACGCTACGCTCCTCTTTCGGGGCAACCTCCGGCACCTGAGAAACCTAGAGCTAAGGCGCCTGAACTCGCCACTGTCTTTGATGTTTTGATGAGGAGAGAGCCATGATAGGGATCGGGATTGATATCGGGTCTACGGCGGCTAAGGCTGCTGTGGTCGACGGGGAGGGTTCATTGGCGTGGACGTGCGTGCAGCCAACCGGGTTCTCCTCGGTCGATGCTTCCGAGCGGCTGCGCGAGGCACTGGCAGCGGCCGGCTATGGCGTGACAGCCGACGACGTGCGCGTGATCGCGACCGGCTACGGTCGTGTCGCCGTGCCCTATGCGCACAAGGTCGTGACCGAGATCACCTGCCACGGTACCGGTGCCGTGCGTCTGTTTGGTGACCATGGCACCGTGATCGATGTGGGCGGCCAGGATACCAAGGTCATTCAGCTTAAAAGTGGCCGCGTGGCCAAGTTTGCCATGAACGACAAGTGCGCCGCCGGCACGGGGCGCTTTTTGGAGATCATGGCCGACCGCCTGGGCATTTCCCAGCAGCAGATGGCCGACCTGGCGCGTTCCGGCGAGCCTACCAAGATCAGCAGCATGTGCACGGTGTTTGCCGAAAGCGAGGTCATCAGCCTGATCGGTCGCGGTGAGCCGCGCGAGAACATCGCCCGTGGTGTGATCGACAGCGTGGTCTCGCGCGTGGCGACCATGGCCGGGCAGGCGGCGGGTGCTCCGTACTACCTGACGGGAGGCCTGTGCGAGAACGCCTACGTTGTGGAGCGGTTGGGCGAGCTACTGGGGTCGCCGGTGACCACCTCGCCCCAGGCTCGCTTTGCCGGTGCCATCGGCGCGGCGATTCGCGCACAGGCGCTCAATTAATGCATCCGCCTTGGGCTCGCATTCATGCGTATACTGAGAGAAAATGATTGACCGATGAGGGGAGGTATCGATGCCTGACGATCAGATTAAGCTCACGTCTATGACTGCCGCGAGCGGTTGAGCCGCTAAGTTGGCTCCTGGAGCCCTCGCCCAGGTCCTGGGCGACTTACCCAATGTGCATAACGACAACCTGCTCGTGGGGTTCGATACCTCCGACGATGCGAGCGTCTTCCGCGTAGGGGAGAACCTGGGGCTCGTGCAGTCCATCGACTTCTTCCCGCCGATGGTCGACGACCCGTTCCTGTTTGGCCAGATCGCCGCGGCCAACTCGCTGTCGGACATCTACGCCATGGGCGGGCGGCCGAGCCATGCCATGAACTTGCTGTGCATCCCGAGCTGCCTGGGCGTTGAGGTTGCCGGCAAGATTTTGGCAGGCGGTGCCGATAAGTGCGTCGAGGCCGGTTGCTCTATCGCGGGCGGCCATACCATCAACGACGACGAGCCCAAGTACGGCCTGTCCGTGAGCGGCTTTGTCTCGCTCGACCGCATGCTCGCCAACAGCGGCGCGCGCGCTGGCGATGTCCTGTTGCTGACCAAGGCGATCGGCTCTGGCATCATCACCACGGCCATTAAGGGCGAGCTCATCGAGCAGGACGAGGCCGCAGCCATGTTTGACTCGATGCGCACCCTCAACGAGGCGCCGATTCGTCTGGCCGAGGGACTTGAGCTTCACGGCTGCACCGATGTCACGGGCTTTGGCCTGATCGGGCACGCGTGCGAGATGGCCGAGGGCTCGGGCGTGCAGGTTGAGCTTGCGTCGGGGGCGGTGCCGCTCTTTGATCAGGTGCTCGACATGGCACGTCTGGGCATTATCCCAGCGGGCTCCTACCGCAACCAGGACTTTTTTGGCCCGCGTGTGGCTGCCGACGAGGACCTGGAGCCGGGCATGCTCGACGCGCTGTACGATCCGCAGACGTCTGGTGGCCTGCTTATCGCGGCGCCCGCGGCGGATGTGGATGAGCTTGCGCGTCGCCTGGATGCCGAGGGGTGCATCGCCGCCGTTATCGGGCGCGTGTGCGAGGCGATGCCGAGCGGTCCTGCTGTTCGCGTTGTGCATTAAAGAAAACCGTTTATGCGACCGCCTACTGTTCTGGGCGGTCCCTTTTGAAAGGATGTAGCTATGTCTATCAAGATTGAAGTCAATGCCATGGGCGATGCCTGCCCGCTGCCCGTCGTCAAGACGCTTAAGGCACTCAAACAGCTTGATGGCGAGGGTGCCGTGGTGACCTCGGTCGACAACGAGACCGCCGTCAAGAACATCTCCAAGATGGCGCAGGAGAAGGGCTGCACGGCTTCGGTCGAGAAGATCTCGAACGCCGAGTGGCACGTGAGTGTCGCGACCGCCGGTGCCGTGGCCGTTGCGGACCCCGAGCAGGACGGTGCCGCTTTCTGCGACGCCAGCGCCGGCAAGGGCAAGCTCGTCATTTCCGTCTACACCGACTGCATGGGCCGTGGCGACGACGTGCTGGGCCACAAGCTCATGAAGGCCTTCATCTTTGCCGTGACGCAGCAGGAGGAGCTGCCCGCGACTATGCTGTTCTACAACGGCGGTGCCAAGCTGACCGTCGAGGGATCTCCAGTGCTCGACGACCTGAAGGGCCTGGCCGAGCAGGGTGTCGAGATTCTCACCTGCGGTACCTGTCTCGACCACTATGGCATTAAAGACCAGCTTGCGGTGGGCGAGGTCACCAACATGTATGTGATCGTGGAGAAGATGGAGCAGGCCGTGCGCGTCGTGCGCCCGTAGCGTATTGGTTGGAGTTGCCATGAGGGAGAAGCGCCCGGCGCTTGTCATCACGTTTCCCACCACGGCGGCCGCCATGGGTTGCGAGTCCCTGTGCATCGAGCGCGGCCTTCCCGGGCGAACGATTCCCGTGCCCGGGGAGGTCGCTGCCGGCTGCGGTCTGGCGTGGAAGGCGTTGCCTGCCGATGAGGAGCTGCTGCGCAGCGAACTTGCCGCGGCGGGCGTTCCCACCGAGGGCTATACCGTGATTGATATGTGGGAGGTCGTGCGATGATCTACCTGGATAACGCGGCGACGACCATGCACAAGCCGCAGGCGGTCATCGATGCCGTGACGCAGGCGATGTGCTCGCTCGGCAATGCCGGGCGCGGCGCCACGTCGGGTGCCCTCGACGCGGCGCGTGCCATCCACGGCTGTCGCGCCAAGCTTGCGCGCTTGCTGGGCTGCCCGCGTGCTGACCATGTTTGTTTTACGCCCAACTCCACCACGGCGCTCAACACCGTCATCAATGGCGTGGTGCGCCCCGGCGACCGCGTGGTCACAACGGTGCTCGAGCACAACTCCGTGCTGCGTCCGCTCAACCGCCTGGCGGCAGAGCAGGGCGTGACCGTTGAGCACGCGGGCTGCGACGCGAACGGCGTGCTCGACTACGATGAGCTCGAGCGGTTGGTCACGCCGGGCACGCGTGCTGTGGTGGTGACGCACGCCTCCAATGTGACCGGCAACGCGGTCGACATTGCACGCGTGGCCGCTATGGCCCATGCTGCCGGTGCGCTGGTGATCGTCGATGCCTCGCAGTCTGCCGGCACGGCGCATATCGATATGCGGGCCATGGGGCTCGACGTGGTGTGCTTTACCGGCCACAAGGGGCTCATGGGACCTCAAGGCACGGGTGGCCTGGCCGTGGCGGAGGGCATTGACGTGGCTCCTTGGGCCATGGGCGGCACGGGCGTGCACAGCTTCGATGCGCTGCAGCCGCGGGAGTGGCCCACGCGCCTTGAGGCGGGCACGCTCAACGGTCACGGTATCGCCGGCCTTTCTGCCGGCCTCGACTTTATCGAGGCCCAGGGTGGGGTCGAGGCGATTGCTTCCCACGAGCGTGCGCTCGCTGATCGCTTCCTTGCCGGTGTACGCGAGATTCCAGGGATTAAGCTCTACGGTGCGTTTGACCTGCCCACACGCTCGGCGATCGTCTCGCTCAACGTGGGCGATATCGATTCTGCCGAGATTTCGGATGCGCTCATGCAAGGGTGGGGGATTGCGACGCGCCCCGGTGCTCACTGCGCTCCGCTCATGCACCGCGCGTTGGGGACCGAGCGCCAGGGTGTCGTTCGCTTCTCGTTTGGGTATTTCAACACGGACGAGGAAGTTGACGCCGCGATTGAAGCTTTGCGCGATTTAGCTTACTAAAGCGTATATACTTGCGGGATGGGCCTTTTGCCCGTCCCGTTTTTGTTTCGACCCGAAAGGTGGTCCCATGGCCTCATCCGCGCCGCGCGGCCTGCGCTCCGACCATGTCGTTACCGTCGGTATCGCCCTGTTCTCGATGCTCTTTGGCGCCGGCAACCTCATTATTCCGCCGCTGCTGGCGCTGCAGGCAGGTTCTGCCACGCCGGTCGCCATGCTTGGCTTTCTCATCGCCGCCATCGGCTTGCCCGTTATGGGCTTTATCGCCGTGGCACTTGCCGGAACGGCGCGCGAGCTTGCCGGCCGCGTGCACCCCAAATTTGGCGAGTTCTTTGTCGCGGCGGTGTATCTGGCTATCGGCCCGTGCCTGGCCATTCCGCGCACGAGCTCCACGGCCTTCGAGATGCTGGTGCCGCTGCTGCCCGAGGGCGTCTCGCTTGCCACGGCTCGCCTGGTGTTTGCCGTCGGGTTCTTTATCGTCGCATTTGCGCTCACGCTGCGTCCCGGCGTCATCACGCGCGTACTCGGCCGCATTACGGGCCCCGCGCTCATCGCCCTTATCGTATTGGTCGTGGGCGCTGCCGTGGTCTCGCCGCTGGGTCCCGCTGCCGCGCCACAGGCTCCCTATAATGCCGGTGCTGCCGTGCAGGGCTTTTTGACCGGCTATCAGACCATGGACCTGCTCGCGTCGCTCGCCTTTGGCATCATCATCGCCGAGACCATTCATGAGCTGGGTGTTACCGATGACAAGCGTGTGGCCTTCGAGATTTCGCGCTCTGGTGTTATCGCCGGCGTGCTCATGGCCATCATCTACTGCGGCTTGGGCCTTGCCGGTATGCAGCTCGGCACCGTGATGCCCGACGCTACCAACGGCGCCGCTATCCTTGCGCGTTCGGCCTCTATGCATTTTGGTCTTGCCGGCACGGTCGTGGTCTTTGCGATCTTTTTCCTCGCCTGCATGAACGTGTGCATCGGCCTTATCAGCTGCTGCTCGCGTTACTTCTGCGAGACGTATGTGGTCGAAGGGGGAGCGGAGGCTTCCGAGGAGGCCATGCGCCGTCCTTTTGCGGTTCTCGCCTTTGTGTTCGCCGCATTTTCGTGCGTGCTTTCCAACGTGGGCCTCGACGTGATCCTTATGTTCTCGGTGCCCATGCTCAACGCCTTGTATCCCGTTGCCATTGTGCTGGTGCTGATGGGCCTGGTGCACGGCTTTTGCGACGCACATCCGCAGGTTTGGGTCTGGGTCGGCGGCGTTGTCGCGGTGCAGAGCGTAATCACTTCGGTCCGCGATGCGTTCTTTGCGGGCGCGTGGCTACCGTTCGATGCGTTGCCGCTGGCAGATATCGGCGCTGCGTGGGCACCGGTTGCCGTGGTTGCCTTTGTGATCGGTCTGCTCCATAGCCGGTTTGTCGCACATTCGAGGAGCTAGGGTATCGTCGCTTGCACAGGCGGGGAGTCTCACCTATAATTTCCTTCGCTTTGGGACACGCAAGGTTTAGACCTTAGCTGCTCAACACCTTCGGGACGTGGCGCAGTTTGGTAGCGCGCCTGCTTTGGGAGCAGGATGTCGCAGGTTCAAATCCTGTCGTCCCGACCATATCTTGCGGGCGTAGTTCAATGGTAGAACCCCAGCCTTCCAAGCTGATGACGCGGGTTCGATTCCCGTCGCCCGCTCCACAAGATTGGTTAACGGCTTTGATTCTTTTTGGGATCAAGGCCGTTTTTGTGAGAGTACCGGGTGACGAACCCGTCGCTCCAAGTAATTTGCAGGTCAGAGGTACGTTTACTTCTGGCCTGTTTTGTTTTGACCATCCGGCGCGGGACATGTGCTTTGGCAATGCTTGTCCCACAACGTAAGAAAGAAGTGATCGACATGGCAGATTCCAAGGCAGAATATTCCACCCCCGATTGCCTGGCGCCCGCCGCGATCGAGGCCAAGACCGAGGCTGCCGGTGTTACCAAGGCCAATCTACCGACCTCGAAGGCCTTTATGCTTGCCATGTTCGCCGGCGCGTTCATCGCCTTTGGCGGCCTGTTCTTCACGGTCTTTTTGAGCGATCCCACGCTTGGCTGGGGCGCCCAGCGCTTTGTGGGTGGCCTTGCTTTTTGCCTGGGTCTGGTGCTCGTGCTCATTTGCGGCGCGGAGCTGTTTACCGGCAACTCGCTTATGGTCTGCGCGCTCAAGAGCAAAAAGATCACGCTCGCCCAGATGCTCAAGGCTTGGGTCGCTGTGTGGATCGGCAACTTTGCCGGCGCGCTGTTCGTCGTCTTTTTGGTTTACATGGCAGCTATTTACAAGCTCAACGGCGAGGCCGTCGCCAACACCATGGTGAGCGTCGCCGCCGGTAAGGTTTCGATTGACGCCGTCACCATCTTCTTCCGCGGCATTCTGTGCAACATCTTTGTGTGCCTGGCTGTATGGATCGGTACCGCTGGCAGGACCGTGATCGACAAGGTCGTGGGCATTCTGCTGCCCATTGCCGCGTTTGTGGCCTGCGGTTTTGAGCACTGCGTTGCCAACATGTACTTTTTGCCCATGGGTATTTTGATGCACTCCTGCGGCTATGGAGTTGATGTCGCCGGCGCCGACGCCCTCAACGCGGCGGGCCTGGCGCTCAATCTTTCCGTCGCCACGCTCGGCAATATCGTGGGCGGCGCCCTGATCGTTGCGCTGGGCTACTGGTTTATCTACGCCAACAGGGAGGCCTAAAGGCCCCATGGCATAACCGACCAAAGAGGGACAGGTTTATTTTGGCGGGTTTGGACGAGGCGCTGCGCCGTCTTGCCATGAGCTGCCATAATGGACCTGTCCCTTTTGCATGCGCGTCGCCATTTGGTGGCCGACGATGATCGTGGGGGACCTGCTTTTTATTGAATATGTCGAAAGGCTTTCCATGAGCGACTGCGAATCCATGCCCGCCGAGGTGCGCGACCGCCTGCGCTCCATTCCCGCTGTCCACGAGCTGCTGGCGGAGTGGCCGGTCATGAAGGCTGCCGGCGATGCGGGCGATACGATCGTGCGCGAGGCGATCGATGTTGAGCTCGATGCCGAGCGCGCGGCGATTCGCTCCGGCGTCCCCGCGAGGAACAAGCGCGAGCTCGCCTTGGCCATTGAGCGGCGGTGCCACCGTCTGTCGCTGCCGACCCTGCGTCCCGCCGTCAACGCGACAGGCGTTGTGATTCACACCAATCTGGGCCGTGCTCCGCTCGCTCCCGCAGCGGTGCAGGCGGTGACCGACGTCGCCCGCAGCTACAGCACGCTCGAGTACGACGTCGCGACCTGTGCTCGCGGGGGCCGCAAGGAGCATGCCGCGCGCCTGCTGCGCACACTCACGGGGGCGCAGGACGCCTTGGTTGTCAACAATAACGCCGCGGCGGTGCTGTTGGTGCTTGCCGCGCATGCATGCGGCAAAGAGGTAATCGTGAGCCGCGGCGAGCTTGTCGAGGTGGGAGGCAGTTTCCGTATCCCCGACATCATGGCGGCTTCGGGTGCCAAGCTTGTCGAGGTGGGCTCCACCAACCGCACGCATCTGGACGATTATCAAAGCGCCATTACGCCCAACACGGCGATGATCCTGAAAGTTCATCCTTCCAACTACCGTATCGAGGGCTTCCACGAGGAGGTTTCCGCGGCGGAGCTTTCTACACTGGCGCACGAGCACGGGCTTTTGCTTTACGAGGACCAAGGCTCGGGCGCTTTGCTGGCAGACGGGGTGCTTGCCGATGCGGGGGAGAAGCCCACGTCCGCTTCGCTTTGCGCTGGCGTCGACGTTGTCTCGTGTTCGGGCGACAAGTTGCTTGGTGCTTCGCAGGCGGGCATTATCCTCGGCAGTACCCAGGTTATCGCTGCCTGCGCCTCTCATCCGCTTATGCGCGCGCTTCGCCCCGGCAAGCTCACGCTCGCGGCGCTCGAGGCTACCCTGCGTCTGTATGTGACCGGTCCCGATACAGCGCATCGGGAGATCCCGGTGCTCAACATGCTTTCCGGCGCGCCGGCTCCGCTCGAGCGTCAGGCCAAGCGCCTGCATGACCGCATGCTGCGCAAGCTTCGTGACTCTCAGTGCGAGGAGGCGGTGGAGCTGCAGGTTGTCGAAGGCGCTTCTGCCCCGGGCGGTGGCTCGCTGCCGACCGTCGAGCTCCCAACCTTTTGCGTTGCCGTCTGCCCCGTCGATGGGCGCCTGTCCGTCGATGGCCTGAAGCGCGCTATGGTTCAGGAGCCCGATACGCCGGTTGTGACGCGCGTACAGCACGACCAGGTGCTGTTTGACGTTCGCACGCTTGTGCACGATACCGACCTTGATTTGTGTGCGTCTGCGTTGGCCGACGCCGTGCGGGCGGGTTTGCGCCGATGACTGCGCGCGAGCTTGTCGAATGTCCCGTTGTCGTTGGAACGGCGGGGCACGTCGACCACGGAAAGTCAGCCCTTATCGAGGCGCTGACCGGAAAAAATCCCGACCGTCTGGAGGTCGAGCGGCGCCGCGGTATGACCACGGAGCTCGGTTTTGGCGAGCTGGTGCTGCCGAGCGGCAAGCTTGTCGGCCTGGTCGATGTACCCGGTCATGCGCACTACCTACGCGCCATGGTGCAGGGTGCTACCGGCGTGGATGTTGCGTTGCTGGTGGTTTCTGCCGTTGAGGGCGTGATGCCGCAGACCCGCGAGCATGTTCGCGTACTGGAGCTGTTGGGTGTGACGCACATGGTCGTTGCGCTTACGATGCGCGATCTGGCCGATGACGAGACGGCGGAGCTCGCCGAGCTCGACTTGATGGATTTCCTCGGCGATACCGTCTTTGCCAATGCGCCCGTGGTGCCCGTTTCCTCTCGCACGGGTGCGGGTATCGAGGACGTTCGCCTTGCCCTCGATACCGCTATCGACTCTTTCCTGGCCGATGCCGCATCCCGCCCGGTGCGCCCCTGTCTGGCCCCGCGCCTGCCCATCGACCGCTGCTTCACCATCAAGGGATCCGGGACGGTCGTCACGGGCACGCTTCACGATGCCCCCGTGGCGGTGGGCGATGAGCTCGTTTCGAGTCCCGCGGGCGTGCGCTGCCGCGTTCGCGCGATTCAGGTGCATGGCGATACTCCTCGGGCGTTGCCCGGACAGCGCGTGGCGCTCAACATCGTGGGCGACGGCGCGGGCGACCTTCCGCGCGGCGAGGTCCTCTGCGGGTCTGGTGCCGAGGGCTCGACGCTCAGGCTTATCGCGCGCTTCACCTATCTGGGGCGCGAGGGCGCCAAGCCCGTGCCCTTCGAGTCCGGCACGCGCGTCCACGTGATGGTGGGCACGGCAGAGGTCCTCGGCCGTATCATGCTCATGGAGGGCGCGGGGCCGATTGCCCCGGGCGAGACGCGTACCGTGCAAATCCGCCTGAAGGAGCGCCTTCCCGTGCGCTCGGGCGACGGTCTCATCGTGCTTGCGTTCTCCCCGGTGGTACTTATCGGCGGCGGTTGCGTTCTTCTTTCGCGGTGCCGCCGCTCGCGCGACCTCTCCGCGGAAGAGGTCTCGCTGCTCAGGGCTCTGGATGCCGGCGACCGCGCCGCCGCCATTGCCGCATGGCTGGGGCTGCAGCGCCTGCCCGTGCCGGCGGCCGTTGCCGCCCGTGCGCTCGACCTTTCCGGTGTCGAAGTCGCGAGGCTCCTGCACGCCGCGGTGGCGTCGGGCGATGCGGTCGCCCTCCATCCGGAGCGCTCGACCGAGGAGCTCTATGCCGCCCCCGCTGTGCTCGATGCCGCCCTTGCCGCCCTCGCCGACACGCTTGTCGCCATGCATAAGGCCGCGCCCAAGCAAACGGGCTTCACCCCGGGCGAGGTTGCGCATGTCGCCTGGCCGAAAGCGGGCGAAGACGTCGCGTCTGCGCTCATCCTCGAGGGCTGTGCGCGCGGCATCTGCGCCCAGGAGGGGTCTGAGGTCTACGACCCACATTCCGCCGCTGCGGCGATACGTGTGGTGCGCGAGGCAGGCCGGCGCATCGCGGCCCTGCTGGACGAGGCGGGCCTCGATGCACCGACGCTTCCCGAGGTGGGGCAGCAGTTGCAACTCGATCGCGACACCATGACGCGTGCCCTGCGCGAGCTTTCGCTCAACCGCTCGATCGTTAAGGTCGAGCGCGACGTTGCCTTGTCCGCCGCCGCCGAGGCTCAGGCGCGCGAGGTCGTTGCGGCGGCTATCGAGGCTGCCGGCGGCGCTGTCACCACGAGTGTGCTGCGCGAGGCCCTGGGCGTGTCGCGCAAGCGAGCCATTAGCATCTTGGAGCACCTGGATGCGGTGCGTTTTACGACGCTCGACAAAGGAGCCGGCGGCCTAAGATCGCTTCGTTAGGGGCTGCCGTATCGCTGTTCGCCACGACGCCCTGCTAGTTTGGTAAAATACCGCCACGTTTGGGAGCGGATGGGCTCCGGTGGGCCCCGCGGTCCTCAAAACCGTTGTGAGGCGTGCAAAACGTCTTGGATGTGTTCGATTCACATACGTTCCCGCCAACGCATCTCGCCAAAACCACCACATTGGGGACAGGCACCTTTGTGGTGGTTTCGAAACGTGCGGGAAACAGCTTCGAAACACGCGATTTGCTCGTCAGGCGGTCAAAAAGCTATCTACCTGCATCGTAATCAAAATGAAACATCCGCTCGTTGCCTTATTCGTAACTTTGTAGCAACAGTGCGATATTATCCATACTCGATAAAGCTCACGGCGCATGGGGCGCCGCGAACGACACCTTTCTTTTCCATCAATTGGAGGAAGCATGAGCTACACGCAGAAAGTTCTCGACGAGCTCAAGGCCCGCTATCCCGAGCAGCCTGAGTTCATCCAGGCCGCGACCGAGATCCTCGGCACCATCCAGCCGGCGCTCGACGCCCACCCCGAGTACGAGGAGGCCGCCCTACTGGAGCGCCTTGTCGAGCCCGAGCGCATCGTCATGTTCCGTGTTCCCTGGGTCGACGACCAGGGCAAGGTCCAGGTCAACCGCGGTTACCGCGTCGAGTTCAACTCTGCCATTGGACCCTACAAGGGCGGCCTGCGCTTTAACCCGACGGTCACCCTGGGCATGCTCAAGTTCCTGGGCCTGGAGCAGATCCTCAAGAACAGCCTGACCACCCTCCCCATGGGCGGCGGCAAGGGCGGTTCCGACTTTGACCCCAAGGGCAAGTCCAACAACGAGATCATGCACTTCTGCCAGTCCTTCATGACCGAGCTCTATCGTCACATCGGCCCCAACACCGACGTTCCCGCCGGCGACCTGGGCGTTGGCGGCCGCGAGGTTGCCTACATGTTCGGTCAGTACAAGCGCCTGACCAACGAGTGGACCGGCGTCCTCACCGGCAAGGGCCTCTCCTTTGGCGGCTCGCTCGCCCGCACCGAGGCCACTGGCTACGGCCTGGTCTACTTTGTGGACGAGTACCTCAAGAGCCGCGGCGACTCCTTCGAGGGCAAGAACGTCGTCGTTCACGGCTCCGGTAACGTTGCCATCTACGCCGTCCAGAAGGTTTCCCAGCTCGGCGGCAAGGTGCTGGCCTGCTCCGATACCCACGGCTGGGTCGAGGATCCCGACGGCATCGACTACTCCGTGCTCGAGCACGTCTACAACCAGAAGCGCTCTGGCCACGACAAGGGCGTCACGCTCGCCATGTACGTTGACGAGAAGCCCGGTGCCGTGTGGCACGAGGGCGACGGCCGCGGCGTTTGGCAGCTGCCCTGCGACATCGCGCTGCCCTGCGCTCGCGAGAACACGCTGCTGCTCGAGGACGCCCAGGCGCTCGTCGCCAACGGCTGCAAGGTGGTCGGCGAGGGCGCAAACATGCCCACGACCATCGAGGCCACGAACTACTTCCAGGAGAACGGCGTCGCCTTTATGCCCGGTAAGGCTGCCAACGCCGGCGGCGTGCTCGTGTCCGGCCTGGAGATGAGCCAGAACGCCGAGCACCTGTCCTGGACCTTCGAGGAGGTCGACGGCAAGCTCGAGCAGCTCATGCGCGGCATGTTCCACAACGTGGACGACACCGCCAAGGAGTATGGCCAGGAGGGCAACTTCGTCATGGGCGCCAACATCGCCGGCTTCCTGAAGGTCGCCGACGCCATGCTCGCCCAGGGCGTCTGCTAAATCTTCGCTCGACATAGCATCGCAGAAGGCTCCCAGCCATCTTGGCTGGGAGCCTTCTCTATCCCGGAGGACTCCTCATAACTTGCGGTGGAATACGGATTGTTTTGCGTTCCAGAACGGCTAATCAGTCCGTATATCACCGCAAGTTATGGATGGGTGGGTGGATTTTGTCCTAAAACGGTGTGCGGCCCCTCGTTTGGTACACTTAAAAGTACTGGACAAGTGAAGAGATGGGGGAGAACGTGCTCAAGTTCGGTACCTACGTCCGTGTTGGAAACGCGGCCGAAGCCTATGAGCTCTTACGGAAGAACCGCAATAACAAGATTGTGGGCGGTGGCATTTGGATGCGCCTGGGTTCGCGTCGCGTCGCGACGGCGATTGACCTTTCGGCCTGCGGACTCGATCAGATCGAGGAGACCGAGACCGAGTTTCGCATCGGTGCCATGTGCACCCTGCGCCAGCTCGAGCGCCATGCCGAGCTCAACGCGCTTGTCAACAATGTCTTCGAGTTCGCCGTTCACGATATCGTGGGCGTGCAGCTGCGCAATACCGCCACGGTGGGCGGCAGCATCTACGGCCGCTTTGGCTTCTCGGACGTGCTCTCGGCATTCCTGGCGCTCGATTCGTATGTCGAGCTGACGGGTGCCGGTCGCGTGCCGCTCGCCGAGTTCGTGGACATGGGCTATGTGCGCGACGTGATCGAGCACGTTGTGGTCGTTAAGCACGACTACCGTGCGAGCTACGAGGCCGTGCGCAAGGCCGCGACCGACTTCCCCTCCTTAAACGTCACCGCCGCCTGGTGGAACAACACTTGGCACGTCACCGTGGGCGCCCGCCCGCTGCGCGCGACCCTGCTGCAGGGCGTGGCGTGCGGCCTTACCAACGAGCAGCCTTCCGAGGACGAGCTTCGCGCCCTTGCTGCATCCGTGCGTGCCCTGAGCTACGGAACCAACCTGTGGGGCTCGGCCGACTACCGCCGCCGCATCTCGGCCCCGCTCGCCATCCAGGCCGTGCGCCGTGCCGCCGGCATCGAGCTTTCTGCCGCGCTTGCCCGCGAGCTCGAGACCGTGCAGATCCCCAAGTTCGCCACGGACGAGTATTCCTGCCGCCGCGTGCCCGGCGTCGATTCTAGCGAGGTGCGCTAATGGCTGCCAAACTCATCGATCTTTCCTTTACGCTCAACGGCCGCAAGGTCAAGGTTCAGATTGCCCCCGATACCATGCTCTTTTCGCTTTTGCGTGAGCAGGGTTGCGCGTCGGTGCGCTGCGCCTGCGAGACCACCAACTGCGGCCTGTGCACGGTGTGGCTCGACGGCGACCCGGTGCTGAGCTGCTCGGTTCCCGCCGCGCGCGTCGAGGGCCGCTCCATCAACACGCTCGAGGGCCTCAAGGCCGAGTCCGAGGCGCTGGCCCGTGCGATGGCTGCCGAAGGCGCCGAGCAGTGCGGTTTTTGCGCCCCCGGCCTCATCATGAACGTACTGGCGCTTGCCCGCGCCGCCAAGGAGGACCAGAGCCTCGTCGCCACGCGCGAGGAGCTCTCGCGCCAGCTCGCCGGCAACCTCTGCCGTTGCAGCGGCTACGAGAGCCAGCTGCGCGCCATCGTGCGCTTCCTCAACGAGTCCGGCGTGCAGGTGGGCTTTGAGATGCCCGAACTGCCGGTCAACGACACCAGCTGCGACGGTGTCTCGTACAAGCAGATCACCCATAAGCAGCCCAAGAAGGACTCGAAGGCGCTGCTCGAGGGCCGTCCCGTCTACACGGGCGATATGGTGCCCGCCGGGGCCCTGATCGTCAAACTCAAGCGCAGCCCCTATGCCCGCGCCAAGATCCGCTCCATCGATACGTCGCGCGCCCTGAAGGTGCCCGGCGTCGTGGGCGTCTACACTTACGAGGACGTGCCCAAGCGCCGCTTTACTATCGCCGGTCAGAGCTATCCGCAGCCGAGTCCCTACGACCGCCTGATTCTCGAGAACCTTGTTCGCTACCAAAACGAGGAGGTGGCGATCGTTGCCGCCGAAACCGAGGAGGCCGCCGACAAGGCGCTCAAGCTCATCAAGGTCGACTATGAGGTGCTCGAGCCCCTGCTCGACTTTACCCAGGCACTCGATAACGATATCGTGGTCCACCCCGAGGGCGACGTGACCTTTATGTTCCCGCAGGGCGGCGACGTTCCGCGCAACCTGGTGTGCAGCGGCACGAGCGACTTTGGCGACCTGGACGAGGCCTTCGCCCAGAGCGACATCGTCTTTGAGCGCACCTACACCAGCCAGGCCACGCAGACCGCGCCCATGGAGACCTTCCGCGCCTTCGCGACGACCGACGCGTTTGGGCGCATCTCGGTGACCACCTCTACGCAGGTGCCCTTCCACGTGCGCCGCATGGTCGCTCAGTCGCTCGATATTCCGCAGTCGCAGGTGCAGGTCATTAAGCCGCGCATCGGCGGCGGCTTTGGCTCCAAGCAGACGGGCTGCTGCGAGATCTTCGTGGCATTCGTTACCCAGCAGACCGGCCGTCCGAGCTATTGCTGCTACACCCGCGAGGAGACCATCACCGCGGGCAACTCGCGCCACCAGATGCAGATGACCGTTAAGCTGGGCGCCATGAACGACGGCACCATTACGGCCATCGATCTGCACACGCTGTCCAACGCCGGCGCGTACGGCGAGCACGCTACCACGACGATCGGCCTTTCGGGCCACAAGAGCCTGCCGATTTACAACCATGTGAAGGCGAGCCGCTTTAGCTGGGACGCCGTCTACACCAACACCAACCGCGGCGGCGCGTATCGCGGCTACGGTGCCACCCAGGGCCAGTTTGCCGTGGAGAGCGCCGTCAACGAGCTCGCCGACATGCTGCACATGGACCCCGCCGACCTGCGCCTTAAGAACATCGTGCGCGAGGGCGAGATCATGCCGCAGTACTACAACGAGAAGCTCAACGCCTGCGCGCTCGACCGCTGCCTGCTGCGCGCGATGGACATGATCGGTTGGCGCGACAAGCCGCTAGCCGTCGACCTGGGCGACCGTGTGCGTGCTCTGGGCTGTGCGCTCACCATGCAGGGCTCGGGCATCTCCAACGTGGATATCGCCGGCATCGACATGCGCTTGGAAGAGGACGGCTTCATTACCATCGGCACCGGCGCCACCGATAACGGCATGGGCGTCGACACGATCCTGGCGCAGATTGCCGCCGAGGAGCTGGGTGTGGAGAGCTCGCTCATTGTGGTACGCGGCGTGGACACCGACGTGTCGCCGTTCGACGCCGGCTCGTACGCGAGCTCGGGCACGTACGTGACGGGCCTGGCGGCCAAGAACGCCGCGACCGAGCTGCGCGAGAAGATTTGCGCCAAGGCCGCCCAGATGTGGGACGTTGACGCCGCCGACGTGGTCTTCGACGGCCAGTACGTGCGCCTGTCCGACGAGCGTGCCGCTCGTGAGCAGAACCGCTACCTCACGCTGCGCGAATTTGCCAACCTATGCGTCAAGAACATCGCGGGCGGCGACGCGCTGACCTCGCACGCCTCTGCCTGCCTGCCCGTTTCGCCCCCGCCGTTTATGGCCGGCATTGCCGAGGTCGAGGTCGACAAGGCCACCGGCAAGGTGACCGTGGTGGACTATGCGGCGGCCGTCGACTGCGGCACCGTGATCAACGAGGCGCTCGCGCGCGTTCAGGCCGAGGGCGGCATTGCCCAGGGCATCGGCCACGCGCTCTACGAGATTGTCGAGCATGACGATCGCGGCCGTCTGCGCACCGGCAACTTTATGAGCTACAAGCTGCCCACGCGCCTGGATATCGGCAGCATTCGCGTGGCCTTTGAGCCGAGCTACGAGCCGACGGGCCCGTTTGGCGCCAAGTCGATCGGCGAGGTCGTCATCAACACGCCGCTCGCCGCCGTTGCCTCGGCCGTGGCACACGCCACCGGCCACCAGGTGCGCTCGCTGCCCATCACACCGGAGAAGGCTCTGCTGGGGGAGTAGCGGGTCAGCGAACAAGTCGTAGTTGGCGGGACGGGACAACTCGCCCCGCCTTTTGCACTCGTGGTGAGGTCGTGAGCCTGTAAAAGGTGTGCGTGCGCTTGCCGCTCGTATCTGCTATCATTCCTAATCTGTGCGCTCATGCGGGCGTGGCGGAATTGGTAGACGCGCCAGATTTAGGTTCTGGTGGGATTCCCGTGAAGGTTCGAGTCCTTTCGCCCGCACCAACGCATCTGCGTCGGCTTCGGCCGTCGCGACTCTTTGTTGCATAAAGGTACCAGCACCTCAGATAAGCTGGGCAGTATGAGGAGGAACGTGTTGAACATCACCGCTTCTGACGTCAAGGACGCCAAGCTCACCGCTACGGTCACCATCCCGGCCGCCGACGTCGACGCCGCGATCAAGAAGGCCTACAAGGACACCGCCAAGAAGTACCGCTTCCCGGGCTTCCGCGCCGGCAAGGCTCCCCGTCCGGTCATCGATTCCGCTCTTGGCGCCGAGGCTACCCTCGCTCAGGCCACTAACGACCTGATCGCCGCCAACGAGCCCGCCGTCCTCAACGAGCTGGACATCGTCCCCACCAAGAACGGTGACTACAAGGAGCTCGACCTCGCCAAGGATCACGAGGACTACACCTACACCGTCGAGTTCTCCCTGCGTCCTGCTGCCGAGCTCTCTTCCTTCGACGCCGTCGAGATCGAGATGCCCCCTGCGGAGGTCACCGAGTCCGAGATCAACAACCAGGTCGAGATGCTCCTCAACTACCGTGCCACCTTCGAGGACGTCGAGGGTCGCGCCGTCGAGGCTGACGACTATGTGACCGTCGACCTCAAGGCCGTCGAGAACGCCGACAACTTTGCCGCCGAGGGTCGCATGCTCATCGCCGGTAGCGACAGCAACCCCAAGGAGTTCAACGAGGCCCTGATCGGCGCTAACGTTGACGACGTCAAGACCGTCACCTGGACCGACGAGGTCGAGGAGGGCGAGGAGGCCGAGACCCACACCGTCGAGGTCACCGTCAAGGGCATCAAGGTCCGCAACACCCCCGAGCTCACCGACGAGCTTGTCAAGTCCGACTTCGGCTTCGACAGCATCGACGCCATGCGCGACGCCATCAAGATCGAGATCGAGCAGGACAAGGCTTCCCGCCTCCCTGCCGAGAAGGAGAACCGTTGCGTCTCCGCTCTCGCTGAGCGCCTGCAGCTCGACGAGATGGATGCCGACTACGAGCAGTCCGTCTTTGAGGAGCTTGGCCAGAACTTCCTGTCCAACCTCGCTGCCCGCGGCATGACGCTCGACACCTGGCTGCCCGCTTCCGGTCTGACCATGGAGCAGTTCATCGGCGACCTGCACAAGCAGGCCAACGACGTTGCCCGTGAGTCCCTGGCGCTCGACGCTCTCGCCCGTGAGCTCAAGATTGAGGTCACCGAGGACGACATCAACGCCGAGTTCGAGAAGGCTGGCGTCAAGGACGTCGAGGCTTCCAAGGCCGAGTTCATCGCCGATGGCCGCATGCCTGCCGTCCGCGAGTCCATCCGTCGCTCCAAGGCCGTCGATCACCTGGTCGAGAACGCCAAGGTGACTGAGGTCGACGAGACCGCCAAGGACGCCGAGTAATTCTCGCCACCTTGCACGCGAGCGCATGTATGTGCCCGTGATGGGGTAAAGTTATAAGCCGGTTATCCGGTTGCTTCGTACGGTGCCAGCCAATGCATAGCATGCGGGCACCGTACGTTTGTCTAGAGCCACTATTGGTCCGTAAGAGAAATGGAGATGCGTATGATCGCTAAGTTCGATTCCGCCCTCGTGCCATACGTTATCGAGCAGACGCCGCGCGGCGAGCGCAGCTACGATATCTATTCGCGCCTGCTCAACGACCGCATCATCTTCTTGGGCGAGGAGATCAACTCCGTCAGCGCCAACCTGGTCGTTGCCCAGCTGCTGCATCTTGAGAGCCAGGATGCCGAGAAGGATATCTCGCTCTACATCAATTCGCCCGGTGGCGAGGTTTACTCTGGCCTGGCGATTCTTGACACCATGAACTTCATCAAGCCGCAGGTCTCCACCATCTGCGTCGGTATGGCCGCGTCTATGGCTGCCGTGCTGCTTTCGGCCGGCGCCAAGGGCAAGCGCTTCTGCCTGCCGCACTCCAAGGTCATGATTCACCAGCCCAGCGGCGGTGCCCAGGGCCAGCAGACCGAGATCGAGATCGTTGCCGAGGAGATCAAGAAGACCCGCCGCGAGCTCAACCAGATCCTGTCCGATGCCTCGGGCCAGCCGCTCGAGAAGGTCCAGGCCGACACCGAGCGCGACAACTACCTGACCGCTGCCGAGGCCCTCGACTACGGCCTGATCGACCGTATCGTCACCTCGCGCGATCTCGCCGCGAAGGACGCCTAGGATGGCAGGAAACATGCAGGACAACTTTGACGAGAATGGCAACCCCATCCGCTGCTCCTTCTGCGGAAAAGAGCAGGGGCAGGTTCGCCGCCTTGTAAAGGGTCCGACCAACATCTTTATCTGCGACGAGTGCGTTGCCGCCTGCTCCGAGATCCTTGAGGAGTCGCTGGCTTCGGACTTTATGGACGCTGCCCGCAACGGCAAGCTGCCGGGCTTCCTCAACGACCACGGCCAGGCTGCATCCCAGCCCGCCGCGGACCCCGAGACCGAGGGTTTTGAGCTCGAGGACGATCGCCAGGTCATCACGCACGTGCCGACGCCGCACGAGATCTATGACGAGCTTTCGGCCTATGTTATGGGTCAGGAGGACGCCAAGCGCGCCATGTCGGTGGCCGTGTACAACCACTATCGCCGCGTGATTGAGGGCGGCGCTGCGGTGTCTGCCTTTGATGACGACATGGGCTCGCAGTTCGATGACGATATGGACGAGGTAGAGCTCGCCAAGTCCAACATCCTGCTGCTCGGTCCCACCGGTACCGGTAAGACCCTGCTGGCCCAGACGCTTGCGCGCATCCTCGAGGTGCCGTTTGCCATCGCCGACGCCACCGCGCTCACCGAGGCTGGTTACGTTGGCGAGGACGTGGAGAACATCCTGCTCAAGCTCATCAACGCCGCCGATGGCGATATTGAGCGCGCACAGGTTGGCATCATCTACGTTGACGAGATCGACAAGATTGCCCGCAAGGCTGAGAACCTCTCCATTACCCGCGATGTTTCGGGCGAGGGTGTTCAGCAGGCGCTGCTTAAGATTCTTGAGGGCACGGTGGCCAGCGTTCCGCCCACCGGCGGCCGCAAGCATCCCCAGCAGGAGCTGCTGCAGATCGACACGACCAACATCCTGTTCATCTGCGGCGGTGCCTTTGTGGGTCTGGACAAGATCATCGCCGACCGCGTGGGCAACAAGGGCGTTGGCTTTAACTCCGAGATCGCCGGCCCCACCTCGGTCGACGAGAACGACCTGCTGCGCCAGGTGCTCCCGCAGGATCTTAATGCCTTTGGCATGATTCCCGAGTTCGTGGGCCGTACGCCCGTCGTCACCCAGACGCAGGCGCTCGACGAGGACGATCTGGTGTCGATCCTGACCGAGCCCAAGAACGCCGTGGTGCGTCAGTACCGCAAGATGTTCCAGCTCGAGGACGTCGAGCTTGAGTTTGAGGACGCGGCCCTGCACGAGATCGCCCGCATGGCGCTTGCTCGCAAGACCGGCGCCCGCGGCCTGCGCGCCATCTGCGAAGACGTGCTTCAGCAGACGATGTTCGACCTTCCCAGCGAGGAGGGCGTCGCTAAGGTCGTCGTAACCGAAGCGGCGGTTAAGGGCGAAGAACAGCCCCAACGCATCTACGGGTAAACCAGCCAAAAACGTGCTTGCAAATAGCCTCCGACCATCCGCGTTCGGAGGCTATTTTATATATACGCAATAACCCCAACTACCTGTGTTATTCTGTGTGTTTGTTTAAGCCTCAGCGAAGTCATATCAGACTGAAGTAATCGATACCTAAGTGGAGGAATGCAGACCCTAGCGGGCCTACATTCCTCCCCGGCGGGACAGGGAGAGATATATGGAAGAGATGCCCAAGAACTACGATCCGTCGACCAACGAGCCGGCGATCCTGCAGAAGTGGCTCGACGGCGGCTACTACAAGCGCCGTGAGGGCGTGGGCGACTGCACCGTCACCATTCCGCCTCCCAACGTGACTGGCAAGCTCCACATGGGCCATGCCACCGATGACTCCATCCAGGACGCCATCGTCCGTATGGCCCGCATGCGCGGCAAGTCCACGCGCTGGGTGCTGGGCACCGATCACGCCGGTATCGCCACGCAGACCAAGGTCGACAAGAAGCTCAAGAGCGAGGGTATCAGCCGCCTGGAGATCGGTCGCGACAAGTTTGTTGACGCCTGCTGGGACTGGACCCACGAGTACGGCGGCATCATCGTCGAGCAGATCAAGCGCATGGGCTGCTCCGTCGACTTCGACAACGAGCGCTTCACCATGGACGAGGATTACGCCCAGGCCGTGCGTAAGGTCTTCTGCGACTGGTACCACGACGGCCTGATCTACCGTGGCAAGCGTATCGTCAACTGGTGCCCCAACTGCACCACCGCCATCTCGGACGACGAGGCCGAGTATAAGGACGAGAAGGGCCACCTGTGGCACCTGCGCTACCCGCTGACCGAGCCGGTCAACGGCCAGGACTACATCGTCGTCGCCACCACGCGCCCCGAGACCATGCTCGGCGACACGGGCGTTGCCGTCTCCCCGAAGGACCCCGAGAAGGCCGCCTTTGTGGGTAAGACCGTCAAGCTCCCCATCGTCGACCGCGAGATCCCCATCTTTGAGGATTGGCATGTCGACGCCAACTTCGGTTCCGGCTTTGTCAAGGTTACCCCGGCCCACGACCCCAACGACTACGCCATGGGTCAGGCCCACGACCTGCCGCAGATCAACATCTTCGACGAGCACGCGGTGGTCGTCGAGGGCTATGGCGAGTTCACCGGCATGAACCGCGACGAGTGCCGCGAGGCGGTCATCAAGTGGTTCGAGGAGCACGACCTGCTCGACCACGTCGAAGAGCTCGACCACTCCGTCATGCACTGCTACCGTTGCGACTCCGCGCTGGAGCCGTGGCTGTCCGAGCAGTGGTTTGTGGCCGTCGACAAGCTCAAGGGGCCGGCACTCGACGCCGTTAACTCCGGCAAGGTCACCTTCCACCCCGCGCGCTGGACGCAGACCTACACCACCTGGATGGAGAACCTCAAGGACTGGTGCATCAGCCGCCAGCTGTGGTGGGGCCACCGCATCCCCGTGTTCTACTGCGAGGACTGCGGCTGGGAGGACGCCCTCACCGAGGACACTGACGTGTGCCCCAAGTGCGGCGGCCATCACGTGCATCAGGACGAGAACGTGCTGGACACCTGGTTCAGCTCGCAGCTGTGGACCTTTGCCACGCAGGGCTGGCCGCAAAAGCCGGAGCTGCTTGAGGGCCATCACCCCACGACGGCGCTCGTCACCGCGCGCGACATCATCGCGTTGTGGGTCGCCCGCATGGTCATGAGCTCGTTGTACTTCTTGGACGAGGTACCGTTTAAGGACGTCGTCATCTACCCGACGATCCTTGCCAAGGACGGCAGCCGCATGTCCAAGTCCAAGGGTAACGGCGTTGACCCCATGGACCTCATCGGTATGTACGGCGCCGACGCGATGCGCTATAACCTGCTCACGCTGTGCACCAACAACCAGGACGTCAAGTTTGACGCGAACATCGATAAGAAGACCAAGAAGCTTATCGACAGCCCGCGTACCGACCAGGCCAAGTCGTTTGTGACCAAGATCTGGAACGCCAGCCGCTTCCTGCTCATGAACATGGAGGGCTACACGCCCGGCGAGCCCGTCGTGGAGACGCCGGCCGACGCTTGGATGTTCAGCCGCCTGGCCAAGGCCGTGAAGATGGTCACCGAGGGTATCGAGCAGTACACCTTTGGCGACATGGCCCGCGGCGTGCAGCAGTTCTTCTGGAACGAGGTCTGCGACTGGTACATCGAGGTCACCAAGGCCCGCCTGAAGGGCGAGGGCCGTCTGCAGGCTCAGCGCAACCTGATCTTTGTGCTCGACACCTCCATTCGCCTGATGCATCCGCTCATGCCGTTTGTCACCGAGGAGATCTGGGACAACATGCCGGCGAGCGTGCTCGACCTGGACGCCGAGGGCAACGTGAACCGCGCCGAGGCGCTCATGATCGCCAAGTGGCCCGAGCCCGCCGACTACGCCAAGTACGTCGACGAGCCCGCCGAGCGCGCGTTTGAGCTGTGCCGTGCCGTCGTTTCCGCCGCCCGTGCCACCCGTTCGCGTTATCGCTTAAGCCCCAAGGCGGAGCTCGACGTGGTCGTGCGCGCCGGTGCCGAGGACATCGAGAAGCTCGAGAGCCTGCGTTCGACCATCGAGCCGCTGGCCAACACCGCCTCGCTGGTCATGGGTACCGACGTTGAGAAACCGGCGGCGAGCATCGCCGTGGTCGACAGCGGCGTCGAGGTCTTTGTGGTGCTCGAGGGCAAGGTTGATCTTTCGGCCGAGAAGGCACGCCTGGAGAAAGAGATCGCCGCGGCCCAGAAGGAGCTCGCCGGCTGCGAGAAGACGCTCGCCAACGAGGGCTTTGTGGCCAAGGCCGCGCCCGCGGTGGTCCAGAAGAAGAGGGACCGTGCAGCTGAGCTCAAGGAGATCCTGGTGGCGCTGACTGCTCAGGTTGCTGACTTCTCGTAGGCGGTACTGGGGGACGCGGTTTGGGGCATTGCTCGCTACTGCGGACAGTCCTGCTCGCACGAAGGCCACATTAAGTGGCCTTCGGCTCGTGCGGAACTTGTATCGAGCAAAGCCCCAAACCGCTCCCATGGCGGTTACGTGGTTGCTTTCATCTGCCTGTTAGGACCGCTGGGTTGTAGCCTTGATTCCGCTGCAAAGCGGTGTTTGGCTGATATTTTGAATGGGAGGGGCTCGTTGTTTATTACGGGCCTCTTTTTATGTTGAGGGGACTTTGGTTTATGCCTAAGCGTTCTGGGTCGTATTCTGTGCCGTTCTCGTTTGAGTTGCTTTCGTTTGATGAGGCCGTGGGGCTTGCTGCTGATACGGGGCGGATTTCTGGGGATGCTGGGCCTCTGCTTGAGACGGTTGTCGATATGCTCGATGAGCTGGGACGTCCGGACGAGTATTTTGATTGCATTCAGGTTGCCGGCACCAATGGCAAGACTTCGACCACGCGTTTTTCGGCTGCCATCCTTCGTGGCGAGGGGTTAAAGACCGCGCTGTATACGTCGCCGCAGCTTGTGCGCTATCCCGAGCGCATGGAGGTCGATGGGCGCGTCGTGAGCGATGAGGCCTTTGCTCGTGGCGTTTCTGCTGCCGTCGAGGCGGGGCGTCGCGTGAATGCGCACCGTGTGGCGGCGGGGGAGCGCGCCTATTCCATCACGCCGTTTGACCTGCTGACGGCTGCCGCACTTGTAGTGTTTGCCGAGGCCGCGGTGGATGTTGCCGTGCTCGAGGTCGGCATGGGCGGACGTTGGGACGCCACGAGTGCGACCGATCCCGTCGCCGTTGCCATTACGGGCATTGGGCTCGATCACACACGTATTTTGGGCGACACGCTCGAGGCCATTGCAGGGGAGAAGGCTGCGGTCATTAAGCCCGGACGCCTGGTTGTGCTGGGCGAGGGCACGCACGAGGCGAGCGTTCAGCGCGTGATGGATGCACGTTGTCGCGAGTGCGGCATAGTACCGCTGGTGGTGAACCATGCCACGACCACGGTGCCGGCACATGTGGGCGACACGGTTGAGTTTAGCTGCACCACGCCGCGTGCGATCTATACGTCGAGCATGGTCAAGCCGGCGTATCAGCCGCAGAATGCCGCGTGCGCGATTATGCTGTGTGAGGGGTATCTGGGTCGCGAGCTCGATCATGACAAGCTCGATGCGTCGTTTATGGGCTGTCCCACGCCGGGTCGCTTTGATGTGCTGGGAACCGATCCGCTCAAGCTGATTGACGCCTGTCATAACCCTCAGAGCTGCGAGAACTTTGTGAGCGCGCTGGACGAGATCGATCCGTGCGTGGAGAACCGCCCCACGTTGCTGTGCGCCGCGCTGGCCGATAAGGACGTGGCCGGCATCGTCGATGTACTGATCCCGGCCTTCCCGCGCGTGGTCGTGACCCAGACCGATTCCGACCGCGCTCTGCCGGCAGAGGAGCTCGCCGCCCTAGTGGACGCCGACAAGCTCGCGGGTGTGTATCCCAGCGTGCCCGAGGCCCTCGCGGCCCTCGATGCCGCGGGCGAGGCTTTCGTTGCCGCCGGCACCATCACCCTGGCCGGCGAAGTAGCGGGCCTGCTCCGTTAACCCATCCCCACATCAGTTGCGGTGAAAACGGACTGTTTTACAAGCAAGAAGCCTCAAACAGTCCGTATATCACCGCAACTCAAAAGCAGTCAATTTGGGACGGGGCTTTTTGGCTGCCCTGTGCCCCGAGTTGACTCGCTTGCCACGAAATGGGCCTATCTACTACGTTTTACCGACTACCCCCGACCACACCGAGAATTGCGAAATGAAAACCGCAGGTAGATGGCTTACCAGTTTTGCGAAAACACGGGTATGGTCGACCCATGCGGGCTAAACGTAGTAGATAGGCCGTTTTTGTGGCGGCATTCATGTGATGCGGCAAAGGGACAGCCCCTTTGCCGCATTGCCTAGTCTAGGCGGACCGGATCGTGGGGGTAGGCATTGAGGATCTCGACGCCGGACTCGGTCACCAGGGCCAAGTCCTCGATGCGGACGCCGGTGCGGCCGGGGAGGTAGATGCCCGGTTCGATGGAGAACGTCATGCCTGGCTCTACGACTTGCTCGTTGACCAGCGAGACGTCGCCCGGCTCGTGGTCCTGCAGGCCGATCGAGTGTCCCAAGCGGTGCGTAAAGTACTGCCCATAGCCTGCGTCCTCGATCACATCGCGTGCGGCGCGGTCCAGGTCGCACATGCGCACGCCCGGTGCGATGAGCGCTTCGGCGGCCTCGTTGGCGCGGCGCACGATGTCGTAGATGCGTGCCGTCTCCTCGTCCGGCTCGCCCCAAAAGAACGTGCGCGTCATGTCCGAGCAATAGTTGCAGCGGCGTCCGCCAATGTCGAACAGCACCACGTCGCCGCGCTTGAGCACGGTGTCGTCGGGTTCGTGATGCGGGTCGCCGGCGTTGGCGCCAAAGCTCACGATGGGCGGAAAGCTAAAGCCCTCGCAGCCGTGCTTGCGATACAGGCCGAGCATTTGGTCGGCGATTTCGCGCTCCGTCACGCCCTCGTGGACGAGTTTGATCGCGTCGGCCATCACGGCGTCGTTGACTGCCGAGGACACGCGCATGAGCTCCTGCTCGGCGGCGTCTTTGTAGGTGCGCGCGGCGGTGACGGCAAAGTCGCCCAGGAAAAACTCGCTCGCGGCGTGGCGCTCCATGAGCGGCATCAAAAAGCCGGAACGCATGACAGTGTCGATGCCAAGCGGCTTGGCTGGGTCGATCTCACTCGCGATGGCGTCGGTCACGACATCGGTATCGGTGTGGTAGGCGACGCGGGCATTGTCGTACTCGGGCAGCTGATGCAGGGCATTGACCAAGATCACGGGCTCGTCATCGCGCGCGAGCAGCACGCCGCAAAAACGCTCGAACATATCGGCATAAAAGCCGGTCAGGTAATAAATCGACCACGGGTCGTTTACGAGCAGCTGCGCGCCGGGGTGCTGAGCCTCGAGCGCATCGAGCACGCGCACCACACGCTGGTCATCGATATGTGCCATACATCGTCCTTTCGCTAGGCTGCCACCATGGTATCCCAAGCCCGGCACATAGGGACGTTCCTTTTATGACGGCACCGGGGGACACTCCTTGCAAAAGCAGCTAAAAGAGCCCGTCCCAATTTAGCTACTCGATGTCCATGCTGGCGATTAGGTTGATATTGGTGTTGAGGAGGTCCTTCAGCACGACGTCGCCCATGCGGATGGGGGCGTTGACGACTAGGCCTCGGATGAGGGCCATGGCTTGGGCGTGGAGTTCTAGCGGGATGGCTTCGGCGGTGCGCACGGGGAGTAGGGCTTCGTCGCCGCCGGAGACGGCCACGGTCGTTGTGAGCACGCGCATGGGGCAGGTGAGCTCCTGATGTGCGAACGTATCGCCGCGCGGGCAGTTGTTACCGGTTACGGAGCGCACTTCCACCACGGTGCCATTGGCGTCGTGCTCCACCTCTACGGTCAGGAGGCACTCGGATGGGCAGGTGGTGCAGTTGAACTGCAGCGTCTCGGTCACATTCGTACTCATGAGCTATGCCTCCTCAACGGGATCGACGGACAGGACGATTTCGCTGGCACCCAGGTCGAGTGCGCGTTGAATCACCTTAGCCGGCAGCGGGAAGCTTTCCATGACGCTCGGTTTAAACGCGCGGACTTTGCCCGCAAACACTTCTTCGTCGTTGGCCAAGATGCGTACTCGAGCGGTATCGACCGGTCGGCGTACGCGGAAGTTGAGCTTGGTGAGCGCCACAGCCGTAATGCGTCCCGGCAGCGCGTATCCCGCAATGCCGGCAGGGGAGACGGTGAGCTCGCAGTCCGGAACGGCGCCCGCGCCGGTCCCCAGCGCGTACGCCGCCGCAGCCGCACCGGCGCGCTCGGACTCGGCCGTCACGTTGTCGGCCAGGTCGTGCACGTGCAGCACGTTGCCGCAGGCAAAGATGCCGGGCACGCCCGTCTGCAGGCTCTGGTCCACCACGGCGCCGCGCGTGCGTGGGTCAAGCTCTATGCCCGCGGCAACCGAAAGCTCGTTCTCGGGAATCAAGCCCACCGAAAGCAGCAGCGTGTCACACGGAACAATGCGCTCGGTCCCCGGAATGGGCGCCAGGTGCTCGTCGACCTGGCTTACCTCGACGGCCTCCACGCGATCGTGTCCGATCACGCGCGTGACGGTGGTGGACAGGTGCAGCGGAATGCCAAAGTCGTCCAGACAGTTCTTGACGTTGCGGCGCAGGCCGTTGGCGTACGGCATGAGCTCGTACACGCCCTCGACCGAAATCCCCTCGAGTGTGCAACGGCGCGCCATGATAAGCCCGATGTCGCCCGAGCCCAAAATGACGGTGCGCGAGCCGGGCTTGAGGTTTTCGATATTGATGTATCGCTGCGCCAGGCCCGCCGTAAACATGCCGGCGGGACGGCTGCCGGGGATCTTGATCTCGCTGCGCGTGCGCTCGCGGCATCCCATAGCAAGGACGACCGCGCGTCCGGTGAGCTGCAGCATGCCGGCGGTGCTCATGAGCGTGACGGTATGGACCGCGGTGTGTTCCGCAGGCTCGCCTGAATCAATTCCAAGCACCATGCTGTTTAGGAACAGCGCAATGTCGGTTGCGTGCACCTGGTCGATAAAGCGCTGCGCGTACTCGGGACCGGTAAGCTCCTGTTTAAAGTGCGACAGGCCAAAGCCGGGGTGGATGCACTGGCGCAGGATGCCGCCCAGATGCTGCTCGCGCTCCACGATGGCCACGCGCGCGCCGGCCTTGTGTGCGGCAAGCGCGGCCGCCATGCCGGCGGGTCCGCCTCCGATAACGACCACGTCGAAGACTTGCGTTTGTACGTCTTCCACGACGCCGCAATCAATCGCGTTCGATTTGAATTCCGCCATCCTAGCGCACCCCCTTCAAAGGCCCCTCGACCAGCCAGGAGCCGGCGTCCTCCAGTAATACCTCGCTGGGGTCGCAGCCCAGCTCGCGGGCAAGAATCGTCACCACACGGCTCTGGCAAAAGCCGCTCTGGCACCGACCCATGCCGGCACGACAGCGGCGCTTGACGCCCTCGACCGAAACCGCGCCCGGTTGGCGTCGAATCGCGGCCACAATCTCGGCCTCGGGCACCGTCTCGCAGCGGCAAACAATCTGTCCCCACGCGGGATCGGACTCGATCAGCTCCTCCTTGCGCGCCAGCGGTGCGCGGTCAAAGTCGTCCTGCGCGCGGCGGATCGGGTTCCAATCGGCACGTTCGCGCAGGGCTACGCCGGAATTGCGCAGTACCTGCTCCATGCGCTCGGCAATGGCCGGTGCGCTCGCCACGCCCGGCGACTGGATGCCCGCCGCCTGGAATAGCCCCGGCACCACGGCCGACTGCCCAATAGAAAAGTCGTTTGTACCCTGAATGACCGGGCGCCCCCCCGGCGAACGCGCGCACCACGCGGCGCGTGTCCAGATCGGGCACCAGCTTGCGCGCACCGGTCAGGAGCGCGTTGATATCGGTCGCGTAGGTCTGTGTATCGCCCGGCTCGCGCACGGCGGCGGTCGCGGTAATCACGGTGTTGCCGTGTACGGTACCCGTGACGATAACGCCCTTGGACACCGGCGTGGGAACGGGGTAGAGTGGCATCAGCGAGCGCGGTTCTTTGTCCAGCACCACGATGTTGCCCTGACGCCAGACCATATGGAACTCCTCGGCGCCCGCCATATGCGAGATGTCCGCGGCTCCGTTGCCCGCGGCGTTGATCAGGTAGCGGCAGCGCACGTTGCCAGCGGGGGTTGCCAGCGCAAAGCGTGCGTCTTCGCCCGAGCTCGCGACTTCAATCGCTTCCACCGGTGCGGAGCGCATAAACGTCACCCCGTTGGCCACGGCGTTCTCCAGCGCGGCGATGGCAACCTCAAACGGGTCGACAAACCCAGTCGAGGGGCACCACAGCGCGCATGTCGCCTTGGTACTGGCGCGCGGTTCTAATTCGTGGATGCGGTCGGGTCCGACGATTGACAGCTCGGGCACCCCGTTGGCCAGGCCATTCTGGCGCAGCTTTTCCAGATGCGCGCGGTCCTCGTCGTTAAAGCCCAACACCATCGACCCGGTGCGGCAGAACAGAAAGCCCAGCTCCTGCGCCCACGCACCGTACAACTCGCAGCCACGGGCGTTGACCTGCGCCTTTACGGTGCCCGGTGTCGGATCGTAGCCGGCGTGCACCAGGCCGCCATTGGCCTTCGACGCGCCCAGCGCAATATCGTTAGCCGCCTCGACCACGCAAATGGACAGGTCAAACCGCGCGAGCTGCCGCGCGATGGCGCATCCGGTGATGCCCGCGCCCACAATCGCGATATCAAACGTTTCTGTCACAGTGCCTCCCAGACGAGTTGACAGGCTGTCAATACGACTATCCTACGGTCTGCACACTCCCAGCGCGGCGGCAATGCGGCGAACAGCCCCGCAACACCCGCCAACGGCAGACGAGGGGAGACCCAGCAACGTCGACAAGCTCGTCTGCCGACAGCTACGGCAACCGTTTGTCTCGACCTGTAACAGTTAGACGAGGATTTGGGTTCTAGATGTTACAGATCAAGACAAACCCTCCGGCGGATTTTGAATGTCTCGATCTGTAACAGTAAGAGGGGTTTTGGGGCCCAAGATGTTACAGATCGAGATTGAAGTCGCGGAGGGACCCCTGTGTCTCGATCTGTAACACCTAGACCCGGATCCCGCTCCCACCTGTTACAGATTGAGATGTTTGTGTCCGCACCAGCCCCGCCCCTAGCCGTGGCCCCATATAAACAAACCCCGTGGTAAACTTGACCGGACTGTTAATATTCCGAAAGGTACCCGTAATGTCCAAGTACATCTCTGAGCTCATGTCGCCGCAGCTTATGGGCGTCGTCTATGCCTTTGTTGGCTTTATCATCGCCCTGTATGTGCTGTCGGTCGTCTATGTGTTCATCGACGCTCGCCGCCGCGGCGCCAGCGCCTACGTGGCATGGGGCATCATCGCCCTCATCCCGTTTGTGGGCCTCATTGCCTACCTGGTCCTGCGCCCGCACTCCTACGCGTCCGACCGCGAGGAGCAGGAGTTGGACATGGCCCTGCGCGAGCGCCAGCTTGCGCAGTACGGCACCTGCCCGCAGTGCGGCGCGCCCATCGAGAAGGACTTCGTCGTCTGCCCGGTGTGCGACACCCAGGTTCGAAACGTCTGCCCCAGCTGCCATCGCCCGCTCGATGCGCACTGGAAGGTCTGCCCCTACTGCCGAACTCGCATCCAGTAACGCATCCATCGCCGGGCCGGCCGCAAGCCACGGACACGCTGTAAGCCACGCGCGCCCCGCAGTCCCACCCCACACGATGAAGCATGCGTAGAAAATCGCCCGCCGTGCCATTAAGGTGCGGCGGGCGCTTGTATACCAAGGCAACCTGCCTATAATGATGCAAGTCAAAAACGCCGAGCGCATCGCACGCACTTGCATCAGGCATCCGAGAGGAGAAAACATACCCATGAAGGCACTCTACAATGACGGTTCGGTGGCCGAGCTCCCGCAGGACGAGGTCACGCACGTCATCCGCCACTCCGCCGCGCACATCATGGCGCAGGCCATCAAGCGCCTGTACCCCCAGGCCGACTTTGCCTACGGTCCCGCGACCGACAACGGCTTCTACTACGACGTCGACCTGCCCGAGGGCGTCAAGATCAGCGAGGACGACTTCCCCGCGATCGAGGCCGAGATGAAAAAGATCGTCAAGGAGAACCTCAAGTTTTCCGTGTACGAGAAGCCCCGCGCCGAGGCCATCGCCCTTATGGAGGAGCGCGGCGAGAAGTACAAGGTCGAGCACATCGGCGACCTGGACGACGACGCCCGCATTACCTTCTACCAGCAGGGCGACTACATCGACATGTGCGTCGGCCCCCACATCTGCTACACCAAGGCCCTCAAGGCCTTTAAGCTCACCGGCGTCTCGGGCGCCTACTGGAAGGGCGACAAGGACAACAAGATGCTCGCCCGCATCAACGGCGTCGCCTTTGCCACCAAGGAAGAGCTCGACGAGCACATGCACATGCTGGAGGAGGCCAGGAAGCGCGACCACCGCAAGATCGGTCGCGAGATGGACCTCTTTATGATGCGCGACGAGGCCCCCGGCTTCCCGTTCTTCCTGCCCAACGGCATGATCCTTAAGAACGCGCTGCTGGACTACTGGCGCGAGATCCACCACAAGGCCGGCTACGTGGAGATCTCCACGCCGCTCATTATGAACAAGCAGCTGTGGAAGACCTCGGGTCACTGGGACCACTACAAGGACAACATGTACTCCACCGTCATCGACGACGAAGAGTACTGCATTAAGCCCATGAACTGCCCGGGCGGCGTGCTGGTGTACGCCTCCAAGCCGCATTCCTATCGCGAGCTGCCCATTCGCGCCGGCGAGATTGGCCTGGTGCACCGCCACGAGCTGCGCGGCGCCCTGCACGGCCTGTTCCGCGTGCGCTGCTTTAACCAGGACGACGCTCACCTGTTTGTGCGTCCCGACCAGCTGACCGACGAGATCGTGGGCGTGGTCAACCTCATCGACTCCGTGTACCAAAAGTTTGGCTTTAAGTACCACGTTGAGCTTTCTACCCGCCCCGAGGACTCCATGGGTTCCGACGAGGACTGGGCGCGCGCCGAGGAGGGCCTGCGCACCGCTCTGGAGAAGCTGGGCATGGACTACGAGGTCAACGAGGGCGATGGCGCCTTCTATGGCCCCAAGATCGACTTCCACCTGGAGGACTCGCTCGGCCGTACCTGGCAGTGCGGTACCGTCCAGCTCGACTTCCAGATGCCGCTCAACTTTGACCTGGAGTACGTGGACGCCGACGGCACCAAGAAGCGCCCCATCATGCTGCATCGCGTGTGCTTTGGCTCCATCGAGCGCTTCATCGGTATTCTGATTGAGCACTTTGCGGGCAAGTTCCCCACCTGGCTGGCTCCCGTGCAGGTCAAGGCGCTTCCCGTCTCCGAGAAGAGCCGTGACTACGCCCACGAGGTGTGCGCCAAGCTGGAGGAGGCCGGCGTTCGCGTGGTCTGCGACGACCGCGACGAGAAGATCGGCTACAAGATCCGCGAGGCCCGCAGCATCGACCGCGTGCCCTACATGCTCATCCTGGGCGAGAAGGAGGTCGAGGCCGGTAACATTTCCGTCCGCGATCGCTCCAATGAGACCGTTCAGATGAGCGTCGACGAGTTTGTGGCCAAGGTGACCGAGGAGATCAAGACCCGCGCCTAAGGCGAACTTCACAACAATTAATAAAGGCGACCGCCCACAAAGGACAGTCGCCTTTTTTCATGCCCAAACGAAAAAAGCCGCTGCTAGAGCGGCTTTTTTTGTTGTGCAAAAATGTACAGGTTTTTGTAGAGGGGTATGGAGATGTATCCGCTCGCGCCGCAATTTATGCATTCAGGGAAAACGGCCGGTTGATTTCCGATCTCAGCCGAACACATTGAGCAAATAGGCCATTCCCGCAGTT
>CATWVA010000005.1 GCA_958354105.1 uncultured Collinsella sp.
GAATCCTCGTCGAGCCCATTGGTAGGCTCGTCGAGGACCAAGATATCCGGGTTCATCGACACGACGGCAGCCAGCGCCACGCGCTTCTTTTGACCGCCCGAGAGCTGATAGGGCGAGGCATCGACCAGGTCGGCAACTTGAAACAGTTCCATGGCATCGCATACGCGGCGCTCGAGCTCGTCTGCCGGCAGCCCCATTTGAGCCGGTCCAAAAGCGACCTCCTCACCAACCGTGGCGCAGAACAGCTGGGCATCGGCGTTTTGAAATACGAAGCCTACACGCTGGTGGAACTTCTGGGCGGCAGTAGAATCCTTCAGATACGCCGCATCGACCACGCGTCCGTCAAACAGGTATGCGCCGGCATCCGCGAGCTCAAGGCCGTTGATAAGGCGCATGATCGTCGTCTTGCCGCAGCCGTTGGGCCCGAGTAGAGCAACGAGCTCGCCGCGATCGACCTGCAGTGACACGCTGTCGACAACTGTATGCCCCGCATAGGAAAACGCCACGTCGCGAAACTCGATGAGCGGCGTGACCTCAGCGCCGACAACACCGCTCGCACCCATCGCGCCATTTGTATCGTTTGCCAAAACGTCGCCCTTCCCTACTCACATCGACGGCTAGACCACCCGCGCTACAGTACCGCACACAACACAGCGAACAACGCCACAACGGCCGTATAAGCGGCATCGCGCCAGCCAAACCCGGCGCGCGCGGGCGCCGGATACGCACCGGCAAAGCCGCGGCAAAGCATAGCCTCGTCCATCGCGCGGCTGCATTCCATCGCCTTGATAAACGTCATGCCCATGATACCCGAGACCGAGTCGGTGCGCGAAAACCCCTCAGGCGCGGAACCGACGCTGCGCAGCATGACCGATTCGCACAGATCGTGCGCCGTGCGTCCCAGCACCTCGATGTGTTTGAGCGCCATATCAAACGTAAAGATAACTTCGTCGGGTAGATGCAGCATCTTGAGCGCCGCCGACATGCGGCTCCAGGTGAGCGTCCATGAAACGCCCAGCACCAGCGACACGTTTATGAACGTCTTGAGCGCGATCTTGAGCATGGCGCCCGTGGCAGACGCGCCCAGCAGCAGGGCGGGCAGTGCCAGAACCACGGCAAGCCCCGCGGCTGCAAGTGCCGGCACAAAGGTCGCACGCAGTCCGCGCGCGGGGCGCACCGCGACCAGTACCAACGAAATCGCCGCCATCAGCATCAGGTACAGTGGGCTTTGCGTCAGGCACACGCACAGAACGCAGACGAACATCCCCACCAGGCGCACCGGAGCCGAAACGCAAGAAAGGGCGCGGTCGACCATCGACCCGCCCTCGTGCGCGCCTCCACCCAGGCGAACCCGCTCAAGCAGGCTCGCCAGGTGCAGGACATTCTTTTGCATCACGCGATGCCGAGCCCCCGCAGGCTCGTAACGCTGCTCGACCGCAAGCCAGCTAGGCAGCTCGGCTATTGCCATGAGCACCGCTTTCCTTGACCGTCAGCGAGACCAGGCGGAATGCGATGGTGAGCACCGCCACGCCAATCACGCCCGAAAGAATATACATCGCGGCCTGGCCGGCAAAGCCAAGGCCCTGCTCCTCGGAATAGGCCTGCAGATAATCGCCCGTGGGCAGGGCATCGGCAAAGGTCGGGGTATCGAGGCCGATTGAAGCCTGCAGGCTGTCGTCGCCAGCCTCCTGAACGGCGGTCGCGGCGCCCTCGGCGTCCCACTCACCCCAGGCGTCACCCGTGGCCAGCAGGCCCAGCGGCGTGGCCACGACGAGCACGGCAACCAGGATGAGCGTGGGGACCAGCGAGGTCTTCTTGGCAGCAGCGCCCTCGGCAGCGAGCTGGCCATCGACGGCCTCGGGCCCGACGATAATGCTCGGCGCCGTCTTCTTAATGAAACCGTAGATGGCGGCCGTCGCCACGCCCTCGATCACGCCGGCAACCAGCATATGCGGGATCAACATGGCCGGAATAGCCACGGACAGCGGGAAGGGGCAGTACAGCGGCGCGCCCGAAGCGTTGATAAAGAGCATCGGCTGAATACCAAACTCGATTGCCGCGCACAGGGCCGCCAGGCACAGGCCGACCCAACCGCTCACGATGGCAGAAACCGAGGTGCCCCAGCTCTTGTCGTGCAGACGGCTGTTGAGCGCACGGAACACGATAGCAGCGACGAACGGCAGCACAAAGGCCATGTTAAAGCAGTTGGCGCCAAACGACAGAACGCCGCCATCGCCAAACAGCAGCGCCTGCAGGGCCAGCGCGACCGAGACAGCGATAGCCGCGGCCTCGGGGCCCAGCAGCAGCGCGATGAGTGCGCCGCCGACGGCGTGGCCTGTGGTGCCGCCGGGCAGCGGAACGTTGAACATCATGAGCAAGAAAGAGAATGCGGCGCAGATGCCCAGAAAAGCCATGTGCTCGCGATCGAGCGTGGCGCGCACCTTCTTGATGCAGTGGACCCACACGGGCACCATCGCGACCGCCATGACGGCATCGGTCTGCGGGGACAGGTAGTTGTCTGGAATGTGCATGAGCCCTCTCAATCAGAACGTTGCGTGTTACGTTTCCAACAATCCGTAACACCGACTCAGCATACTAACAAAAAGGCGCACCGCCCACAACGCAGCACGTCCTTGCAATACGTACGTTATTAACCCAGGTCCACGCACCGCCCAATAAAGGGCCGATGCACTCCCAACTTTCCGGTCACCCGGAAGAAGGTGCGGTCCGCTCGCAACAAGGTTAACGCAGGAACCCGCCCCCGAGAGGGGTTTTCTAAGGCAACATCCCGCAGCCGCGAAGCGGCGAGGACGTTGCCGTGAAAACCCCGCAGGGGCGGGTTCCGAACAGCAAAGATTACGAGCGGACCTCGCCGTTTACGCTCTTGCACACCTTGGTGACGATCTTCTGGTGCGCCTTCTCGACCTCTTCGCTGGTGAGCGTGTGGTCGTCGGAGCGATACGTAAGCGCGAAGGCCATGGACTTCTTGCCCGCACCGATGCGGATGGGATCGCGGTAGACGTCGAACAGGCGCACGCCCTCGAGCAGCTTGCCTCCGGCACTCGTAATACGACGCTCAAGATCCTCGCAGGTCACAGTGTTGTCGACCACGATAGCGAGGTCGTGCTCAACGGCCGGGTACTGCGAGAACTCACGGTAGTTCTCCTGGTTGCGGGCGCCCTTGATCAGTTTGTCCAGGTCGAGCTCAAAGGCGACGACGACCTCGTCAATGCCCATAGCCTCGCGCGCCTCGGGGTGGATCTCGCCAACCCAGCCCAGCACGGTACCGCCCGAGAGCACCTCGGCAGCACGACCCGGCTGCAGGAAGGCATAGCTCTCGCCCTCGACGGGACGGAAGCGAACCTTCTCGATGCGCAGCTGGGCGAGCAGCTCCTCGACAATACCCTTGCCAAAGAAGAAGCGCAGCTTGCGGTACTTCATGTTCCAGGACTGCTCGCTCCACTGGCCCGAGAGCACACCCGCCACGGACTTGGTCTCCTTGGGCAGGCTGGCGTTCTCGCGACCGTGGAACAGGCTGCCGACCTCGTACAGGTGCACGTTGGGCGTGCCGTGGGCCTCGTTATAGGCCACGGATTGCAGCAGGCCCGGCAGCAGCGAACGACGCATCTCGGTCTGCTCGGCTACCAGCGGATTCATGAGCACCACGGGGCAACCGCGGCCCTCGGTGGACATGCCGATCTTCTCCAGGTCGCCCGGGGCGGCAAAGCCAAAGGTCGTGGTCTCGTTGAGGCCGCAAGCGCGCAGGATCTCGCCGACCTTGCGGGTGAGCTTCTGCTCGCGGGTCAGACCGCCGATGTGGTTCTTGGCAGCCGGGATGGTCGCCGTCACACGGCCCATGCCCCACAGGCGCAGGACCTCCTCGATCAGGTCAATCTCGCGCGGCAGGTCGGGACGGAAGCTCGGCGGGGTGACCATAAAGTCCTCGCCCTCGCGCTCGACGGTGCAGCCCAGACGGGTGAGCGAACGCTCGATAAAGTCGGGCTCGATGTCGGCACCGCAGATGGCGTGCACGCGGGCTAGGCGCAGCTTAATGCTGTCGATGGTCTTGGGCGCGGGGAACACGTCCACATAGCCGGGAGCAACCTCGCCGCCGGCAATCTCCTCGATGAGCGCGCAGGCCACGTTGGCCACATCCACGCAGCCGGTCTCGTCGACCTGACGCTCAAAGCGGATGGAGGCGTCGGAGATCAGCGACAGATCGCGGCTGGTGTGCGAGGTGCGACCGGCGTTGAAGCAGGCGCTCTCGACCATCACGTCGACGGTGTCGTCCTCGATCTCGGAATCCATGCCGCCCATAACGCCGGCCAACGCCACGGGGCGCTCGCCGTCGGTGATGAGGCCCATGCCGGCGTCGAGCGTGCGCTCCTCGCCGTCGAGGGTCGTAAACTTCTCGTCCTGCTGGGCAGCGCGAACCACCACGCGACGCCTGCCCTCGCGCTCGGCAAAGGTTGACAGATCAAAGGCGTGCAGCGGCTGACCGGTGAGCATCATCACATAGTTGGTGATGTCGACGATGTTGTTGTGCGGGCGCACGCCCAGGGCGTTGAGGCGCTTGACCATCCAGTCGGGCGACGGGCCGACCTTCACGTTGCGCACGATGCGAGCGACATAGCGGTCGCACAGGCCCTCGTCGGCAATCTCAACGGAAAGCTCGTCATCGGTCGCGCGGCCGGTCTCGGCCTTGATGGCAGGCAGCTCAACGTGGAAATCGCGGTCGAAGATGGCACCGGTCTCGCGGGCCATGCCGATCATGGACAGGCAATCGGGACGGTTGGGCGTGATCTCGCAGTCGAGCACGGTGTCGCTCGAGCCCACGTACTCGGCAAACGGCATGCCGCAGGGCGTATCCTCGGGCAGGATCATGATGCCGGAGTGGTCGCCGCCCAGGCCAAGCTCGCGCGCGGAGCAGTTCATGCCCATGGACACGACGCCGCGAAGCTTGCTCTTCTTGATCTTGACGTCGCCGGGCAGAACTGCGCCGATCATGGCCGTGACGATGTGGTCGCCGGCCTCGAAGTTCTGCGCGCCGCAGACGATCTGCAGCGGGGCGGGGTTGCCGTCGGCGTCGAGGTTCTTGTCGCCCACGTCGACCGAGCACACATACATGTGGTCGCTATCGGGGTGCGGGGTCTTGGTGAGTACCTTGGCGGTCACCACGTGGTCAAAAGACTCGCCCACGGTGTCGATCGCCTCGACCTCGGTGCCGGTACGGATATATTCGTCCGAAAGGGTCTTGGGATCCTCCGGAATATCGATCATGGTCTTGAGCCAGTCGTAAGAAACGCGCATCTAACTGGTCTCCTTTCATAAATGCGGCTTTGAGCCGGAAAACTGCAACGGAGACGGGTTTTCCAAGTGCCGCAGATTGCCTTGAAAGAGGAGGGCCGCGTACTTAGGTACGCAACCGACGATTGAAAGGCAAGGTGCGGTGCTTGGGAAAGCCGCCGGGCCTAGAACTGATTCAAAAAGCGCATATCGCCAGTCATGAGCGTTCTGAGGTCGGGCAGGTCGTAGCGCAGGGCCGCGACGCGCTCGGCGCCAATACCAAAGGCGAAGCCGGTGTACTTCTCGGGGTCGATGCCGCAGTTGATCAGCACGTTGGGGTCGACCATGCCGCAGCCCAGGATCTCGATCCAGCCGCTGTGCTTGCAGAAGTTGCAGCCCTTGCCGCCGCAGACGTGGCAGCTCACGTCCACCTCGCAGCTGGGCTCGGTGAAGGGGAAGAAGTGCGGGCGGTAGCGCGTCTTGCGGTCCTCGCCAAACATGCACTTAACAAAGTAGTCGAGCGTACCCTTAAGATCGCCAAAGGTGATGCCCTCGTCGACGACCAGGCCCTCGATCTGGTTGAACTGCGGCAGGTGGCAGGCGTCGGCCGTATCGGGACGGTAGACGGTGCCCGGGCAGATCATGTAGATGGGCGGCTTTTGCGACTCCATGGTGTGGATCTGCACGCCCGAGGTCTGAGTGCGCAGCAGCACGTCGGACTCGCCGTGGGCGTGAGCCTCGGGGTGCGCGACGCTGCCGGGATTGTTGTCGACCACGTAGAACGTGTCGCGGGCCGAGCGGCTCGGGTGATCCATGGGGGCGTTGAGTGCGGTGAAGTTGTAGTAGGAGGTGTCGACCATGGGGCCGGACTCGACGGTGTAGCCGATACCACAGAAGATGTCCTCGGCCTCCTCGATGATCTGCTTGATCAGGTGCTGATGGCCGATCTGCGGACGGATGCCTGGCAGCGTGATGTCGACGGCATCGTGCTCGAGTGCGTGCTTGAGGGCGGCAGCCTTCATCTCGGTGGTGCGCTCGTCGAGCATGCCCTCGATCAGCTGACGCATCTCATTGGCGCGCTTGCCCATGACGGGGCGATCCTCGGGGGCGAGCTTGCCCATCATGCGCATCAGGCCGGTGATGCGGCCCCTGCGGCCGAGCAGCGCGACGCGCGCGGCCTCGAGCTTCTCGGCGTCGTCGGCGCCTGCGACGAGCTCCTTGGCCTCTTCCTCGAGTTTGACCAGATCATCAATCAGACTCATGTCTTCCCTTTCGTCTCTCGCGCATCCGCTTGCCGAGGCAGCTGGCGCTACCCGACGCTTACGGATGCGCGGCCCGGTTCGGTAACAAAAAACCGTCCTCGGGCATGTGCATTGCCCAAGGACGGTTGAATTCCGCGGTACCACCTTGTTTGACCCGGCGGATGTCTGGCCCGCCGCGCCCACTCTTTGCCCCTTTTCGCGAGGCTCACGGCTTCCCTACTGGGGCTTCGCCGCCGCTGGCCGCGCCCGTTGAGGTTGCTGCTCGGGAGTGAACGCTTGGCCCTTGTCACCGCAGGAAGGCTTGCAGCCCATGACCTTCCCTCTCTTGCCGGCGACGCGGCGGGCAAAACCCTCTCCGTCAACGCATTGGGCTATAGGATAACACATTCTGCGTGTGCATCGCCGCGTTCCGTTTTGTTCGCGCTGGGTACAAAGCAGGTAGCTGTGCAAACTGACCGCACGCCCACCCGTGGCGTCCGGTCTGCGAGATTAAGGATATGGTATGGGAAAGAAACTCGATAAGAAGGCCAAGGCCGCGGAGGGCAAGGCACCCAAGGGCATGAAGGTCGATAAGGCCGTCAAGAAGTTCCGCAAGCTCGAGGGCAAGCTGTGGACCCGCGAGTACCTGCTCAAGATTGCCGAGTTTGACGGCGCGACCATTGCTCCCGCCAACGGCGCCGCGGCGCGCGCCGACGCCATGGGTACCCTCGCCGGCGAGCATCATAAGCTCCTGACCAGCGAAAAGTCTATCGAGCTCGTGCGTTCGCTGGCGCGCGAGACCGTCGCCGGCGGCAAGATCGACGACCCGCAGCTGCTCGACGAGATCCGCGTGCTCGGCCGCGACCAGCGCGAGGCGAGCGTTATCCCCACCGAGGAGGCCGAGGCCTGGACCAGGCTCACCTGCGAGGCCGACGCCGTGTGGCACAAGGCCAAGGCGGCCAACGACTGGGCGAGCTTTGAGCCCTATGTGGATAGAATCGTCGCCCAACTTAAGCATCAGGCCGAGCTCATGGACCCCAAGCGCGACCCCTACGATGTGTGGCTCGACCAGTACGAGCGCGGCCTTTCCGCCCAGAGCTTCGACGCGTTTTGTGACGAGGTCAAGGCCACGGTCGTGCCGCTTGTGCATGCCATTGGCGAGCGCGGCCAGCAGCCCGCTGCCGACTTCTTGCACGCCCGTGTGCCCGAGGCCGCCCAGCGCGCCATGAGCTTCGACCTCATGAAACTCGTCGGCCTGAACCTGGACGACACCACGCTTGCCTTTACCGAGCACCCGTTTAGCGAGGGCTTCTCGGTAGGCGACGCGCGCATCGCCACGCACATCTACGAGGACGACTGCATCTCCAACGTCTACAGCATCATCCACGAGGCGGGACACGCCATGTACGAGCTGGGCGTCAATCCTGCCTATGCGCGCACCTGTCTTGAGGGTGGCACCTCCATGGGCATCCACGAGAGCCAGAGCCGCTTCTTCGAGAACACCGTGGGTCGCAGCCGCGCTTTTATGGGCCCGTTGCTCGAGGTGCTGCGCCGCCACGCACCCGAGGTCTACGGCGACGTCGACGAGGACACACTCTACCGCGCCGTGAACATCGCGCAGCCGTCGTTGATCCGTACCGAGGCCGACGAGCTCACCTATCCGCTGCACGTTATGGTGCGCTACGAGATCGAGCGCATGCTGTTTGCCGGCGAGGCCACGGCCAAGGACATCCCCGCGCTTTGGAATCGCTTTATGAACGAGTACCTGGGCATTCCCGTTCCCGACGACACGCGCGGCTGCCTGCAGGATACGCACTGGAGCGGCGGCTCGTTTGGCTACTTCCCCACGTATGCGCTGGGTAGCGCCTACGACGCCATGTTTGTGCCGGCCATGTGCCGCGACGGTGTCGACCTCAATGGCGCCTGTGCGAGCGGCGATCTGGCACCCGTCCGCGCGTGGCTGGGCGAGCACATTTGGCAGTGGGGCCGCGCCAAGGACGCACCGGAGCTCATCAAGGGCGCTTGCGGCATGGCCTTTGATTCCCGCTACTACTGCAGCTACCTGCAGGACAAGTTCACCACGCTGTACGAGCTTTAAAGCTTAGACAACACACAACGCAAAGGGGCGCCGCAGGATCTATCCCGCGGCGCCCCCCTAGTCATTGGGGACGTTCTTTAATGACTAGTCGTTTAAGAACGTCCCCCATGACTACTTGAAATTGAACGTCAGATTGCCGCTTAGGGTCGTTTGCAGCGTCGAGCGGTTACGCGGTTTGGTAAAACCGCGTAACTACAGAGCTTCCAGGGCGTTGGCGATGCGCTTCATGGCGGCGTCGGCGGCTGCCTGGTCGGGGGCTTCGGCGAGCACGCGAATCACCGACTCGGTTCCGCTCTTGCGTACGAGCACGCGGCCCTCGCCTGCCAGCGCAGCCTCGGCCTCGGCGATGGCGTTCTGCACGCCCATGTTCTCGAGCGCGGCGTCCTTGTCCGCCACGCGCACGGCAACCTGCGCCTGCGGCAGCAGCTTGCACGGGGCCGTGAGCTGCGAGAGCGTCTCGCGCTCGGCACGAATCACTTCCATCACGCGCAGCGAGGTCATAATGCCGTCGCCCGTGCGCTCGATATCGCCAAAGATCGTATGGCCCGTCTGCTCGCCACCCAGGCTGTAGCCGCCCTCGCGCATCTTGGCATACACGTGACGGTCGCCCACGCCGCTGGTCACGGCACTCAGGCCGGCAAGCTCCAGCGACTTGATCAGGCCAAAGTTGCTGGCGATCGTCGGCACCACGGTACCGCCCGAAAGGCGACCGTGCTTGTTCAGGTACACGCCGCACACGTACAGGATCTGGTCGCCGTCGACCACGCGACCGCGCTCGTCCACGGCTAGGCAGCGGTCGGCATCGCCGTCATAGGCAAAGCCCACGTCCAGGCCCTGCTCCACCACATGGCGCTGCAGGCGCTCCATATGCGTGGAGCCGCAGTCCACATTGATGTTAAAGCCATCGGGCGCGGCATTGATCACGCGCACGTCGGCACCGAGCGCGTCAAACACCGGCTTGGCCACCGAGGAAGCCGAGCCGTTGGCGCAGTCGAGACCGATCTTGACGCCCTGCAGCGAAAAGTTCGCACTTGCAATGAGCGAAGCAATGTAGCGGTTGCGGCCCTGCATGTAGTCCACCGTGGCACCGATGTGGTTGCCCGTGGCCAGCGGAACTTCGCTCTTGCCATCGATGTAGTCCTCGATGAGCTCCAGCACGTCCTCGTCCATCTTAAAACCGTCGCTGTTGACGAGCTTAATGCCGTTATCGCAAAACGGGTTGTGGCTCGCGCTGATCATGATGCCGCAATCGAAACAGCCTTCCACGGTCTGATGCGCTACACCCGGCGTGGGGATCACGTGCAGCATATAGGCGTCCGCACCGCTCGCGACCAGGCCACTCACCAGCGCCGCCTCGAACATATAACTCGAGCGACGCGTGTCCTTACCCACGATGACGCGCGCCTTGCGCTCGCGGTTGGCGCCGTAATACCAGCCCACAAAACGGCCAATCTTATAAGCGTGCTCTACCGTCAGCCCAACGTTAGCCTCACCGCGAAAGCCGTCGGTGCCAAAGTACTTCATGCGCTCTCCTTACAAAATAGGGGCGAACAGATTGCCTGTCCGCCCCAAAATGGTACTCGATTATCTGCGCAACCAGAAAAACCCTACGCCGACGCGCTGTCGCGAGCCGCCTGGCATGTAGGAGTCTGACGCAGCGTAAGCGGCTTGTCCCCCGCCTCGGCCGACGTGGTCAGCGTATACGTGATCGTCGTCGTCTCGCCAGCATGCAGGTCAACGGTGCCCGAATAGAAGGGGATTCCATGCCACGCAGCGGCGCCAAGACCAAACTGGGTGCCCTCGACGGTCAGATCAGTAATGTTGCCGCCCGTCGGGGCAAACAACGAGACATTCAGACGCTCGTCGTCACGCGCGGCATCGGGTGCGCTCGCCGCGACGTAGTCGGGCAGCTTGCCTGCCTCCTCCTGCGTCATGATGTTCGTCAGGGTAACGGTGATGCGATACGAGCACGTGCCGTCACCGTTCTTGACGCCCTGGCCAATCTGCGTATCGGCGTTCAGGTACCAGTCGAGCTTGGAGAAGCTCAGGTTGTTAAAGTAAACGCCGGCAACAGGATCGGCACTCGGATCATCTGGATCGGGCAGCGAAGCGTCAATGCCCGTCTCTTTGATGGCATTCTGCTCATCATCGTTTTTCATCCACGCGATCAGGCGTCCCTCTTCGGCACCGCGCTCAACGGCGCTGACAAGCTTCGTAACATCGACATCGCCGATACCGCCAAGGATCTTGTCGAAGGCAGCGCTGGCGACGGATGCAAAGATGCCGTCCGACTCCTCGACCGGATAGTTCCAGTACACATCGTGCATGAGGACCTTTGCGGCGTTGGTGCCGTCGACAACCGTTCCGTCGGGCAGCGACACATTACCGACCAGGCCCAGCAGATACTGCAGGAACACCGGGTCGATACCCACGACGCCGTCAACGTCCTGGCCATATTGAGATTTCCACAGGGCTGCGACACGCTGCGAGTTGCGGGGCCAATCGGGCGAATACGCGTTACCAGAGTTGTACAGGTTACTGTGGTCACCAAACAGTGTCTCGTCCTCTTCGTCGACGCTCTCAACCGCCTCGTCTTTGCCAAGCGCAATACATGGGACAAAGTCACCGATCGACATCTGGCCATCGGTAACTGAAATCAGGCCCTGCGAACCGCCAAAGCCGCCGCAGGCACGAATCTCGACGTTGTTCATGGCGTACACAAGGTAGTTGCGCGTCTGGCCGTTGGCGCCGAGCATCTGGGGAAGGACGGGGGCGACCTTCTCCGCCGCGTCAACCGCGCCATTGAGGGTGGCAAAGCCGTCCTTGGCCTTATCGACCAGCTCGGTCACCTGGGAAATATGAGTATCGCCAATGCCCTGGATCTTCTCGTTGGCGCTCTTGAACACCTTCGAGCTATCGGAGAGCGAATCGGCGACCGCCTGCAACGCAGACACGTTGATGGTCCCATCCTGGAACAGCTTGCCGGGCGTGGCCTGCGAAAGGTTATCGGCCATGGGAACCAGCGCGTTGCTCGAGACATCGGACAGGGCGTCGATCATGGTGCGGGCCGCATTGATGTCGCTGCCATACACCGGGATAAACGAAGCCGCCGTCCACAGCGGGCTCGAGGTCTCCGCCTTCATGCTGTCGCAGAGCTCATCGATCTTCTTCGCGTCGTCAGGCAGCGTCGAAAAATCGCCCGACGTGACCTTGTCCTTAAGGCCACCGACGATCTCGACAGCCTCCTTCGCTTCGCTCTTTACGGTCTTTGCCGAGTTAAGCAGCATAAAGCCGCTTGCGCCAAGCACAACGAGAAGCACCGCGACTACAGCGGCAATAATGGCGCCAGTGTGACGCTTTTTGCGCTCGCCCTTGCGATGGCGATGACGGACCAGACCGTCAGAGGTCGAACTCGACGAAGCGTCGCTACCGTAGTTCAAGCCAAAATCGTAATAATCTTCCTTGGAACCCGAGCCCGCAAACTGGGCACCGCTATCATCCAGGCGGGCGAACGTGCCGGTCTCGGAGGCGCCGGTGTAAATCGTGCCAAGGTTACCCGTAAGCCCCGCGCCACCGGCAGAGGGGGTATTGTTGGCTGCCTTGCCGGCATTAACGTTGCCGGCGGCATTCGCGGCGTTGGCGGCACTTGCGTTGTTCGCAGGTACCGAAGGAGCCCCGCTCGGCTGCGACGTGGAGGTCGCACCGCCCGCAAAGACATTCCCTCTTGCACGGCCGGTCTTTTTTGCCTTTTGAGACTGCTCGTACAGAGCGGTAAACATCGCCGTCTCGCCCGGGGACACGCGCTTACCGGAACCGCCCTGCCCAGCGCCGCCCGGCGTGCCGGCCTTACCAGCCCCGTTCGGACGCGGCGGAACTGCAGGACGGCCGCTATCGCTGCCCTTAAAGTGATTACCAGCCATAAAGAAATCCTCGCAATTGAGTCGCAATGAAAAAGTCCATAACGTTACTAGTTTATGGCATTTTGAGCATCGACAGCTAAACTCCAGACACGGACATCAATTGGCGAAAATGTGGCACAGCACCTTTTCCGTCTTGGCGCCAGCTACACCGTGAGGAACACCATCGCGATAATCATGGCAAAGCCCGCCAGGTCGGTGGGCAAAAACACCGTTCCCAGCATAAGGGCGCTGGTGATGGTGGCCGAAACCGGCTCCATGGTTCCAAGGAGGCTCGCGCGCACCGAGCCAATCTCCTTAACGCCCTGCATGTAGAACATATAGGCGAAGAACGACCCCACCACAATAAATATCGCGAGTGCACCGACACCCGAGGGCCCGAGCGCCGGCATATGCGCCCACGGCTGGGTAAAGATACTCATCACGATTCCCGCCGAAAGCATGGCCGAGCCCGTGACGACCGGGCTTCCGTATTTGTTGAGGATTCCGGCAGGGATGATTGCTATGCAGGCACCGCCCACGGCGCACAAAAGGCCCGCAAGCAGACCCATCGGCGAGATGCTGAGCGTACTGGGGTCGCCGCCCGTGGCGATCAAAAACGTTCCGCCCAAAGCGAGCAAAATGCCAAGCGCCTCGCGCGTGCGCGGCAGTCGATGCGCGGTGACGCAGGCATACCCCATGACGACCACCAGCTGCAGGCACTGGAAGACGGTCGCGGTGCCCGCGTTGGTCAGGCGCACGGCTGACAGATAGCAAAGCTGGTTGAACAGCAGACCAAAAATCGTAAACAGAATGAGCTGCTTGCGATCGGCGGGGGTAGTCCACAGCTCGATCAAGCGGTCGCGGTCTTTTCTGAGCACAACGAACATAAAGAGCAGGCCAGCGATAACTTGGCGCACGCTCATCAGCCAAAACGTCTCGATATGGCACACGTCAAAGAGGTAGCTGGCGCTGGTGCCGGAAAAACCCCAAAACGTACCGCCGACAAACGCGGCGAGCGTACCCAGGGCCATCTTGCGCGACGACGCATCGTTGAGGCGCTCGCGCCATGCACGGCGGGTGCTGCGGCTGAGCTCGTCAGTTCCCTCGGGCACGACAAAATCGGACGCCGCCGTCATCGGTACCGAAGCCCTTTCGCGTGCACGCTGAGCTGTGCGCTCCTGCTCCATTCCACTCCCCCGAAATCAATTGGCAACAAAGCGCTCAAACTGTAGCACGAATATCGGCATGAAAAAGCAGACGATTCGGAACATCTACGAGCATCCAAATTGCAGGGACGAAAGGCGCAGACGCGCTATGCCGAGTGGTTGGAATCGTCTAGGGCGCCGGGGTCGGCTTCCGCACTTTCATCGGTATGGCCACCGTCGTTCTGCTCCTTGGCGCTGTCCTGGACTTCCTGCTCGCGGCGACGTTTTTCGCGAATCTGCTCCACGGCTGCGCGCAGGGCGGCCTCATCCTCGGCGCGCGCCACCTCTTGCGTGGTTTTGACCATATGGCGAATCTCGAGCACCAGCAGCACGATCAGCGGCACCACGATAAGCGGGAAGAACAGCAGCGGATTGGTGAGCAACGAGACCACCACGCCCAGGCCTGCCGAGACAAAGACCACGCGGCCCACCACATCGGCGGCGGGTACGGGCGCGGCGTCCTCGACCGGATTGGCATCGCCCTTGGTGCGGTAAACCGGCGTGCCGTCGGCCGCGGCCTCCACGGCAACGATGCGATGCGTGTTGAGCGAACCCTCCAGCGCGTCATCGGACGAATGGAAGGTGATGATATCGCCCACCTGGTAAACCTGGCTGTTGTCGGTATCGACGACGATAAACGAATGCACAGGAATCGCCGGCTCCATCGAGCCGGTCAGCGTATGCATAAAGCCATAGCCCATGATGGTGGGGATCTCGCCGGCGGGCGTGAACACCGTGCGCAGCAACACCACAAAGGCGACGAGGATCACCACGGTCGCCAACACGTTGATCACGCGGAGCACGTGCTTCATCACTTGTCGGCGTCCTTTGCAGAAGTCTCGGGGTCGGGGGCGTCGATGGCCTCGGCGGCATCCTTTGCAGAAGGCGCAGCCTCGCCCTCGGCACCCGCGGCAGACTCATCGGCATCCGCAGCCAGCTCGGCGTCCTCACCGCGCAGACGAGCCAGCAGATAGCGCGACAGGCTGTTGCCCTCAGCACGGCGCTCGGCGCGGGCGCGATCGCGCTGGGCCAGCTCCAGCTCATGCGCCAACGAGTCCAAGCGCTGCTGCATCTCGGCGCGAGCGGCCCCGAGTTCGCGCTCGTGCGCGGCCTTGGCGGCGGCGAGTTCCTGCTCAATACGCTCCCCCGCCTCGAGCTCGGCCGTAGCGATACGCGCGTCCGCGTCGGCACGGGCCTCTTCGGCGGCGCGCGTGGCGGCATCGCGCTCGGCAACGGCAGCGGCGACCTTCTCGCTAGCGTCCACCGCAGCCTGCTCGACGGCAGAATCGGCAGCCGCGCGGGCGGCATCAATCGCGGAATCGGCTGCCTGCTGAGCAGCGGAAACCTTCTCCTCGGCCGCGGCGACGGTGTCGGCGAGCTTCTGCTCCGTTACAGCAGCGGCGGCGTCGGCCGCCTCGGCCGCGGCACGGGCATCGCGCTCGGCCGTCAGCTGCACTTCCTCGATCTGCAGCTGGGCGGCGTCCAGCTTGGCATGCAGCTCGGCCACCTCCTTGGCAGAAGCCTCGCGCACGGTGGCGAGCTCGGCCGCGGCGGCGTCCTTGGCGGCCTGCAGCTCGGCGGCATCGGCCGCCGTCTTGGCAGCCAGGGCCGCGGCAGACTCGCTCTTGGCCTGCGCGACCTGAGCGGCAGCGGCCTGCTCGGCGGCAGCAACCTTGGCATCGGCATCGGCGCGAGCGGCCGCGACCTCGGCATCGGCCTCGGCACGCATCTGCGCCAGCTGGGCCGCCGCGGTCTCACGCGCCTCAACGGCAGCATCCTCGGCAGCCTTCTTGCCGGCCTCGACATCCTCCAGCGAGGCGCGCAGCTCCTCTACATCGGCCTCGGCAATCTGTGCGCGCTGCGTCAGCGCCAGCTCGCGCGTCTTTGCCTCGTCCAGCTCGTCTGCCAGGTCGTCGCGCTCGTCGGTCAACGCGCGTGCCTGCACCTTCCAGGACTTGAGCTGCCCCTGCAGCTCCTCGATCTGCTCGCGCGCCTCGGCCAGCGCCTGCTCGGCATCGAGCTGAGCCTGCGTGACCTCCTCCACAAACACGCGACGGACCTCGACATCGGGCAGGTCGGGGCTATCGACCTGCACCTCCTTAATCTCCTTAATAAACTTGGGCGCCACCGGCTCGGGATGTACGCTCTCAAGCTCCTCCAGGTTGCGTTCGTCGTCGGTCAGGCTCTTAAAGACGGTGTAGTTGTTGATGAGGTTGGTGTACATCTGCACCATGTACTCGTCATCGAACGCCAGCGCCTGCTGCTGCACGTCGATGTTGTAGCCCACCTTGTCGTAGCGCTCCATAAACTGCCACAGCTGGTAGCACTTGCGGTAGTTGGGGTCCTTCATGATGAGGTTAGTGCGCTGAATGGGGCTGCGGACCGCGCTGCACCCGCTCATGATCTGGCAGAACGACGCACCGCGCAGTGCCATGACCAGACGGCGCACGCGGTCGATGCGCATAAAGACGTCCATGTTGTCGGCGTCGTTCTCGGCAAAGCTCTGGCGGTTCTTGACCGTCATCTCGACGTTGTACTCGATCTCTTCGTACGCGTCGTCGATCTTGCTGTGCATCTTAAAGCGGTTGCGGATCTCGTTGCCCGTCGACCAAAAGATCACGTCGGTGCGCTTGTCCACAAACGTCAGCAGGCGCTGAATCAGGTGGTAGATAAAGCGGTTCTCGTACAGGTCGTAGGTCTCGACGGTACTAACGTTGAGGATGCGCGTGGGGTGGACGCCGCCATCGTCGCTCGGCGCCAAAAACTGCGTGTTCTGGCTCAGATGACGGACGCTGTCGGCGCTGATCTTTTTGGCGAGCGAGACCGGCACCACCTCTTCCTCGGTGGTGATAAAGCGGCGCGGCTTTTCGATAATGGTGTTGATGGCGTCGAGCGAGTCCTCGATCATGCTGATCCATTCCTCGTCCACCACCTTGACGAGCTCCTCGCGCTGCTGTTCGATCGTGGTGCCCGAGGCCTGCGCCATCTCAAACAGATAGCGGAAGTAGCGGCTGTCCTCCTGGATGGGCTCCATCTGCTCGGAGAAGCTGGTATAGAGGTCCTGAATGGTCTCGGACATGGGTTGCTCCATAGATTGGATCGATCGGAAAGGGGCGGGGCGACATCACGCCGCCCCGCGCTTACAACATTAGTAGAAGTTCTGGATCCGCTGCAGATACATGACGGAATCGGGCAAGCCGCCCTCGCCAAAGGTCTTCTCGATGTACTCGATCAGGCCCTTCATCTCGTCGCGCACAAAGCTCACGTTCATGGACTCAAACTTCTTGAGCACCTTGCGGGCGATGATGTAGTCCATGCCGCCCAGCTCGGTGCCGCCGCACGCCACGTACACGGGGATAAAGTCGTACATCTGCTTGATGATACGGTTGCCAAACGCCAGCTTAAAGCGGGTCTGCAGGTACTGGTCCAGCTTATGCATCTTCTGGAGCAGCTCCTCGTCGATCACGTACTCGACCTTGGCCTTTTGGAACAGATACTGCAGATGCTCGGCCGTCACGTGCACGCGCTCGTGCGGCTCGCACTCAAACGCGTCGGCACGCTCGTTGAGCTCGATGGGAATCGCACGGTCGTACACCTTGTCCGTGATGGTAAAGGTGGAGTCGTCGTTGTTGGCCGTGCCAATGAACCACAGGCTGTCGGGGATGGTGAGCTTGCCGTCGTGCAGAGCCTTGGGGTCGGCGGCCCACTGGGTGGGGACCAGATCGAGTACCCACTCGTCGTGGCTGGGCATCTCGAGCACCGACAGGATCTCGGCAAAGTAGTACTCCACGCGGGCGAGGTTCATCTCGTCGAGCACGATCATAGACGGGTCCTGGCGAAGGCCCGCCTCGTACACGGCGCGGAGGAACTCGGTCTCGTTAAAGCGCTTGGAGAACTCGTTAAAGTAGCCCAGTACCTCGGTGCGATCGCGAAAACTCGGCTGCACCGACACGATGGTCGCGGGGTTATCCAGATAGCGGCTAAAGCTGTAGGGCAGCGAGGTCTTACCAGTACCCGAGATGCCCTCCAGGATCAGCAGCTTGGAGGCGGCCATGCCGGCCACAAAGCGGCGGATGACCTCGGGTGTGTAGTAGAGCTTCATCTGGCTGCAGGCGAACGCGCGGAAGCTGTCGACAAAGTCCTCCAGCGAGATGGCATCGTCGTAGACCGGGGACTGCCAGTCGCGGTACTTGAGGTCCACAAGGGACAGCTTGGGGAAGCGGTTGGCCTGGGCGATCTCTTTTTCCTCGGCGAGGGTCTTGGCCTCGACGGTGGCCTTGGCCATGGCGGCCGCGGCGTCCTTGACGCCCTCGCCATCGAGCGCGAGCGACGCGTTGCCCGACACCACGGCAGCCGTGGCGCCCTCGCCCGCAGGCGCGCCCGCGGCGGCGCCCACCACGTTGCCCACCGTGGGCAGGTGGTCGTCGGCCAAGGCCGAGGCGCCCACGTACGGAATCTGCTTGGTGCCGCCCATGGCATTGACCTTGAGCGCCAGCAGTTTGTTTTTCTCGTCCATGAGGTCGAGCACCTGCTTGTTCAGGCGACCGATCTCGCGATAGAGCGCCTTGTTGGACGTGTCGTCGCGATGCAGGCGGCGGTTGATGCGGTAGCGATGGACCAGGATGGCCACAATCAGCACGGGGACCGCGATGAGCATGGCAAACAGAATGACCGCGCCGATCTTGCCCACCAGGTCAAACGTGGTGAAGTAGGTCATAAAGATGTTGAAGTACTCAACCCAGCCAAATACCAGCAGGTTAAGGATGGAGCTCACAACGGCAACGACGTTGTAGACAACCTTTGCCAGCAGCTCCCAGGCAAATCCCAGAAACTCACTCACCGTCGGTATCCTCCTGCTTGGTCGCGTTCATCGCCGCCTCGGCCTCGGCCTTCAGACGACGGGCTTCCTCGAGCTTGGCCTCGGCCTGGGCAAGCTGCTCGGCGGCGTTATCGGCCGTGACGGTGGTGTCGCCCTTGCCCTCGGCGTCCACGATGGCAGCCGCGGCGGCCAGGCGGTCCTCCTCGGCCATAGCGCGCTTAAGGTTCATGCCAACCACAATGAGGTGATACACCTGGTAAATAAAGAACAGCAGCATGGGCAGCACGATCACAATGAGGAAGCCCATGGAGCTGGACAGAAAGTCCATGACCTTGCCCATCTGCGGCAGTGCAAACACGTACTTGCCCACGATATCGCCGTCACTGATGATGTGCGTATCGGCTACGTCGTTGTTGTCGCCCTTGGTGGTAAAGCTGCGCATGCCGTTGACCTCGTCAATGGCGGCGATGCGGTGCGTGTTGAGCGCGTACTCATTGTCGATGATGGTATGGAACGTCACGATGTCGCCCACCTCGAGCTTGGAGGTGTCGCACTTTTTGATGAAGATGAGGTCGCCCTTGTTAAACGTGGGCGTCATGGAGTCGGACTGCACGGCGAGCGGGGTGAAGCCGGCGATGTCAGAGACGCTGCCGTCCTCGCGCGTGGCGAGCGTGGTAAACGCATACAGGGCCGCCACCAGGATGATGATCCACATGACGACGCTCAGCGCGATGGATGCGACTTTTTTAACAGATTGCATGATGTCCCTTACTACCGTGTCTGTCTAGGTCGTGCGCGACCGGGCGGCCGCCGTGCATATCTACTGTTCCTCGATGCCTTCAAAGCGCATCGATACTGAATAGTTAGCTCCCTTTAGCATATTAGTGCAATTTGGGTCTGTTCCCTCGAGCCATATGCGAACGGTCACCGGCTTATCCGTATCTTTTATCAGGTCGAACATATCGCTGGCCGCGGTGGCAGCGCCCGAGTCGAGCCCAAAGACGGTGGCCACGCCGGATGAGCCCCCGCCCCCGTTGGGATTGTAGACCCAGGTGCGGCCGTCGGCGGTAAAGCTCATGCGCATGGCGCTGGCCATGCCCTGCGTGTCGGAACTAAACCGCGTGCCGGACACGCCGCCGTCGCCATCCTGCCCGGTCAGGCGCACACGCAGGTCCGTGCTGCTCATAAAGTGCAGCGTGAACTCCAGGTAGGCGCCGGTGGCGGGATCGGCGGTGGAACCGTCCTCGAAAGTGAAGGTCTGGTAGTCGCTCGTGGTTACGGGCTTGAGCTTGGACGCATCGATGTCCACACCCTTTTCGCTGGCGATGCGCGCCGAGATCTGGTCAAAGCCCAGGCTGTGCACGTATTCGTCGAACGTGGCGTGCTCGTCCAGGTCAAAGCGCAGCGAGCCGTCGGCGTTGGCGTCGATCATGAGCATGCGGGTCTTGGCGCTATCGGCGATGGAAAACCAGGCAAAGGTTGCCATGGCTATCGCCACCAGCGCAAACAGCACCAGAACCACAGTGGTGGTGAGCTTGCGGCGCAGGTCGGTGTCGGTGGGCACGGCAGCTTGTGTCTGGGCGCCGTTGGCGATGGGCCGACGGTCGTCGAACATGATACGTGCCATTACGCCTCACCATCCAGGGTCGCAAAGAGTGCCAGGTGCAAGGTGCCCGGATCTTGATAGAGATAGTCGGCGCTATCGGGGTCGGTGCCCTCGATGTAGTAATAGATATCCAGACGATAGGTCTGGCCAAGCCCCAGCGTGGCAAGCGTGTTTTGCGGACGCGTGGCCGTCCCACTCGTGTCCAGCGTAAAGGTGGCCGGGTCCTGTGTTACGTTGGCACCGCAAGCGAGCTGGCCGTTTTGCCAACCTAGGAGCATGCCCTCGGCGTAGCCCGCCAGGCCCGTAGGCGCGGTCGCGGGGTGCTCGTCACGATGGCCGCTGTCGGAGCCGTCGAGCTCAAAGATGTTGGTGGCGAGCACTTGGTTGCCGCTCGAGACCTTAATGCCCACGCGGGCCGCACGCAGCAGCTCGGCGTTGGCGTCCTGCGGGACCAGGGATTCGGCCAGATACAGGTTGACCTTACCCTTTACTTTGCTGGCTCCCGTTCCGGTAATGGTGGGGCGCAGGTCGATCCAGCCGTGGTAGAACGCGGATCCGTTGTCTTTTGCCTGCTCAAACACCGTGGCATCGCCGGCCGAGTTGTTTTGCGCGCAGGCAGCAAAACCGTTGAGGTCAAAAGTCGAGACCGGGTAGAGCGTCACGGCGCCGTTCGCGCTGGAAGTCAGGGAAACGTCGCCCTGCTGCGTCCAGCTGCCGCGATCGGCATCGCCCAGCTCCAGCACCAGCTTGGACGTGTCGCTGCGCACGCTCACCGAGTTGGTGTTGACCTTCATGTTGCTGGTAAACCAGGCGTAGGTCGCGGCGCCCAAGGTGGCGGCGAGCGCCACCATAACGAGCGCGATGTAGGCACGCGCGCGGCGGGTGTGGTGGCGGGTGGTGGTTGCGGGCTCGGTGGGCTCGAAGGCGGCGGTTGCCGCCGTGTTGACGCGCGCCGTCTCTGCCTCGCTGCCGTCTAGCTGCATCTGCTTCTTATCTTGCATGCCACTCGCCCCCTTATGCCTTGGCCGCGGCAAAGGCAAGCTGCAGCACCACATCGCGGGCCTGGGCCTCGTCGATGCAGTTGGCGTCGCAGCCTTCCATGTACACAACGTAGCGAACGCTTGCCACCTCGTTGGCGGCCAGCGTGCAGATGGGCGTAGCGCCTGCGCGCGCCGCGGGCGTGTCGCCGGTGCCGTCCATGCTGTAGGCGCTTATGGAGCGTGCGGGGTCGGCGGTGTAGGTCCAGCCCGAGGCACCGGCCGCCACAACCACGCCGTCTTGCGCGGTGGTACGCCTACTGGTGGCGCCTGCCGTGTTGCCCAGGTCGTCGCAGGTAAAGATATGCGTTTGTGTACCCGACTGGGTCGTAATGACCAGACCCAGACGCAGCGCGGCTAGCAGCTGCGGATCGCTCGTCACGCTCATCTGGCCCTGATACAGGTACACGTTGAGCGCGCTATCGCTGCCCTTAAGGTACAGCGCGCCCGAAAGGGCGTAGTCGTCCAGCTGCGCGGTGCAGTCGGCGTAGTCGGTCGTAACGCCGGCGGCGTTTTGGAACGTGCCGCGCCAAAAGCGGGAAAGGTCTGCCGTCGAGATGGGATAGAGCGTCTTGTCGGCGGCGGCAAGCGTTGCCGTCGTGTCCCAGGGCCCGTTGGCCGAAAGGCCAATCTGCAGGTCGGAGCCCTCGTCGCTTACCGTGTGCGCCACGGGCGTCACGTTGGTATAGCGCGAGTTGCTAAACCAAGCGTAAGTGGCCGCGCTCAGGGCTGCCACCAGCACCAACATCCATGCAGCCGCGGCAACCATGCGACGGCGCGAGCCCAGGATGTCTTTGATGTTCGAAGCACTCATGTCCAGCCCCCTTACGAACGCTTGCCGGCAAAGCGCAGCGCCAGCGATTGCAGGCTGGTGGCGGCCAGGTTGTTGGTGCAGTCGGGGTCACAGCCTTCCAGCCACACGCACACATCCACGCGCACGGGCGTGCTACGGTTGGCGCCCTTGGCGGCGGCGGGCAGGCTGCAGATCTTGGTCGTGGCCTCCTTGAGGCTCACGATGCCGGTGTCTTCGTTGTAGTCGCAGAAATTTGCGCTGGTCAGCTGGTCAAAATGAACCGTTGTTCCATCGGAGCGGGTGCTGTCGAGCACCAGGTGATTCTGCTCGTTCTCGCCGGCATCCTTGCCGTCGAGCGTGTTGTAGCGCGCTTGGGGATTGTGCTCGCCTGAGACCTCAAAGACATACTGCCCCGTAACGGTGTCGCCCTGCCCCGGAGCATAGGTAACCAGCCCCACGCGCAGGGCGGTGGAGATGGGGTTTGCCGGGTCCTGCTCGGTAAAGTCAATGCCCGACAGGTACACGTCGGTCGCGGCCGAGTTGGTGGCCAGGTACAGAGAAGTCTTGTAGTAGTCGGAATGCTCGGCGGTGCCAAACATGCTGGCAAAGAGCGAGTCCTGGGTGGTTCCGCCGGTAAAGCCCGTTACCTTTTGGAAGCCGTTGAGCACGTTGTCGGTCGAGACGGGATCGAGCAGGCCCGAAAAGCTCAGGCCGGCGTTGGTCTTGTATTCGCCGTCGTACTCGTTGGAGATGAGGAAGGTCACGCCCGTGCCCGCGGCCATCTTGACATCGGTGATGTGGCGGTTGGCGTTGTAGATGTACCAAGCATATGTTACGGCTCCGGCAGCAGCAAGGGCAACCAGCAACGTGGCGAGCATGCGATTGAACTGTTTTCGCAGTGAGCGCGCGTCCGACATGTCCCTCCCCCAGATGCCGCATCGTAAACTACCTGGACACCATTTGCCCATAATGGGAATATTTTACGCGAATGTGCAGTTCATCGGGGGTACAAACGCGACTTTTCGCGTCCTGCTCACGCCGGATCGGGAGCCGATAGGGTCGCAAGTTGCCGCTTTTTAAAAAATAGTTCTTGCCAGCGGGTGGGAGCTCCGTTATATTATTCCCTGCGCACTCGCGCACCCTTGATCGGGCGTTTAGCTCAGGGGGAGAGCGCTTCCCTGACACGGAAGAGGTCAGAAGTTCAAATCTTCTAACGCCCACCAAATGTTCGCAGCTCAGAGGCTTCGCCTCTGAGCTGTTTTGTTTTGCGCCGGCCGAGCCAAAAGGACGCCGCGGCACCCAAAGCGCCCAAACAGCCCCGGTGATTGCCCCGATCAGGCGCGGATGGGTCTCGCAGCCATATATAAATAACCCCCTATAAATTGAGGTCTAATACTTTTCCTGAGAAGTGAACGAGCTTATTTGGACCCCTGGAGCATCCACACTTTTTGACGTCAAAACCGCAGGATTCCAGCAGCAAAACCGCAGGAAACGGGCCCCTAAAAGTGTCGATGTTTCGGGGGTCCATTCTGGCTCGTTCACTTCTCGGGAAAAGTATTAGACCTGGATATATGGCCGCTAATTCTAACCCCCTGTTACCGCCCCTACCAATACTGATGCGCATCGATAACGGCTTGCCAGAGCCAAAATCGCTTCGTTTCGGCACGCGCGTTGGCAAAATATCGCTGCTCTGCACTCATCGCCTTGTTAAAGATGGGGCGCTTATTCCGATGCAGCTTGCGTCGGATGCGCTCGCACAGCCGAACGAGCTTTTCGTAGTCATTTGCTTGGTCGGTTGTCACGGTAAAATACGCTACCCCCTCAAGCAGTTCCAACTCGTTGCGGCGCTCGGCATCCTTGTGGATCTTCTCGCGGCCGTCATGAATGGCATCGCTGTCGTAGTCGACCATCGCGGTCAGCACCTCTGGCAGCAGCCCGGCCTTTACTTTATCCCTGCCCACCTCGACTTTAGCTGTAAGCGTAATGTCGGGCGTGCGCTCCAGCACGCGCAGCTTGCGCTCGCGCCCATCGTTGAGTCCATCGCGAATAAAGACCTTCTTGTTGAGCTCGGCCTTGCCCAATGCATACCCGCCGTAGCGCGCAGGCAGCGACATAAACATGCACAGCCCCGACTCCCTCGGAGAGCGCGATCCCTCGATCACATACGCAAGCAGCGCCTTTGCCTTCGCGAGACCCCTTACCTTTGGGGACACCTCGATATACGCCGCAATGAGCTCCTTCGTCGTGAGCTTGCTATCGCGCATGCCCGCATCCCTACTGGTCACCCCGCCGCGGACAAGGTTATCCAACCGGTAGTTCGATGTCATGGCATAGCCGGCATAGATGGCCTCGGCCGCAGAGCTGTCGTGTGCAGCCTGCAAAAACGCCAGCTCGGGAGAGCACACGTATGCATCCAGGTCGCCCATCCAGTGGCCCAGCGAGATAAACGAACCCGCCGGGAGCTCGTTGGTGCACAGGTGCGTCTTAACATGCTTGCTCCGCCGACGGTCGGCGCGCGACGGCACCATCAAATCCAGCGTTTCGATCCCCAGGTCATAGCGATCGATAAACTCCTGCGCCTCCTGGTCACAGAGCGCGCAGGCACCCGCGATCGACACGACCTCTGGTTCCGAATCCCCAAAGCGCGGGTTCGGGATGTGCGCCAAGAGCGCCAGCGCAGCGTTATGTGAAACGATAAAGTACCCCATGGCGCGAAGATAGCACGCGCGTCGGCGGCGGGCGGCGGCGCGGGCGAGGTTTCGGTAAACGGCCGGCGGTTTTTTGCCGCGACGCGCCCAAAGTGCTCATTCGTCGACGTCAAAACGCAAATCCGTCAAGCTTATGACAAGATTACCGCTCAACTGACCAAAAGCTGACCATTTGCTTGCCAATTTGCTTGACCGCACGCCCCCAGCAAAGCGTCCCGTGACTTTTTGGACGGTCGAAGCGTCCATCTAGCGACCGCACGCCACGCCACAACTGCCCCGTCGAGACAGCAAGCACCATCGACCACCAGCACAAACGCGGCCATTTCCAGCCGCGTGCATTGAGCGTCACCGCTGGGGTATCCTTGGAGCACATGCACCGCAAGCCGCACAAAGGAGCCGCCATGCGCACCGAGCTCGATGTTCCCTTTTCGCACAAAGACAAGGCCAAGGCCCTGGGCGCCAAGTGGGACCGGGCCAAGAAGATCTGGTACGTGCCCGATGGCGTCAACCCCGAGCCCTTTGCCGCGTGGCTGCCCGGCGTGGATCGCTCCGACCCCAGCGCGCCCTACATCTACCTGGTGCTGGGCAAGCGCGAGTGTTGGAAGTGCCACGAGCAGACAACGGTCGCGGCCTTTGGCATTCCGTATTGGGCGGCCGAGGACTCGGGCAGCAAGGCCGCGCCCGGCGGCGCGCCCGCCATGGACGACGCGGGCCACATCGCGATCGACACCACTCGCGCCAACGCCGTTGCCATCGTCCCCGCGCTGGGTTGCGTGCCGGCCGAGATCCGCGACTACCTGCGCGAGCGCTGTGGCTACAAGCCCACAACGTCGCGCACCACCAAGACCGTATCGCTCGCCAGCACCTGCACCGGCTGCGGCGCGCTGCAAGGCAGCCATTACCTGTTCGAGGAGCCCACGTCGCCGTTTGCGCTCACGGCCATCAACAAGCTACCCGCGCTGGAGTTCGTGCGCGTTGAAGTCGCCGGCGTCTATGGCATCCCCGACAGTCACGACAACTACGACCAGGCGCTCTTCACCTGGGCACGCGACCACCACACCCAGTTCCACAAAACTTTGTGCGAGGGGATCTACCTGTAGGACAAAACTCGGAAATCGAGTATGCGCAGATAGCAAGGTATATCTAACGAGAAACCTAGAGGCCGACACTTAGCTGACCAACAATCGATAATCGATACTCCGACTGAATAAATATAGAAACAAACCCCCTGCGCACCGGAGTCAGCGCAGGGGGCAGTGCTTGAATCAAAACTCAGCCGGATGGCAATCATCTCAAGCCGAGCAAGGATGTCAACTCTAGAGAATTCCAACCGCAGAGCATGCAATCGAAAAGACGACTATCGAGACAAGGACGACCGCAGTATTTGGCTTCTTTCCCATAACCCAATAAATCGCGGCTGTTGCGATTACCGGAAGCAGGCATGGCATAATCTGATCCAGCACGCCTTGAATGGCAAGGGCCTCATCGCCCGAACCGAAAGCCAGCGGAGTTGTAACGCTCACCATTGAGGCAATCATTGCTCCCACCGCCATCATTCCGACGACGCCAGTCAGTTTCGTCAGACGTTTCATGATATTTGTCTCGGACAGCTTAACGAGTAGCTTGCTGCCCATCTCGTAACCTTTAATGGCGCAAATGTAGCGCACGGCTTGTGCGGGTATGTTAAACAGCAAGAAAAATAGGACAGCGCCGAGCGGGTTCCCTTGCATTGCGATGGAGCAGCCAATTCCGGCAGTAACCGTACGCCAGGTTGTTAGAAACAACGAATCGCCAATGCAGACAACGGACCCATAAGCGAAGTCTTCACGTTGCTGATAGCTTCTCCGCCAATTTCTCCGCCGTTCGCCTTCACCTCCTCCATTGCTGTCACAATTCCACAAACCAGCGTCGCGAGATAGGGAGTGATGTTAAAGAACTCAAGATGGCGCTTCAATGCGTCTGCGCAATCTTCTTTCGACGGATACAGCTTCTTGATAATTGGGCCAAGCGTAAATGCGTTCGCAAGGTACATTTGCCGCTCGTAATCCCAGGACCCCTCGAATGTCATTGAGCGTAGGAAAATTTTATTGAGATCGGACTTGGTGATTTTCGATCCGCCTTCTTTAGAACTCATCGTCGTCTCCTTCCACAGAAGCCGTAACAGCGGCAGCGGATTCGCGATCTTTAAATACCATCAACAGCACAATTCCGGCGGCGATGAGCGAAACACCCAAAATTGGCAAGCCCAGATACGCACTGAGAACGAATCCAAAAATCAAATAAGGCAACAACTTCCGGTCCATGATGGTCCTAAGCAGAATGACAAAGCCGAGGGCGGGCAAAATGCCTGCGGCAACCGTCAAGCCATGCTGGACAAATTCGGGAATAGCCGCAAGGACACCTTCCATAACCGGAGCACCCAGCGCATAAGCTGCGGTCACATACAGCGCCTGGGGAATAATGAACCCAAAGAAGCTAGAGATAAGATGGGTCCTGCACACCCCGTCAACGTCTCCTCGTTCGGCATATCCATCGGCGGCGCGATTAATAAGAGGAATCAGAACGATGTAGCAAAAATTCCTGATTACCATTCCGAGCATTGAAATTGGGATTGCCAAAGCAACGCCGGCGCCAGCATCTGAATGGGAAATGACCGCAAACGCAGTGCCCAAAATGCCACCGGAAATCACGTCAGGAGGCGCAGCCGCTCCGATTCCCTGAGCGCCCATAAGAGCCAGCTCAATCGTGGCGCCGATAATACAGCCACTTGCCAAATCACCGAATGCGAGACCCACAATTGTTCCCGTTATCAGGGGTCTATCAAGCATTGATTTACCAAGAAACCAATTCGAATAGCTAAAGCATGAAATAAGAAAGATCAACAGAATGTCCATTGCATCCCCTCTCCTTAGCACAAATATCTGTCCGCGCTAAAGGCCTATAGAGCCTCCGTCAGTCGTAATGCCTTATCTCCTGGCAAACTCCGAATTACGACATCGACTCCCGCCTCAACAAGCGCAACAAGGCTCTTCTCTTCGTCCGGAGAAACGTAAACGCACCGACTAATTTGTCGCGTTCCCTCTCTCGGTATGACGTTTCCCAGATTAATTGCCTTGATATCTGGGCACCCTTGAGCGAGAAGGCAAGCATCTTTTACGGTTTTGACGACTATAAACAGACGATATTTGTCCGTTATGCCACTTCTGATCGCCGCAATCGAATCATCAAGTCCTTTTATCACAAGCTTGCATCCAGACGGCTTTGCCATTTTCAGTATTGCGCGTTGAGCATCATCTGCAGCAACCTCGTCATTTGCGACAAGAATGCAATCAGCCCCTAATGCAGACAGCCAAGATACGGCAACCTGTCCATGGACAAGTCTCTCATCCACCCTCGTTGCGACGATCATAATTGTCACCCATTCCTAAAAGCGAGTCGATAAAACCAGGCGTTTAATACTCGACATGCCACATATAACGGCGCGTCATCAGATCGTGTTTCCTGATATCCCCGAGTGCAGACAGGAGCCTACGCTGTGCCGCATCAAACACAAAGTGATTGAAGAACTCGCAGACACTTGCCGGGAATTGATTGATATAGAGTTCCTTCGCATCCAGCACCGTGACCCGGTCGGCATATTCATCAAGGAACTTCTTTGCACGCTCATCGTTGGAACGATTTCGGCCATCGCTCATAAACAGAACGAAGGGAGTAGTTCGGTCCACAATCTCAAACGGCCCATGGAAGAACTCGCCGGTATTGATGAGGGGCGCATGGACCCATTGCATCTCCATCAAGCTGCAGATGGAGAAACCATAGCCGACACCCAGGGCAGGGCCGCCAGCAAGCGGTACGATAATCTTGTCGTCCTTGTGCAAACGGGCAAACTCTTGCGCGCGGGGCTCGATATAACGAACGACCTCATTCACAACGTCCTGCAGCATATCAAACGCCGCGTTAGCGTCGTTCAGATGCTCATAGCCATCGAAAGCAGCGAGAATCTCAAAGGCGAGCTTGAGAATAGGAGCGGCGTTGCTCTCCATGTATTTAGTCTCGGGATTAAAGATCGTGTTGAAGGGGACGTGGTAATCAGCAATCTTGCTCATATCGGCATTGGGGTCATGGCAATAGGCAATCGTAACCGCCCCTGCATTTTTCGCGACCTCGGTCGCCACCATAGTCTCGGGGGTTCCCGAGAGCGAGCAGAACACGGCAATGGAGTTCTCATCCAGAGCCTTCGGGGTGGCATGCACAAATTCGTTGCTCGTAATCAGCTGGGCATCGATGCCCTTGCCTTCGCGCTGAATCAGGTAGAAAGCCGGATACTGAGCAAGGAGGGACCCACCGCATGCAACAAAATAAACGTTCTTAGGATGGAAATCCTTGGTGAGCAGATCCTGGACGATGTTCTCTTCTTTCATGGCTACTCCTTTTGTATTAATACATGTCCTACTACATGTATTAATTACAGAATAATTCCCGCCAAAATGGAGTCAAGAAAAAACTGCCGCTTTCCCGTGAACGGCAGTTTAGAGTCGTAAGCGGTAGGCGCTTTTATGCGTAAAACTGATATAGTCCCGGATCGTCGGCAATGGCATGCTGATCGGCAACATGCAGCGGATGCCCTTCCGAATCTTTAACGAAGGATCTATTGAATAGCAGAGCCGAACCAAGGTCGACTTTGAGGAGCTCAGCGTCACGATCGTCCGCATAGACAATTCCTATACGACGAGTAAGCTCCCCTGGCATCACACCATGGTGCTGTAAAAGTTCGTATAAAGACCCTTCGAGATCGTGTTCAGCCAAGAACGCGAAGGAGGCTCGAAAGTAATTGGTTTCGGACAGCACCGGCCTACCATCAGAAAACCTAACGCGACAGAGCTTAAAAGCAGGCGAATTGTCTAAGCCCAGGAATGAAGCCACTTCCTTTGGGCAATCCGCTTCAAGAGAGGCGGATACAATCCGTGCAGACGGCTCCTTTCCCTGCAATCGGCAAAGATTGGAGAAGCTGACGGAAGAACGTGCATTTCCGTCAGAAGCAACAGTCGCATTTTCTTTATCTGCAACGAACGTGCCTCGCCCATGCTCTTTTACCATCAAGCCTTCATTTACAAGATTCGACAATGCGTGTCGCAGCGTCACGCGGCTGACGCCAAGCTGCTTGCACAATATCTGTTCTCCCGGGACTTGCTCACCAGGCCCCCAAGCACCCGATTCAATATTCGCCCTTAAACGTTCTTCAACCTGAAGATATAGCGGCTTTTCCTCCATTATTACCTCCTGACAGCCTGATACTTGTAATAATACATGTATTGACTTTCCGTCAGCTTCATATGCGTTGCCATTTTCTAATTACTTGGAGAAAACCCTTTACAGAAATAAGGAAGTGCGAAGCATAGTATGCCGAGTGCGATGCCCACATGTTCCCCATCGGAGCGCTGTGGGCGTAGCGCACCGCATGTCGGACCACTTGATTTTGTGGACTGGCAATTTGGTCGTCGAAGCTATGACTCCGCATCGTCATAGGCAATGGCACATCCGCAAGTTGGGCATTGCTGAGGATAGACTAGAAGACACAGGCCTGTTCGAGCCCGCGGGTCGACAGCATGTTTGTCGCGGGTGTCGATGAAACTGATGTCTAGGCATGGGAGGTCTGCGCCACAGCGAGGGCAGGACAGACAGATTTGGCCGCAGGTGGCCTCGACGAGTGGAAACAGACTCCGGTCCATTAACGCTCGCGGTAGGTTTCCGTACACGCCTCGTGCGATATCACTTCGCCATCCCATGGTCTCCCCTTTCCCGTTTTAGCTGTTGAGGAGAGGATGACAGGATCGCGCAGCTCTCGATGCGGCGCGATGCGATCCGATCAATCGACATGATTGGACTGCGACAGGCAGCACCCGCTTAATACGGAGCAACAGCTTCCGCCCGACGTCGCGATTCCGAGAAATCGAACTCGGCGCGGTGGGCTTCGAGGAATCGAGCGTTGGGTCGCAAGCGATGCTCGTCCGGCTCGCGCAATGCCGACCCTGCAAATGCTGCATAGTCCGTATGCTGCAGAAGGTACGACCCGCAAAGTTGATAGTCACCGCGCACCAGTTCGAACGAAATCAGATGAGCATCGAACAGCGCGTGTAAATCGCGGCGCAGCAGGATGCCATTGCTGACAACCTGCGACTTGGGACCCGAGTAATTCTCGATATGCACGGCTTCGAGCGCCTCGCCGACATTGCAACCCGAGACGGCACATCGACCGGTATAGGCCTCAAAGAGCTGATTGCGGAAACGCTGCTGGCCGATTCGTTCACGACGCAGCGCGTAGCGAACCTTTTCATCGTCGCTCGCCGGAGCGCCAGAAAACTCCGCCGCGACCGGAGCCTCCTTCATGTAGCTCATATCGGGGAAGAACCGCGCATCGGGTCCACCCTTATGGACGGGGCCATGCAACACAAACCAGTTGTTCTCCGGCTCGTAGCGTTCAACGAATGCTAGGCCTAGCACCTTGTAGCCAGCGCTTGTTGCAAAGAACACGCCAACGGGAACGCCACACTCCATGCAGTTGATCATTTTTTCGTTGTAGCGCCGGTTGCGCCAGCTTTCGACCGAAGCACTTTGCAATGAATACTTGAACACCCACGTGCCGTCCTCAAGATAGAGCGGGGGAACATCGGAATAGCTCCCACTTATAGAGCTATGCACCGAAAGCGCAAAGGTCTTTTCCACAGGGTGCTTGATGCGTCCACGACCCGGCCAATAAATACCTGATTGACGAGAAACGCAAAAGGTCTCAGAGCCAATCGTCATGCGATAAGGATACTGGGGGCTATCAGCTTTAATGTTATGAGGTAGTTTTTCCCAAATCTCGCCACGCTGTTCCTCGCGCAAGAACCACTCCCAAGCCAAAACATACTCAGACGGCACAAGACTACAAGCGCGGTCATAACTCGGCTGAGCAATCAGCGGAACACTAGAGGCAATGCCGTCCATAAGGAACCTCCAGAAAGAACAGTTCCCCACATTATCGCCGATCCCGAGCGATATGCGACAAAGTGTTTGCACCAGACAGCCACACAAAAGGGGCCGCTTCGATTGAAGCGGCCCCTTTTAGGCATATTTAGCTGGCGGCTTAAGTCTACTTGGAATCAGGCACGATGCCGACCAGGCTAACCGTTACATCAAAGGTCGGGCTTCCTTCGCCAACGTCGAGGCCAGACATATTCTGGCAATCGTTGTCGGCGCCTTCTATCCAAACGGCAACCTTCATGTTCGTGCCGTTAGCGAAAGCCGTAGCTTTATTGCGAATTCGTGCCAACCATTCGCAGGGTTACGTCGTAGGAAAGACCCTCATCGACAGCACTCGCAGCCGTATTAACGCAATCGGCGTCGGTGCCCTCGAGCCAAATATAGACCTTCAAAATTACGCCATTGTAGTCAACATGTGTGGCAAGCGCCGCTGGATTTTCCACGGGCGCATCGAAGTTTTTGCCGCTTTTTGTCGCAGCCCAGTTACCGCCATTTTGGTCAACATACGTCGTACCGAACAAATGCTTATACGTTGCGACCTTTGTACTCGAAGCGTCGGCAACCGCCGTCCAGCCCGCAATGCCATTCTGCCTCGAGTACGCATCGTTGCCCGATCCGGCGGGCTCGCTTGGAGCATAGACAACTTTCAACGTCTCGTTGCCCTGAGCGTCAACCGTCGAGATGCCGATGCGCATGCTGCGCGCAACCTTATCGTTCAGCAGCTGCCCATTCGAGGTTACAGAAATAGCACCCTCATCGGCCGAACCGTCCAAATAGACATCGGCAATGCCCGTGTCACGCACGGTGTAAACCGTATAGGTGCTTACGTTATACGCGTAAAAGGTCTTGCCGCCTACGGTATATTTGCCCGTTGCCGCGTCGAGCCCATTGGCGAGTTGGTACGACGTAACCAAGGCTCCATCGCCCCACGACGCGGGAACGAACCACGTTTTGGCATCATCGGTCGAAGAAGGGCTGATTTCATGGGCGGTCGTACTATCGAACGCAACCGTATCGTTGTCCTTGCCGTGGTCGGGCGTTGTGCCCGCAACAATTTGCAGCGTCATGCCATTGGCCATAGCCGTCACGGCTGCCGTTCTGGCGAAGACGGTGTTATTGAATGCGAACCACGCATATGTTGCCGAGCCTAAAGCAACGCACGCCATGACCACCGAAATGGCGGAAACGGCTAACTGTTTTTTGAGTTGCTTCACGCGCGATGACATACGAAGTTGTTTCCTTGTTGCAATTCGGTCGATAAGACTAACGGGGCGCAGCGCCTTGCGCCGAACCCCGTTATTAAGCAAATGCTTCAATATGGCTTATGCCCCGGCAGAAACCGTCGTAGGCTGAGTGGCGCTGAACTGAATCGTAACGCCAACGGAGTCGAGAATCTTTTCCAGATTAGCAGTGGTCACGGCGACATCATTGCCATCGTAGTAGACGTACACGCTCACATGGGTATCGGCATCTTTGGCAACCTTGGCGGCAAGAGCCTTATCGGTAGTGCCCTCGAGCTTCTTTCCGTCAGGACCCCAAACTTGCCAGTTATCAGGACCAACGACAAGAACGCGAATTGCATCCTTCAAGCCCTTATCGGCACCCGTAGTAACATCGATCTTATCAATCTTAAGGTCGCTAAGATCGACGCCAGCAGAGCTGATGCTGTAATTATTCGCTTCGCCAACAGCATATTTATCCGTCACAGCCTTAGCGGCATCGCCAACTTCGGTGTAGTCACCTTTCCTGGCGCCATTGGTCGTCGTGGTGCCATATGCAGTCACGAACTTCGGGGCCGGAGCTGTGGCGCCATCGGATTGAACCTCGGCAGGGTAAAGAGCAACCTCAGAATCGGTCCAGTCAACGTTATTGGTCGTCGTAGTGCCGATTGCAGTCTTCTTGTATTCGATGCTCATGAATGCCGTATTGGACTGCGCCTTCACGCCCGTCGTTTTAGCGGTAACCTCGTTGTTGCTCACAAACCATGCGAACGTGGCAGAGCCCAGCGCTACGGCTGCTACCAGCACCATGGCGATGGCGGCGCCCATCTGCTTCTTTAATGCCTTGGTATCCATGCGGACCCCTTTCTTTCCCCATTCATCCCAGATGACCCTCGAGAAGCCCGGAAGGGGAGCCCGCGCTTTCGTGTTGGATGTTGCTTGCCCATCCTTTAGACATGGAATTGAGAATACCACAATTCTTACGATTTCCTTATGAGTTTTCGACAGCCTACATTCCGGCAGATTCATAGGTCTACCTCGGGTTATATGTAGTGCTATGTGAACATCGTTTACCTTATTTGGTCTCTCTCCCGCGCAGCCATAAGTCCCTCTTAAGGCTTGCGACCGCAGCGCCACGCCATCGCATACATTCACCCTCCGCCGAGCTTCGCCCTAACCCTTCCCGCTCGCTATACTGGTGCAGAACGTGTCATTTTTTTGCCTGTTAAACGGGCTATTTGTTGGGAGGGCCCATGGCTTTTGCCAATCAACCCAAGGGAAGCGTTTCCGCCGGATCGATTAAGCCGGTGACGCGCAAGGCCGTTCGCTCATATGACCCAATCCGCTGTCAAGAGCCACAATGGCCCCGCCGACCGCTTGCAATCGGTCGGCGGGGCCTGCCGTTAACCCGTCCCGGTCCGCCCCCGGCATGTCATCGACGCCTTCGGCTCAGTCTCATATCCGCGGATACCGTTCTGTCGGCCCGCACTCCATTCCTTCGGCGGGGTTCCCCAAGTCTGTCGAGGCGCATGCGGAGGGCTCCGCGCGCACAGCGAAATAGGGGGTATCCCCGAAGGCCGCCCGGCTCGCCGGGGCGGGGGCTATGTCTATTCCGCGCCCTCCCGGCACATCATGCCGAGGGCCCAGAGCCACCTCACGAGCTCGGCCGCGGTGGCCGCGTTAGCCTTCGCCTGGGGCATGCCGCGGGCGAGCATCTCCTCGCGCCGCCGCAGGAGCCGCTCGGATCCCTTCCTCCCGTGCATCCTTATCTCGAGGGGCACGCCCGTGTCCCTCGGCATGAGCTTCGGCTGGTGCCGCGCCGCGGCGTAGCACCATGAACCCTCAACGGCCAGCTTCCTCACGAGCGCGTTGCCCGCACCGCTGATGCCTCCGAGCCGCACGGAGTCGCCGCTCGACCTCTGACTCGGCGCGAGGCCGAAATAGGCCGTGACCTGCCTTCCGGAACGGAACCTCGTGAAGTCGCCGACCTCGGCCGAGAAGGCTGCGGCCAGCGCGAAGGCGCAGCCCTTGATCGACTGGAGGGCGGCCACCTCCGCGGCGATCGGGCTGGCATCCACGGCCGCCCTGTACTCGGAGAGCAGATCCGCCCGGGCCTCCGCCGCGGCCTCGACCTCGCTCCTCAGAGCGGCGAGCGTCCGAACCCCGCCATCGTCCTCCGGCCTGACCTTGTCGAGCCACCTCAGGAAGTCGTAGGTCCAGTACTTCCTCGGGTTGCCGGCGGGCGTGGTGCCGCCGTAGGCGAACCCTCGCTTTGCGAGGAAGGCGAGCAGCCGCTGCTTGGCGGTCGCCAGGCGCGCGGTCGCCCCGTCGTAGGCGCCGGCGAGGTCCCTGATGCCCTCGACCTCGGGGGAGGGGACCCATACGGGGGAGATGTCGTGGGCGAGTATCGCCTTGGCCATCCTGGCGGCGTCGTTCCTGTCGTTCTTGGAGGCCGAGTCGGCGGCCGACCTGGGGATCTTCGAGACCGCGGCGACGACACACTCGACGCCGAGCCCGGCGAGCTCCCTCTGCGGGGCGAAGCCGGGGTAGCCGCTCTCGTAGGCCGCGAGCGACGGCCCGGGGAACCCACCCATCCACCCGGCGATCTCGCCCCAGGGGTTGCCGGGGAACCTCCTCGTCACGGCCTCGCCGGTGTCCGCGTCGAGGGCGCAGACGGTGGTCGACCTCAGGTGGACGTCCATCCCGAACGCGGTAGAATACTTTGGCATGGGAGCCTCCCAACCTCGTTGCGGCGCGGCTGCGCCTATGGCACTTCAACATCATTGTCGCAGCCCCGACCCGCGGTCACGAGCGGGGGCTCCTATCTTTTTAGTGCCCTCGGATTGGGTCATAGTGTCTGTCAGCGCGAAGTTGCCTGGCTGGTCACGCAAGCGGCCGGCAAGCTCGTCGCCACCACCGACGACGTCAATGCGCCCACGCCCAGCTTTGTACTGGCGACGGCGCTTTCGTACACCCGCGAGCAGGAGCAGGTCGCTCAGGACCGTGGCGCCGCGATCGACTACGATGCCGTCATGGGCCCCGACCTCGCGAGCTTTTGTGCGGCCGCGGGGCTGCCCGCAGCGCCCAACGCGCTTTCGAACGCGGGCTACATGTTCACGCTCTCGGGCGCGGATCTGATCCGCGACATCTATGGCTACTGCGGCGACCTGGGCGAGCGCATGGGAGATCCGGCGCAGGTCAAACCGGGTTACGCGATTAAGCTCGCGCTGCGACTGTTCTTGCTGGATGCCGCCACCGGCAACGGCACTACCTCCAAAGACAACGCCTCTGCATAGCAAAAGCGCCGGGCCAGAAAATCGATTCCGACCCGGCGCTTGTTCGTTCTACTTGTCCCCGTCCCCTGCGGGCGAGTTCTTCTGGTTGCGACGGTTACTCCAGGTCACGTTGTGCTCCTTGTAGTAATCGGGCGCCTCGTTGCCGCTCGCGCTAATGGGGTCGTTGCCAGTCAGGGTGTCGGCAATATCCTGCACAAACTTAATGAACAGGCTCGAATCGTCAGTCTCGGACGAATCGAAATCGAAACCGAACTCCACCGCGCCGCCGATAATCTTGTCCACGCACTCCGGGTCGTCGCCGTCCAGCCAAATGACCACGGTGTACTTGTCCACATCGCCCACGCGGAAGTTCTTGTGGCTGATGGTCGTCACTACATCTTTAGACGCAAATGGTTCGGTGTTGGGCTCGGGGTTGCCGTCGGCCGCAGCCGCCGCATAGGTGGTGGGCTCGCCATTGCGATACACCCTCACGCGCGCCGCCTTCTCCACGCCTTTGCTGGCGTTAACCACCTTGAGCTTGGCGCTGTAGCCCAGGTCGGTCTTGCCGGCGTTGCGGATATAGAAGGTGTACGCCACGTAGTTTTTGCCGTTGTGGCTGCCGTCGATGTCGTCCAAATTGTCGGGCAGGTCCTCGGCAGCGATATTGGTGCCGTTGTCCAAGGCGTCGGCGGCCAGGCGCGCAGTGGCGTTGTTAAAGTCGCCGTTGTCGGCAATGGCCACGCCGCGGCGGAACAGCTCCAGGCGGTTGAGGTTGATAGTGAAGTTGCCCATGTTTTCCTGCATAAACGACAGGGCGAATAGCACGCCAAAGGCAAGTGCCAGTACCACGAGGGCCTTTTGCAGTTTGTCCATGCGCAGCAGCGCCGCGCCGATGCGCTCCATGCGGCGCTTGGGCATATACATAGATACAACCGCGTCGGGGTCGATGTCGTCGAGGTCCTGGTCGGCCAGCGCCTGCTCCAACTCCTCGATGCGCACCACGCCGCGCAGGTCGCGCTTGGGCTTGCGTTTGGGCTTGGGCTTGGATTTGCCGAAGCGCTTGCGGGAGGTGGGGTCGGTGCTGGGGGTGTCCTCGGGCTGACTCTCGGTCAAATCCTCAGTCATGCCCTCGGCCATGCCCTCAGCCAAATCCTCGGCAGCTTGATCTTTATTGTCGTTACGCTTGAACAGTGCCATGGCGATCAGATCTTATATTTGGCGCGGATGTAGCCGACGTATTCTTTGACGAGCTCGCGCTCCATGTCGTCGGCATAGCGGAACTGCAGGCCGCAGACGTTGCGGTACAGGCTGCCCTTGGGCGCGCGGCGCACCCAGCACACGATGCCCAGCTGCTCGGGCAGCTCGTGGCGCTCGCCCTGCAGGCGGATCGTGGGCATTTGCACGGCCAGGGCCTCGCCCACGTCGGGATAATCGTTGAGGTAGACGGCCAGGCCGCCGGCCGAGACGTCGATGGTCATGGCGTCCTCGGGCTCGGAGGCGGCCGCGTTGTCGCGCTGGTAGGTAAGGCGCATGGCGACCTTAAAACGCTCGTCGCGGCGCTTGACAAAGGTGCGCTGCTCGGCGACTTTGCGCATTTTCCAGTAGGTGCGGATGCCTTTTTTCTCGACTGCCTCGGGATAGCCGGCGAGCACGAACGTCTCCTCGCCCACTTTGTATTGCAGCAGCAGCTTTTGGTTTTCGTCCATGATGAGCGGCTTGCCGGCGAGCATGGGCGCGCTCATAAGGAAGTACGCGTCGTCCAGGTTCTCTTTGTACGTGGCGAGCATGTTGAAGTCGGTTTTTTGGCCCATGGGCACGTCGAATGCCACCTGAAGCTTGGTCCCCGGCGTTATCTGTTGCTCTGCCATGTTGTCTCCCCCAGTCGCGGGCGCCGATATCATCGTCGTGCGCGATGCACATTGGGCTATTGTACCTGCTTTGCCGCAGGTTTCGATGTGCAGCGCGTGAAATGGCGGGATGCAGGGCGCGGGTGAACGCGCAGCTGCTCCGCGCGCGGCATTAATCTGACAGCGATGCATGCCCCCGACAGTCCGTCTGTCTATCTCTCAGCCATCTCTCATTTATCTCTCAGCTTAGAGATGAGTGAGAGATGAGAGACAAAAATGCCGTTATCGGTTCAAGCAAATCACGTTCGCGCAGGTAAACTCATGTATACGGGAACTTTGACTCGATCCCTAGCCACCTTGCAGCATTGTTATCTCTCAAATTTATCTCTCGTCTTTCAGCTATCTCTCGTGTTAGTGACGAATGAGAGATGAGAGATGCGTGAGTGATGGACGAGTGTGATTTTTTGGACGGTCGGAAAATCCCTCAAATAAAAAACGGGGCCGGCCTTACGCCGAGCCCCGTTTTCAAACGGTCAGTTAGTTATCCAACGCGCGAGCATAGCAGTCAACATTACGCCGCCGCGAACACTCCCAAGCCCGTTCCGATGATGCAGATTGCGAAGATGCCCTAGATGATCCAAATGGTCTTGACGCCCTTTTTATAGAGGGCAACGCAAGCGAACGTTGCCAGCAAGGGCAGCAGACCGGGGAAGATCGAATCGAACAGATCCTGCAGGACAATCTCCGAACCACCCACGTCAAAGGTCAAAGCCGTGGACAGCGAGACCTGTGCCGCAATCATGGCGCCGATAACGGTCATTCCGAGAACACCGGCAGCATGCGTCATGCGAGACATAAGGTTGCTCTCTTCGGACTGCTGCAAAAACTTGGTTCCCAAGTCGTAACCCAGATGGGCGGCGACGATACGCGTTGCAAAGTTAATCACGGAGTAGATAAGCGCGTACACGATGGGGCCGAGCGGGTTGCCCGTCGAAGCGATGCCAATACCAATGCCGGCGGCAACCACGCGGAACGTACCCCAGTAGAACGAATCGCCGATGCCGGAAAGCGGTCCCATAAGGCCGACCTTCATGGCGTTAATCGAGGACGTGTCGAAGTTCTTATCGGCAGCCGCCTGCTCTTCCATCGAAACCGTTAGGCCGGCTACAAACGGAAGCACATGAGGCGTGATGTTAAAGAACTCGGTATGGCGATCGAGCGCCGCATAGTAATCGTCGTCGTTGGGATAGATCTTTCGCAGGGGCTTCTGAATGGTGTACATGAAGCCCATTGCCATCATCTTGTCGTACGACTGCGAGCACTGGCTCGTAAACTGGCGAAGGAACATGCTCCGATACATATCGGGAGTCATAATCGCGTCCTTCTTGGCCTCTTTGAGGTCGGTGTTCTGGATAGCCATTAGAAGTCCTCCTCTTCATCTGCAGCAACCGTCTGCGGACCGGACGAGCCCTCGCGGAAGGCCAGGAGCAGCGCGACGCAAATGGCAGCTGCGGCGACGCCGACCACGTCCATCTTGAGGTAGATGACCATAATGAAGCCCAGGAACAGCCAGGGAAGGAGCTTGTTATCGCCCATGGTCCTGATAAGAAGAGCGAAGCCGATGCAGACCATGACGCCGGACGCAACGTTGAGGCCGTCCATCACAAACTGCGGAATCGCGCTGAGCGCATTGTTGATAAGGTCGGCACCAAAGAACAGCGAGCCAAACACCAGCAGTGCAGACGGAATGCCAATCGACAGCGGCACGATGGTCAGATGGTACAGATTCGCCTTGGCAAGATCGCGATTTGCCAGAGCGGTCTCAATCTTCTTGCAGGCAAAGGCACCCGGAACGGCGTAGCAGAAGTTGCGCCACACCTGAAGGAAGACGGAGACGGGAAGGGCGAGCGCGACGGCAGTTGCCGTGCCCGTACCCGTAATGACGGCAAACGCGCAGCCAAGCACGCCGGAGGCATAGACCTCGGGAGGAACCGCCGCGCCGACCATGATGGCGCCCATGAACATGGACTCCAAAGCAGCGCCGACGATAACGCCCTGCTGGACATCGCCAAGAATCAAGCCGACAAACAGGCTCGTAAACAGCGGACGACCAAGCATCGTAATGCCAAATAATTGCTCGTCCATGGACGCAATAAATGCGACCAGTGCAACTAGAAGATACTGGACAACCATTTCGATCAACCCCAGAAACAGGTCTGCAGGCGAGGCATTCTGCGCAGCTCGCCTGCAGACAACCGCAGCAATTTGAGAGGATTAGTAGTTCATCTGGTGATAGTAACGACGCGTGGTGAGCGGGTGGTTACGGACGTGCTCGAGATGGCAGCTCAGACGCTCGGTGATGGTGTAGGTGACCATCGGGGAAACGATCTTGCGGAACTCGGGGTCGCTGAACGGCAGCTCGACCTCGGCGGTGTCAAACTTGTTCACGCGGACGTTGACGCCCTTCTCGTCGGCGAGCATGTGAGTGAAGTTGTCCACGCGGTCCATGAGCTTACGGGTGTCATCCTCGCCGTAGAGCATGATGAGGCTCGTGCCTTCCTCGCACAGCTCGATGGTGCCGTGGAAGAACTCGGCGGCGTGGATGGACTTGGTCTTGATCCACTGCATCTCCTCGAGGATGCACATGGCGTAGTCGTAGGCCTCACCCCAGAGCATGCCGGAGCCAATCACCATGTGGTAATCGGTGTCCTTGAAGTCCTCGGCCATGGCGGCGCAGCGCTCGTCCTGAGCGTCCTTGGCCTTGATGAGGTACGGAGCGATGTTGCCGAACTCTTCCATGAAGGTGTCGTACTTGGGGAAGGCGCCGGCGTTCTTGAGGAAGCGGGCGACCAGCGTGATCTGGTAGGTGTAGATGGCCTCGCACAGAACGTCGTCCTCGGCGAAGCTGAAGAACTTGTAATCGGCGTACTCGGTGGCCGGGGTGTTGTCGTTGGAGACATACATCAGCGTGCGGGCGCCCTGCTCCTGGCAGAACTTGGCAGCCTCAATGATCTCGGGGGTGGTGCCGGTACGGGTGGAGAAGACGCAGACAGAATCCTTGTTGAAGGTCTTGGGCGGGCAGGCGAGGAACTCTGCGGCGATCTCGCAGTGGACATCGACGTCGGCCGTGGTGGTCTCGACCCAATACTTCATCGGGAGCGTGTGGGCCCAGGTGCCGCCGCAGCCGATGAAGAAGATGTTGGAATAACCCTGCTCGCAGACCTCGTCCACGGCAGCCTCAATCTGAGGACGGAGAGCGAGGGCATCGCTCACAACCTTCTCGTAACGAGGCTCATCGAAATTGAACATCCCTTACTCCTAACTCACTTGGATGAACCCTTCATTCATCCCATGACGTTATAATACTTTATATAACTAACTATGCAAGAACTATTTCAGATTTTTTTGATTTTTCTTTAATAAAAAGCCCGCCGATCAAATGATCGACGGGCATAGGCATAGAGCATTGGTTCAATAAATGCCGAGCATCAACGTGTTTCCGGCTAGAAAACGTCCTTGGCAAACACCTTAGCGTCATTGGGAACCTGACGGATTTCGATGGCCACGCCATCGCCCAGGAGCTCTTGGATATGCTCGGCATCTTTCTCGGTCGCAAAGATCGCAGGGGTCGGATGAAGCGTGGTCTCAGGGGTCTTTCGGGTTCCGCCCAGATTGATCTCTTTGATGTCTTTGCAACCCTTAGCGAGACGATAGACATCTTCAATCGTCTCAGTGATGATAAACAGCGAATACTTGTCGGTAACGCCGCTGTTGAGCGCCTCGATAGCAGCGTCAACATCCTTGATGACGAGTTTAACGCCGTTGGGGCGGGCGAGCCTCAAGGCCGCCTTCCTCATGTCGTCTTTTGCCAAAGCATCGCTGGCAAGCAAGATGCAATCTACATCCAAAGCGTGAGTCCAGGACATGGCAACTTGGCCGTGAATCAGTCGGTAATCAACTCTCGTAAGCTTAATCATCGTTATCATCTCCGCACGTGATAAAGGGAATGACAGGTGTGGCCCCTAGCTAGGGCTCGAACCAGAACTAACTAGAACTCTTCTTCCTCGGCGCCGGCAAGCATGTCCGCCGCCTCGCAAAGCTGAATAAACGAACGCGATCCCTCGACCGCGGCTTTGGCCTTGTCCGCATCCAGGGAGTCCAGCTGTGTAACCATTTCCACCAGCAGCGGCAAGTTCATTCCAGCGATTAACGTAAACGATCCGTCGGTCTGCCTCTGAATGAATTCGTTGTTTACAGAGCCGCCAAAGATGTCAGTCACGACAAACCAAGAGTCGGCAGGGTCCCTCGTCTCCATCCATGCATCAATCAACGCCGCGACGTCCCTTGAATCGTCATCGACATAGGCGCACAGGCACTCGATTCGGTCGTTGGTGCCCATCAGAATCTCCAGAGAGCTTTTCATGCCTTGGGCGAGATAACCATGACTCGCTAGCAATATCTTATTCATAGTTCTCCAATACCAATAGGACGTACTATATTGTCATAACAAAGTATATTAGCAATCTACCCTACGTGGTGTGTCTATTTTCCAAATCCGCGAACGGTAACAATTGGTCGGTAAATCGACCAATCTATCGCTAATTTACAAATAGAACTTCAGTCGCTCGGTGCAGTACACCTGACGGGAGATGAAAAGCGGCTCGCCACTTGGGGCATAACGTCTATCGACAAACAGAAGCAGCGAAGAGTCCAGCTCCACGTTAAGGTATGCCGCCTCGAGCTCGCTCGCATAGCAGACCTCGAGCGTACGCGTGTTGGGACCCATCTTGATCCCCTGGCGATCGAGTACCGCCATCAGCGAATCATCGAGGGACTCATGCTCCAAAAAAGAAAGCGCAGCGGAATAGCTATTGGTTTCCAGCATCGTGGGCTTGCCATCCACAAGGCGCAGACGACGGCTACGCAATACCTTTTGGGTATCGTCTACGCCCAGGAACTTCGCGTCTCGCAGACTTGGGAAGTCCCAGCCCATTTCGAGAACCCTGGTAGACGCCTGTTTGCCCGCAAGCTGGCACGAATGGGTAAAGCTCTCACGGTCGTCCGCGGCATACATCTGCGTGTCCGACGAAACGAACGTGCCCTTGCCGCGGGCCCTCTCAACAAGCCCAGCATCTTCCATTTCTTTAATTGCGGAGCGAACCGTTATTCGGCTCACGCCAAATTGCTCGATAAGCTCCGCCTCGGTCGGAAGCTTATCTCCCGGGCGGTACGTGCCGTTGGCGATTGAATCAGAAAGCGCACGAACAATCTGTTTGTACAGGGGGATAACGCTATTTGCCTCAACCATATCAACCATACCTTTACAAGGAATCAGCAGCCTATAGATAAATGACTTATATTGTATTAGAACTTTTTAGCACTCCACGCCATTTCCTATAATGTTTTAGCAAACGAGGGGTTATTTTGCGTAAGCGGTGTAGAGTCCATCCATTTCCGCATACAGCTTCAATCTGATGGCGGTATATGCATCCGATAAGCCGATTGATTTTTATCTTATACCTGTCTCACATTCATCCCTCGTCGTAGAGATGAATGTGAGGTGAGAGATACGTACTTGACGCGCGAGCGTGGATATTTGGACGGTTTTTGGGCTTTTGGCGGCCGATTTCGTCCGAAAATCCACGCTCGTGCGGCAGACGTCCGAATTTCCACGCTCGTGTGCCAGAAAATCCACGCTCATCCGGCAGATTGGTCGAAGGCCCCATATGGGTATACTCTCGGAGATTCGACTCGATTCGCCCCCGTTGGGGCGTCAAAGGAGACTGCATATGTCCACTACCTCAACCGACCCGCGCGCCGCTGCCGCCGCGCTGCTGGTGCCCGGAACCACCTGCCACGGCTTTACCGTCGAACGCCGCGAGACCGTGCCCGAGCTCGACGCAGACGCTTACGTGCTGCGCCACACCGCCTCGGGCGCTCGCCTGCTGCACCTAGCGTGCGACGACGAAAACAAGGCCTTTGCCATTGGCTTTAAGACGCCGCCGGCCGATTCCACCGGCGTGTTCCACATTCTTGAGCACTCGGTGCTGTGCGGATCGGCCAAGTTTCCCGTCAAGGAGCCGTTTGTCGACCTGATCAAGAGCTCCATGCAGACGTTCCTCAACGCCATGACCTACCCCGACAAGACCATCTACCCCGTTGCCACCACCAACGAGCAGGATCTGTACAACCTGATGGACGTGTACTTGGACGCGGTGTTCAACCCGGCGATCTACACCAAGCCCACCATTTTTGAGCAGGAAGGCTGGCACTACGAGCTGGACCTGCCGGAGAGCGTCGAGGGCGAGGGCGAGGGCGGCTCCGCGAGCCTGCGCGAGGGCACGCTGCGCTATAACGGCGTGGTGTTCAACGAGATGAAGGGTGCGCTGTCCGACCCCATGAGCGTGCTGGACGACGCCGTCAACGCCGCGCTCTATCCCGACACTGCCTATGCGCACGAGAGCGGCGGCGACCCGCGCGCAATTCCCGCGCTCACCTACGAGCAGTTCCTGGACACGCACTCGCGCCACTACAACCCTTCCAACTCCTACATCACGCTCTATGGCGACCTGGACGTGGACCGCGCGCTGGCCTTTTTGGACGAGCGCTATCTGTCGCAGCCGAGCGCCGCGAGCCGCCGCATGGACGCTGCCGTCGCCGCCGGCGACGACCCGTCCACGCTGGCGCCCAATCCGCTGGACGTGCAGGCGCCTGTGACCTGCGAGTATAAGCGCGTCGAGATGGCCACCACGCCCGAGAACGCCCTGGTGGGCCTGGGCCTTGTGCTGGGTAGCGCGCTCGACCGCAAGCGCACAATCGCCGCGGACATCTTGTTCGAAGCGTTGCTGGGCTCCAACGAAGCGCCGGTTAAGAAGGCCATTCTGGCCGCCGGCCTGGGCGGCAACGTGGTGAGCTACACCGCGGCCGAGAGCCTGCAGCCCTACGAGCTCATCATGCTGCAAAACGCGCAGCCCGGCGTGGCGCGCGAGCTGCGCCGCGTGTTCCAGGACGCCTGCCGCGACCTGTGCGAGCACGGCGTTCCGCGCGAGCGCCTGGAGGCCATCATCAGCAGCAACGAATACGACCTGCGCCAGCGCGACTACGGTATCGCCGACGGCGTGGCCATTGCGTGCGACGCGCTGAGCACCTGGCTCTACGATGACGACGCCGCGACGCTGGCGCTCAAGTACGGCCCAGTGTACGAGGAGCTTCGTGGCGAGCTGGACGGCAGCTACTTTGAGGACCTGCTGCGCGAGCTGGTGCTGCAGAACGACCATATGGCTCTGGTCGAGCTGGCGCCGGTGGACGCCGCCGAGGGCGCAGAGGGTGCCGAGGCCGCCGAGCTGGCAGCCAAGCGCGATGCCATGACCGATGCCGAGCTGGCCGATGTGGTCGAGCGCACGGCCGCGCTGCGCACCGCGCAGGAGGCCGAGGACACGCCCGAGGCCAAGGCCACGTTGCCGCGCCTGCGCGTGTCCGACATTGGCGAGGCGCGCCCCGAGCCGCCGCTGGTCGTGGACACGACCGCGCCCATCCCCTGTCTGCGCCACGGCATCCCCACCAACCGCCTGGCCTACGCCATGCAGTACTTCGACCTGAGCTGCGTCGCGTTTGAGGACCTGCCCTATGTGACGCTGCTCTGCCGCCTGCTCAAGCAGCTGCCCACGCGCGAGCATTCGGCCGAGGAACTCGACAACCTGATCGCCGGCAAGCTGGGCTTTTTGAGCTTTACGACCGAAGTTATGACGCAGCCCGACGTGGACGGCGCGCGCCCCTACCTGCTGGTGAGCGCCGGCGCCCTGTCCGAGAAGATCGACGCGCTGGCGAGCCTGCCGCGCGAGGTGTGGTCGAGCACGCTGCTGGCGGACGCCGACGCCGACCGCGTGCGCGACGTGCTCACACAGATTCGCATTGGTCTTGAGCAGGGATTTATCAACAACGGACACTCGGCGGCGCTCGGTCGCGCGATGAGCTACAGCTCGCCTTCGGCCGTGGTGCGCGAGCAACTTTCGGGCGTGGATTTCTACCTGTTCCTGCGCGATCTGCTCGACCACTTTGACGAGCGCCTGGACGACCTGCGCGCCAAGCTTGCCGAGCTGGCGGAGCGTATCTTTGTGGCTGATGGCTGCATGGCGAGCTTTACCGGCAGCGATGAGGACTTTGACGCGTACTGGGATGCCGCGGGCGACCTGGGGCTAGGCGCGGACGCTAGTGCCGTTGCCGGCCGCGATGCGCTCGTGGTGCCGACGCCGTGCAATCGCCACGAGGCTTTTGTCATCCCCAGCGACATCTGCTTTGCGGCAAGCGCGTGCGACCCGCGTCGCCTAGGCATTGACGTGACAGGCGCTTGGGCCGTGGCTGCCAACGCGCTCTCCTACGATTACCTGTGGAACGAGATTCGCGTGAAGGGCGGTGCATACGGCTGCGGATTCCGCGCAGCCGGCGAGCGCCAGACGGCGTTCTACACCTACCGCGACCCGGCAATCGATCCCTCGATTGAGCGCGTGGCGCGCGCGGGCGAATGGCTCGGCAGCTTTGAGCCCGACGGGGCCGCCTTTGAGGGCTTTATCGTGAGCTGCGTGAGCGGCATGGACGCGCCGGTAAAGCCGTACGCGCTCACCAAGCGCCGCAACACGACCTATCTGGCCGGGCTCGATCCGCATGCGCGCGAGGAGCGTCGCGCCCAGATGCTCGCCGCCACGCCCGGTGAGCTGCGCTCGCTCGGCGCCGACGTGACGCGCATTGCGGCCGAGTCGCCCACCTGCGTCTTTGGCGGCCGCGACGTCATCGCCAAGAGCAACGCCGGCTTTAACGTCGTCGACCTGATGGGCTAACCACAGCAAGCAAAACCACTACAAAGGGGACAGGCCCCTTTGTAGTGGTTCGAACACTTGTTCTATACGTACACATGTTCTATAGTATGGGTGATTGCATCGGATCAAAATTGCAACTAGAATATAGTTGCAGAATGTGAGGCGGGATGACTCGAGCCGATAAACTCATCGCCCAACTGTTTAGCTGCCCTTCGACGTATCGGTATGCCGATTTTTTAAAAGTCATGGCCTCATATGGCTTTGAAATGGACAGCAAAGGCAAGACATCCGGATCGCGCATTCGCTTCTACAGGCCCTCAGATGGCAGGATGTTCGTGATGCACGCGCCTCATCCATCTGACGAATTGACAGCGGGGACAATTCGAAACATCGTTCGATTTCTGCAGGATGTCGGAGGCAGTCATGAGTAACGTTTTGGCATACAAGGGCTATTTCGCCCCAGTCGAGTTCGATGCCGAGCAGCATGTACTAACAGGTATGGTCGCCGGCATTAGGGACGCAATTGTATTTGAAGGCTCCAAGGCTGAAGAAGTGGAGCAATGCTTCCACGACGCCGTCGACGATTACCTTGAGTTTTGTGCCGAAAAGGGCAAGGAACCAGAGCGGGCTTTTAAGGGCTCGTTCAATGTGAGAACAGGCTCCGAGCTTCACAAGCAGGCAGCACTGGCGGCGGCAAAGAAGGGCGAGTCACTCAATAAGTTTGTGACCGAAGCAATCGCCGCGGCGTTATAGCGTTAACGCATGGGCCAAAACCACCACAAAGGGGACAGGCACCTTTGTGGTGGTTTCGACATTTGCCCAGATAAAACCTGCCAAAATAAACCTGTCCCTTTTTGGTAGGTTTGGGAGAGGAAGCCGGGATGGACAAGGCTGAGTTGCGGCGGGCGGTGATTGCTCGGCGCGATGCTCTTGATTTGGACTTGCGGGCGGCGAAGTCTGCTGATATCTGTGCGCGGCTGGTTGAGCTGCTGGGCCGCTTGGATGCCGCGGCGCCGCACACCGTTGCCGTCTATGCCGCGATGGGTTCCGAAGTCGACTCAGCCGCGTTTGCCGCAGCTGCCTCCAAACGTGGCTGGCGCGTGGCCTATCCGTGCATGCTCTCGGCAACAGACGCCGCAGCTTGTGGCCAGCGCATGTGTATGCGGGCAGTTGCTGCCGGCGACGCGGACGCGGCTACGTTTATCGCCCACCCCACGCGGGCCTTTGCGGCCACGGACATCGACAGCAGCCGCTTCCCTATCGTGCCTGCCGAAGCTCTCGACATGATCGTCGTGCCGCTCGTAGCATTCGACCGCACCGGCACGCGCCTAGGCTACGGCGGCGGCTGCTATGACCGCTACCTGCCCATGCTCTCGCCCGCATGCCAAATCATCGGCATCGCCTTTGACGAGCAGCGTGTCGACCACGTTCCCACCGATGCCCACGACCTGCCGCTGCCCAACATCATCAGCGCCTAACGGCTGGCACGCTGCACCCCACAAAAATGAGCGTGGAAAATTTCCCACTTTGGGCCTGTTCGGGGGCAAAAAACGGGAGATTATCCACGCTCATTATTCAAACGTCCGATAATCCACGCTCGTGTGTCCGAAAATCCACGCTCAACCAAATCGCGTCTAAATTCCCACGCTCATCCGTCCGGATTTCCACGCTCGTGCAGCCTAACGCCCTGCCACCGCCTCAGCATGCACGCGGCACGCCGGCAACCTTGAGCTTGCGATCGAGCTTTGTCGGGTCCCTTAGATCATCCCAGCACAAGCGCACAATCTTACAGTTATCGAGCAGCGAAAGCCTCGACTCGCGCTGGCGCTCATCAAATTGCGCCTTTGCAAGCTTGCCCTCCTCCGCCGCCTTCTCGCTTTTAACGAATCCGTCGAACTCCCCAATAATCAACCGGTCACCCACGCGCCACAAATAGTCAACGCGATACGGCCGTCCCGGCTCAACCGGGTCGAACAGCTCAATTTGCAGCTCCGGCGTCTGCCAGCCGCGCTCGATCATCAGGGCGCGCGCCTTGGACTCGCCACCGCTTTCCGACAGGCCATCGGCATACCGTGCAACCCTGCGCGCCGTCACAACACCGCGACGATTTAAGCCAAGCTTGTTGACTGCCTCAACGAGATGCTCCTTCGACAACAGCTGCTCATGAAGCGCCGAGTCCGCAATGATCAGTCCCTCGACAAACGATGCATCGACCAGGCAATCCGTAATCGTTTGATCGATATCGGTCACGGCAATGTCCATCTGGGTGGCCCGTGTTTGACGAACATAACGATGGCGAACGACCTGAGAGCCCGGCGTCGTTGATTGTGCCGGTGCCACGGCGATATGGATGTGCGTCAAATTGGCATGCGAAACCGAAAGGCCATAGACAACGGCCGCCGTATAGGAGCAAAACGTCCAGTCGGGGTGCTTTTGCGCAAGCGCCCGCACCCGATGCAGATAACGCTGCCGAAACTTGAGCTCGGACCAGTATTCCGGACGCGCATACAACCCCGGCATGACCACCTTGAGACTTCCCGCCGCCACCCGCCGCTCAATCTGCTTTGCCTCCGCCGTCGTACGCGCGTACACGCAGCTCATCTGCTGCTCGCACGCTTTAATGTGGCCTGTGAGTCTTTGATTCGCCGTCGCGTTTGCCATGTCGCCTCCCAACTCTTGGAACGGCGCCAACGTACCAGACGGTTTCATGCGAAGTCTGACCAAATGCTGTCCAGCAGCTGACCAAATGCTTGACGGTTTTGGACGTTTTAGGTTAATGGCTTATATCTGCAGGTAGAACGGTTGTCGAGAGGTCCCTGTCTCCACATCTTTATGCCTCAAAAGCCGTCGATTTCCTTAAAAGAAAATATGCTGTGGCTCGAAACTACCTAGTTTGCGATGCTGTCCGTAAACACTCGACGCGTGGTGCCGCCGCCTACGACAGCCGCAGAAAAATCGAGCGTGGAAAATCTCCCACTTTGGGCCTGTTCCTCGACCAAAAGTGGGAGATTATCCACGCTCATTCAACATGCGTCCGATTATCCACGCTCGTCGCGTAGCGGCCACGATAACCGCCGCAGCCACAGCCACGACAGCGGCCTAGTGCTCCTCGCCGGCGCGGGCCAGGTCGTAGGGCGTGGTCTGGTAGACGTAGTAGTTGAGCCAGTTGGTGTAGAGCAGCTGAGCCTGGCTGCGCCAGACGTTGCGCGGCTCGGCGGTGGGATCGTCGCCCGGGAAGTAATGCGCCGGCACCTGAGGGTTGAGCCCGCGCTTCACGTCGCGCTCGTACTCCAGGCGCAGCGTGTCGGTATCGTACTCGGGATGGCCAAAGACAAAAAAGCGGCGGCTGTCGGTCGACTTGACGATATACAGGCCTACCTCGTCGGACACGGCCACGACTTCAAGCTGCGGCTCGGCCTCCACGTCCTCGCGGCGCACATCGGTGTTGCGCGAATGCACGGCATAGAAGCGGTCGTCAAAGCCGCGGACCAGCGGGCTTTGCGGCTTCACCAGATAATGCTCAAATACGCCGCTCGCCTTTGCCGGCAGGTCGTACTTCTGGATACCGTAATGATGGTAGAGCCCCGCCTGCGCGCCCCAACAAATGTGCAGCGTGGAGTGTACGTGCGTGGTGGACCAATCCATGATCTGGCAGAGCTCGGGCCAGTAGTCGACCTCCTCGAACGGCATCTGCTCCACCGGCGCGCCCGTGATGATCAGGCCGTCGTAGTGGATGTCGCGGATGTCGTCGAACGTGCGGTAGAACGTCTCCAGGTGGCCGGCGCTCACGTGCGTGGCCTCGTGCGTCTTGGTGCGCAGCAGGTCCACCTCCACCTGCAACGGCGTGTTGGAGAGTTTGCGCATAATCTGCGTCTCGGTGGCGATCTTGGTGGGCATGAGGTTGAGGATGAGCACACGCAGCGGACGGATGTCCTGGTGCAGCGCGCGGTACTCGGTCATGACAAAGATGTTCTCGCTCTCGAGCTGCGCGGCGGCAGGGAGGGCGTCGGGGATGCGAATGGGCATGGATGCTCCTTACGAGTCAGTTGCAGCTATGGTACAACGAGCGGCCCCATCCGCGCGAGCACATCGCCCGGCGATGTCGCCAGCGGCCCAAATCACTCCAAAAGTAGAGATTAAAGCATGTCCCAAAAATCTACTTCGCTTTAGCTTAGCAAAGTGACAGCAGGACGCTACAATGGTTCGATGCGAGAAACTCGGCCGAAAGGATACATATATGTACCAGACGCGTAAGATCGGTGTGGTCGGCCAGGGCCACGTAGGAGCACATGTCGCCAACAGCCTGCTCATGCAGGGCATTGCCGATGAGCTGTACCTGTGCGATATCAACGAGACCAAGGTGACATCCGAGGTCCAGGACCTGCGCGACTCCCTTTCGTTTGTCCCGTACAACACCAAGATCGTCAACTGCTACGACCACTACGAGGAGCTGGCCTGCTGCGACGTCATCGTCAACGCTGCCGGCAAGGTCGCGCTGGCCGCCGGCAACCGCGACGGTGAGCTGTTCTTTACCACCGACGCCGCCCGCACCTTTGCCAAGCGCATCGTCGACGCCGGCTTTGACGGCATCTTCGTGAGCATCTCCAACCCCTGCGACGTCGTGTGCACCGAGCTGTGGCACCTGACCGGCTACGATCCCAAGAAGATCATCGGCTCGGGCTGCGGTCTGGACTCCGCCCGCCTGCGCACCGAGATCTCCAAGAAGGTCGGTGTGAGCCCCAAGTCCATCGACGCCTACATGATCGGCGAGCATGGCTTTAGCCAGCTGGCCGCCTTTAAGGCCGCAACCATCGCCGGCAAGAGCCTCAACGAGCTTCAGGCCGAAAACCCCGACAAGTACGCCTTTGACCACATGGAGGTCGAGGAGCTCGCGCGCAAGGGCGGCTATGTGACCTACCAGGGCAAGCAGTGCACCGAGTACGCCGTCGCCAACTCCGCTGCGCGTGTCTGCGCCGCCGTGCTGCACAACGAGCACGCCGTGCTTTCGGCCTCTACGCTCATGACTGGCCAGTATGGCGAAGAGGGCATCTTTACCTCCCTGCCGTGCGTGATCGGCGCCGAGGGCGTCGAGGAGGTCTACACGCTCGACCTTTCCGAGCACGAGCTCGAGGGCTTCCACAAGAGCTGCCAGCACATCCGCGACAACATCGCCCAGCTCGACTGGTGGGACGCCGAGGCGTACGACGCAAAGTAGGCCGCTGGCTACCGCAACCTTGCGAATCTAAGCGCGATACTAAGCGGGCCGCGCCGGAAATCCCCGGCGCGGCCCACTTTTTTGACTCACGCAGCGCCCTTGCGAATCGAAGGTGAATGGTTTTCCCGTTACTTAGTACTGCTCGATGCCCATGTAGCGACGGATCTCGGGGCTGTGGTCGAACACCTTGCCGCGGGCGGCGCGCAGCTCGCAGCTCATCGCGTAAAAGAAGATCGGCTCCAAGAACGAACGCACGCTGGCAGGTACCTCGCCCACGCCGTACTCGAGCGCATCGAGCACCATAATCGTATCGGTGTGCGTGTTGAGGAACGCGAGTGCACGCTCCTCCATGGGGCGGCACTCACCCGATCCGAGCTGCACAAAGTAGAACACGCCGGGCTCGGTAGCCTCGAAGGGGCCGTGGAAGTACTCGCCGGAGTGGATATAGCAGCAGTGCTGCCACTGCATCTCCATGAGCGAGCAGATGGCCATGGCGTAGGTCTGACTAAAGTTGGGGCCGGACCCCAGGATATAGAAGAACTTGTGCTGCTGGCAGAGCTCGGCAAAGCGGGCGCCCAGCTCGGCGTTGACCTTCTCGCGGGCGGCGGGCAGCAGCGCATCCATCTGCTTGAGGCCTTCGTACATGTCGGCGAGCGCCTCGTAGCCTTCCTGCTGGTCGAGCAGCTCGGCGGCGATCAGAGCGCCGATGCCCTGCGGCACCTCGGCCTGCGACACACCCTCGCCCCAGGGGTAGACCCAGGTGGTCCACTTGCCGTTGTCGATCTTGGAGCCCTCGCAGTCGGTGAGGGCGACGACCTCGGCGCCGGCAGTCAACGCCATCTCGCAACCGTCGATGACCTCCTGCGTGTTGCCACTGTGGCTGCAGGCGACGACGAGCGACTTCGGCCCCAGGCTCTTGGGGGCCATCAGGCAAAACTCGCGCGCGGTGTAGACCGTCGAGGCAAACGTAGTGGCCTCGCGCTTGAGCAGCTCGTTAGCCGGCATCAGGTCGATCATCGAACCGCCGCAGGCGATCCAAAAGACGTTCTCGATCTTACCCTTGCGCTCGATAATTTCCTGAATCAGATCGTGTGCGTTCACGGTGACGCTCCTCCTTGTGTGGCGGCTTTGGACGACGGCAGCTCGTACCTGCAGTCGTTCTATGTTGTTCTATTTATAGCATGCGAGCTGTCGCAGGTGAAGTCATTTCAGCAAATTTGTTCTATGTTGTTCTATCTATGGACGTTAGATGTCGAACACGTAGCGCGAGCCCACGATCTTTTGGCGCCCGAGCAGCAGGGGCCGCTCGTCCTCATCGGTAAAGTACGCCTCCATATAGAAGAGTGGCTCGCCGGCCGGCACCTCCAACAGCGGGGCCGCCTGAGCATCGGCAAGCGCAATCTCCACGGTACAGGGGTCGGACTTGAGCGGCGCGCGGCCCGAATGCTCGGCAACGAGCGCAAAGATCGAGTTATCGGTGAGGTCCTTATCGGCAAGCGTCTGCAGGTAGGGATGGTCGGCCAGCACAAAGGCGTTGTTCTCGAGCATGACGGGCACGCCATCCGCCGTGCGCACGCGCTCGACCACGATGAGCTCGCAGCCGGGCTCCACGCCAAAGAACGCCGCATCCTCGCGCGTCGCCGCGACCACCGTACGCGACACCAGACGCGCTCCGGCCACCATGTCGTTGGCGGCACAACCCTCAGTAAAGCTCTGGACGTCACCTTTCTGGACAATCTTGCGCTTGAGCTTGGGAGCGCACACAAAGGTGCCCCTCCCCTGCTGTCGGTTGAGATATCCCGCGCGCGACAGCTCCTCGATGGCGCGACGCACGGTGATGCGTCCCACGCCGTAAGACTTCGCGAGCTCCATCTCGGAAGGAATGCGCGAGCCGGCCGCATACACGCCGCGCGCGATCTCGCCCTTCAGGTCGTCCATGACCTGCTGGTACAGCGGTACGGCGGATACGCCAGCGCGGTCGGTTTTATCGTCGGTTGCCATCGTTACGCTCCATCCCGCGCATGCTCGGACTCAAACTCTTCAATCGCCGCCATAAACTGCTCGCCAAAGGCATCGGCCTTTTTCTCGCCGATGCCGTTGACCTGAATCAGCTCGTCGCGCGTTTGCGGGCGCAGGCGGCACAGGCCGCGCAGGGCCTTGTCGGAAAAGACCATGTACGGCGCCATCTCGAGCTCGGTCGAGATCTCCTTGCGCAGGGTACGCAGGCGCTCGAACAGCTCGGCATCGTCGCCCACGCGCGGGCGCTGATCCAGCTCGGCCTCCTCGCGCAGCAGATCCACCGCACGGCGAGCACGGGCCGAGGCCTTGCGCTTGGACGCGCGACGCTTAACGGTAAAGGCAAACGCCTCGTCCTCGACCTCGCCGGCACGCGGACCCAGGCCCACGACCGGGTACTGCCCCTGCGAGGTGGCCAAATAACCGCGGCCGCACAGCTGGCCGATGATGTCCTTGATGCGGCCGACCGATTCGCTCGACAGCCCACCATAGCCGCGGTCCTCGTCCAGATGCATCTGGCGAATGCGCTCGGTGTTGCCGCCGTGAAGCACATCGGCGATGAGCGACTTGCCAAAGCGCATGGGGCGCGTGGCCACATAGCGCACGGCGGCGCGAGCCATACCGGTGACGTCCTCGACCTCGAACTGCGTGAGGCAGTTGCTGCAGTTGCCACAGCCCTCGGCCTCATCCGCGGCGGCGCCGCCCACGGCCGTATGCTCGGCCGCGGCCTCGTCGCCAAAGTAGCGCAGCATGTATTCGCGTAGGCAGCCGGTGGTGTTGCAATAGCCTTCCATCTGACTGAGCAGGCGATATCGGTTCTGGAGCGCCCACGCGCGCTGCTCGTCGTCGAGCGTCTCGTCGGCCGCATCGCCGCGGTCGATCAAAAAGCGGCGCATGCGAAAATCGTTGCCGTTCCACAGCAGGTGGCAGCTGGCCGGATCGCCATCGCGGCCGGCGCGGCCCGCCTCCTGGTAGTAGGCCTCGATGCTCTCGGGCACGTTGTTATGGATGACGTAGCGCACGTTGGGCTTGTCGATGCCCATGCCAAAGGCGTTGGTGGCAACCATCACCTGAATATCGTCGTCGATAAAGGCGCGCTGGCTTTGGCGGCGGGCGTCATTACCCATGCCGGCATGGTAGCGGCCAACGCGAATGCCGCTGGGACCCAACGCCTCAGCAAGCTCTCCTGCCAGCGCATCAACCGTCTTGCGAGTCGAGCAATACACGATGCCGCTCTCGCTCGAATGCGCGATCACATAGTCGCGCACCCACGCGGTCTTAGCCTTGTCGCCCATCTCCTCGCAGCCAAAGTAGAGGTTCTTGCGATCGAAGCCCGTCACCACCGTCGCCGGGTTTTGCAGGCCGAGCATCTGCTGAATGTCCGCACGCACGCGCTCAGTCGCTGTAGCGGTAAAGGCCGCCACGATGGGGCGCTGCGGCAGGGAATCGATAAACTCGCGAATCTGCAGGTAGGCGGGGCGGAAATCCTGACCCCATTGGCTCACGCAGTGGGCCTCGTCAATGGCCACGAGCGGAACGCCGATGCCGCCTTCGGCCGCAGCTTCCTGCGCAAAGGCCAGAAAACGCGGCTCGAGCAGGCGCTCAGGTGCCACATACATAAGCTGGTAGCGACCCTCGCGCGCCCGCTTGCGCACGGTATTTTGCTGAGCCGGCGTAAGGCTGGAGTTGAGATAGCTGGGGCGCGCGCCCGCCGCAAGCAGTGCGCGGGTCTGGTCCTCCATAAGCGACAGCAGCGGACTCACCACAAAGGTGATGCCGGGCAGCATGAGCGCAGGCACCTGGTAGCAAATGGACTTGCCGGCGCCCGTGGGCATAACGCCCAGCGCGTCGCGGCCGGCAAGGATCGCATCGACCATGCGGTCCTGCCCCGGGCGAAACGAGGTGTAGCCAAAATAGGCGCCGAGCGTGTCGAGCGCCATCTGCTGCATGCTATCGGTCATGGTTTCCTAACGTCCAAGTCATCTGCCGCCGATTATACGCCGCCACGCGGACCGCTGCCGTACGGCTGTCAGCCACGCTCATTCTGCGGGTAGTCATTGGGGACGTTCTTGAATGACTAGTCATTCAAGAACGTCCCCAACGGCTAAGCTCTTGACAGGCGTGGAAACGTCTCAGGTTGAGCATAAGTCAGCGAAAACGCCCCTAAGCGAGCAAGGTGACGTGAAAGAGGAGGGAAGCGTACTTCGGTACGCGACCGACGATTGAACGTCAGATTGCCGCTTAGGGGCGTTTGCAGCGTCGACCGGTCCGCCGTTCGCTAGAACGGCGGAACCAAGGGCGCAGCGTCGGCCCGTTGCGCGGTTTGGAAAACCGCGCAACTAGAGCTACATGACCATAACGTAGCGCGATCCCACGTAGTACTGCTTACCCATCAGGACCGGCTCGCCATTGGGTCCGATAAAGCCGGCGCGCAGGTTGAGCAGCGGATCGTGCGGAGCAATGCCCAGTTCAGCCGCCTGCTCGGCGTTGGCGCGAACGGCTTCGACCGTACGGTAACCAACCGAGACAATCGGCGTTCCGCCAACACGCTCGACCTCGGCAAAAATCGACTTGTCCTCAAGATCGGCCGTCAACAGCTCACGGTAGGCGTCAAACGGCACAAAGATGTTCTCTTCAAAGATGGGCTCGCCGTCGGCAGTACGCACGCGCTTGATGTGCAGCAGCAGCGCATCCTTCTGCAGGCCAAAGAACTCCATCTCGTTTTGGCGCGCCGGCACAATCTGGCGATCGATTACGTGCGCACCGGCCTTCATGCCGTTGCCGGCACACAGCGCGGTAAACGTCTGCAGCGTCGAGGCGTGAAATTGGCGATTGATGTGCGGCGTGGAAACAAAGGTGCCACGGCCCTGCTGCTTAACCAGGTAGCCATCGGAGCACAGCTCCTCGACGGCGCGACGCACCGTAATTCGGCTCACCTCGTACTGCTCGGCTAGCTCGAGCTCGGACGGAATACGCTCCTTGGGTGCATAAACACCTTTCTCGATCGCATCCTTGATCTCGTCGTAAATCTGCTGGTAAAGCGGTGCATTTTTGGGTGCAGGCATATCTAATCACTCTTATCGAAATATTGAAATAACTAATACGTATATAACGTCTAGTTTCATGTTACCTCATAATGATAAAACGATACACCGCATACAGCAAATCCTTACCTGCCGTCGTCCTGTTGCAGGCTGTCCTGATCGATGAGGCGCGCCTGCCTGCTGGCCATGCGCGCGGGCTTGTCGGGATCGGGCACGGCCGTGGGCATGGGCTCGTCGACATGACCGCCCCACCAGCCGCCCACAAAGTTGAGCGTATGGAACACATTGATCACGGCGCCGGGATCAATGTCGCACACCAGCTTGATAATGTCCTGGCTCTCGTAGGTCGAGACAACGGCATGCAGCAGGTACATCTTCTCGCGGCTGTATCCGCCAATGACCTCGGCACAGCTAATGCCATGCTGAAAATGGTCAACATAGGCGGTCATGACCTCGTCGGCCTTGCGCGTCGTGATCTGCAGCGTCACGCGATCGTAGCGACGATAGAAGCTGTCGATGGTCTTGGTCGAAATAAACTGGAACACGATGGAGTACGCCGCGTTGTCCCAGCCAAACATAAAGCCAAAGATCGCCAGGATAAAGCAGTTGAAACCAAAGATAACGCCCCAGATGGTCTTGCCCGTGTGGTTGGAAACCCACAGCGCGATAAAGTCGGTGCCGCCGGTGGATGCGCCGGACTTAAGCGCGATGGCAGCGCCCAGACCCGAGACCACGCCACCAAAAATGATGAGCATGATCTTGTCGCCCAAAAACGGCGCGAAGTGAAAGACGTTGAGGAACAGCGACGAGAGCATGACCTGCATCATCGAGAAGATGACGAAGCGCTTGCTAATGCCGCTCCAGCACAGGAGCGCCACGGGGATGTTGAGCGCGAGCATGCCGAGCGAGATGTCGATGTGAACGCCGCCCAGCGAGGTAACACGATCGAGCAGGACCGCGACGCCGGTGAGGCCGCTCGGAAGCAGGTCGGCGGGTTGAATGAACGCCTGGATCAGGAATGTCTGGAGAACGGCGGAAATTGTGACCGCCACGGCGGTGATGGCGCGGCGGACGATGGTGAGGCGGCCGAGCACGAGCACGCGGTCCGTGAGCTGGTCGATGGCGTTCGCCACGTAGGCTCCCTTCGAAGGCAGATGTAGTTGTGGGGCATGTCGGCGATTGTAACATGGAGCGACAGAGGGCGCCTCAATTCACCCTCTCTCGACAACCAAAACGAGCCAGCATCTCCCCAACCAAAGAGCCCAAAATCTAAGTGAGTAGACTATTCGCGACCTGTCGAGCACACCCAAAACAGCCACCTCTGTGACCTGCAGTTTTACTAAGGCAGATTCGCTTTGTGCTCTGCCTGAGCCGAAAAGTCTACTCACTTAGTCCGAGTCGGAGCCAAACGGATCAAATCGAAGCCAAAATGAGCCGATCTGCCGCAAAAGACGCGTGAAACGATACTTCTCGTAGCGAATTGACGCTATAAAGCGGTCAGAATGTCGGCGAGGCTATCGATGATGGCATCAGCGGCGGACTGATCCAGGTTGACGCCCTCGTGCGGGCGCAGCGCCAGGACGCGGGCGCCGGAGCGCTTGCCGGCCTCGATACCCAAAGGCGAGTCCTCGATAACCAGGCACTCGGCAGGCTCCATACCCAGCGCCTCCATGGCACGCAGGTAGATCTCGGGGTCGGGCTTAAACGCACTGCACTCGTGACCGCTGATGGTGTAATCCAGCACATCGGCGATACCGGCGATCTCCACCAGCTCGTCAATCAACTCACGATACGACGAGCTCGCGATGGCACACTTCACGCCGCGCTCGTGCAGCTCGCGCATCACCGGCTCCGTCTGCTCGTTGAGCAGCTCGGCATACGGAACGGGGTGGTCCGGGCTGTAGACCTGCTTGTACTCCACGCGCAGACGCTCGCGCAGCTCAATATCGTCGGGCACCAGCGCCTCCCAAATGGCAGGCTCGTTAGACCCCGAAAGATCGGGGATCTCGTCAAAGTGGAACCCCTTCTCCTCCATAAACGCCACGCGGCGACGGTTATAGAACCACTCGGTATCGACCAGCACGCCGTCCATATCAAACAGCACTGCCTTGATCATACGCATCTCCTCCCACCTGCCAAAAAGGGACAGGTTTATTTTGGTAGGTTTTATCTGGGGTTTTGCGGCGCGACGGGCGCGCCCTCCCCAGAGCAAAAAAGGGGACGGGGCGCAAACCCCATCCCCTCTCAATCAACCCGTAAGGTCTACTTACTTGTGATTAGTAGGAAAGCTTCCACATGTAGCGACGCATGGTCAGCGGGTGCTGACGGGCCTCGGCGATCTGGTTGCCGTACTCGCGCATAACGGCGAGGTGCAGCAGCGGGTTGAAGTAGGTGACGACGCTCGCGGGCACGGCGTCGGCCAGGCCGTAGTCCTTGGAGTCGATCAGAGCGACCTTGGCGCCCATGCGCTTAAGGAAGGTGAGGGCGCGGGCGTCCATCGGACGGGTGGCACCATCGGACATGAAGAAGACGTAGGGCTTACCCTCGGTGGAAACCTCGAACGGGCCGTGGAAGTACTCGCCGGTGTTGTAGGCGGCGGCGTCGATCCACTGCATCTCGGTGAACAGGAAGGCGGCGTGAGAATAAGCCATCTTCTCGGAGGCACCGGAGGCCATGAAGTAGATCATCTCGTCGTCCTTGAAGTCCTGGGCGAACTGCTTGGCGAGGCCCTTGGCGGACTGAGCGGCGTTCTCGCAGAGCTCGAAGACGTTGGTGAGGCCGGTGATCATGTCCTCGTAGTGGTCATAACCCTCGGTCTGCTGAAGGATCTCGACAGCAAGAGCGATGGCGTAGCCGGGCTTCTCGCACTTGGCAGCGTAGTTAGCGTGGAAGCCGTGAACGATGACGTGGTCGGCGTCGACGGTCAGAGCGGAGCCAGCCTTGTTGGTGAGGGAGACGACCGGGCAGTTGTGCTTCTTGGCGGTCTTGTTGGCCTCGACGGTCTCGGGCGTGGAGCCACCCAGGGAGCAGGTGATCACGAAGGTGTGCTCGTTGACCCAGGAAGGCGTGTCGTAGTTGAACTCGTTAGCGGTGAAGATCTGAACGTTCAGCTTGTCCGTGTTGTTGGCCAGGAAGTACTTGGCGGGGTAAAGGTCGGACATGGAAGCACCGCAGCCGACGAAAGCGACGCTGTGGATCTCGTGGTTGGACAGGACGTCAGCGACGATCTGCTTAGGGAGGTTAAGGTCGATCTCGTACATCTGACACATTCCTTTCGATTTGTTGCGGCGTCACATTGCCGGACGCTCGCAGGGTTACCGTAGTTAGGACCGAGTCGCCGGCCCGTTGAGGATGTGACAAAGGGACTATCCCTTTGTCACATGTTAGGGATGGAAGCCTGCCTGGGGTATGGGATGCCAGGCAGGCCCCCGGGGGAAGCGCTGGGTCGCGACTAGGCCAGGATGCCGGCCGCGGAGAGGGCGATGCCGCCCACGATGGCGATCACGAGAAGCCAACCGGTGTTGACGTTCTTCTTGATGAGCCAGTACATAAGGCCGGTGAGGCCAAGGGAGATCATCTGGGGCATCATGCCGTCCAGGATGTCCTGGATAACGACGGTGCCGTCAGCGAACTGCAGCGGGGTGGTGGCGCCGATCAGCGTAGCGATCATGCCGCCCACGGACATAAGACCCACGATGCCGCAGACATACATGAGCTTCTCCATGAGGTCGCCACCCTGGAGCTTGCTCAGGTACTCGTGGCCGCCCTGGTAGCCGATCTTGGCAGCGAACCACGTGATCAGCACGGAGGGCACGATGGAGATGAGCATGGCCAGGATCGGACCCATGATGGAGCCCTGCTGAGCCAGCTGAACGCCCAGGCCAAAGGCGATAACGCGGATGGTGCCCTGGAAGAAAGAGTCACCGATGCCGGAAAGCGGGCCCATGAGGGAGGTCTTGACCGCGTTAATCGAATCGGGATCGAAGTTCTCGGGATCCTTGGCGTACTCCTCCTCCATGGAGGCGGCGAGGCCTAGGACAAAAGCGCTCGTCTGCGGGGTGCAGTTGTAGAACGCCATGTGACGGTGGTAAGCCTCTTTCTTAGCAGCGAGCTGCTTGGGGTCGGACTCGTCCGGATAGAGGCGATCGAGCGTGGGGACCATGCCGTAGAGGAAGCCCATGTTCATCTGACGCTCGTAGTTCCAAGAGGCCTGGATGGCCCAGGAGCGCCAGAAGAACTGGCTGACCTTCTTGTTCAGGGACACGTCCTTGATTGCGGTTGCCATAGTGTGTTCCTCCTTAGTCTTCGTCGTCTTCGAGCGGATCGTAGTCGGAATCGACACCGGCGGCTGCATGGGAACCGTTGAACTTGAAGCCCATGAAGACGATAGCCAGGCACACACCGATCAGAGCGACCGCGATGACGGACAGGTTGAGGTAGGCGGCGAGCAGGAAACCGATGAACAGGAACGGGGTCATACCCTTCTTGATCATCATGGTGAGCAGCAGGGCCAGACCGTAGGCGGTCATGATCTTGGTCGAGACGTTCAGACCAACGGACAGCCACTCGGGAACCATGTTGACGATGGCTTGGACCAGGTCGGTACCGACAAAGACGGCCAGGAAGATCGGCAGGAAGTACATGATGGCGTACAGACCGGAGCCGGCGCAGATGTGCATGCGGTAGGCGGTCTTGAACTTGCCGTTATCAATCGCGCTATCGGCCACATGGGTGAGGGCGGCGATGATGGAACGGAACACGATGCCGAGGAGCTGACCCAGGACGGCGACCGGGATGGCGATCGTCATGGCGGTCTCGGCGGAAGCATCGGTCAGGCACGCGAAGGCAGCTGCCACGATGCCGCCCAGGACCATATCGGGCGGAACGGCGGCGCCGACCTGCACCAGGCCCATGGATACGAGCTCGACGGCGGCACCGACGGCAAGGCCGGTGGGCACATCGCCCAGCAGCAGACCGACGAGCGTGGCGCCAACGAGGGGCTGCTCGAAGTTAAGACGGCCGAGCAGGCGGGAGTCCCACATGCAGAACACGCCGACGAGGCCGACGAGCACCGCACTGATGAACGTATTCATACCCTTCTCCTTTCAGTCAGGCAAAAGCCTGGTTGATTACAGCTTGGCGTCGATGTCGACGCTCTGATACGTGGGGGTCTGCTGGACGTAGAGCTTGATGCCCATGTCGAGCAGCTGGTTGACGTCGGCCTTCTGGGTGGCGTCGAAGAAGACGGAGCTGTCCTTGCCGCCGACCTGATCGGCACCGTCGTGGTTGGCGGTGGCGCCCAGGTTGATGGCGTCGAGCTTGTAACCCTGGCAGAACTGCAGCATCTCGGCCGTGTTGCCAAAGACGAACATGACGCGCTCGCCGAGGGTGTTGAGCTTGTCCATCTTGGCGAGGGCACGCTCGACGGTGAAGACGTTCAGGCGCACGCCCTGGGGCTTGGCCAGCTTAAGAGCGCCCTTCTTGATGTCATCGTTGGCGGCAGCGTTGTCGACGACGATGATGCGCTCGGCCTGAACCTTGGTGGTCCAGGTAAAGACGACCTGACCGTGCAGCAGACGGTAGTCAAGACGCGCGAGGACGATCTTGGCGGGACCGGAGCTGTGACGGGGCGCCTTAGCCTTCTTGGCGGGAGCCGCGGCAGCCTCGACCGGTGCGTTGGGGTTGGTCAGACCGGCGCGGGCCTCGTTGATGAGGGCCGCGAGCTCGGCACCCTTGACGGGGGCGGGGCTCATAGCGAGCGTCAGTGCCAGCGGAATGTTGAAACCGCTGATCACCGTGAATGCCGCACCGTTGCGGGAAAGCTCGACCATGCTGTTGTTGACCGAGCTGCCGAGCATATCGGTCAGCACATAGACGGTGTCGTCCGCGTTGAACGTGGCGATCATGGCGTCCACCTTGTTGGTGATGGGCTCCTTGTCGTCACGAGCAAGCGACACGACGTGGACGTTCGACACGTCACCGAGAACCATCTCGAGCGTGTCTTTGGCGCCTGCGGCCAGGCCGCCATGAGATGCGAGAATGATCTGATTCATCTTGCCTCCTCCTTTTCGTTATGGTCATTATAACGTCTTATACGTTGCGGATATTGCTAATTAGTATAAAGACCGTTCGCGGGTGAAAATCGACCGTTGACGGGTTTAACGTACTTGAAACGTTGGGGCTGGGCAGGCCGGCACTGGCGGGATAACCCCAAGTCGGACCCTGCGCGCAATCCCCTATCGCACGAAGTACCAGGGGCTTTCCTGCACGGTGGGTTCCAGCGCGATGCCGGTGCGCTCCTTAAACAGATCCATGTCCTGCGTTTTCTCCGTCCACCACGCGTTGGGCTTAAAGGTCATGCTCTCAGCGACATGACCGACAAATACGCTGTTGCGCAGCTTGGAGAAGTCGGTGTTCATAATCAGGATGGACATGAGCACCAGCACAATACCCAGGACCTTGATCGCGCCGGCGGACTCGGCATAGACACCAATGCCCACCAGTACGGTGACGACCGTCTCGAAAGACATTACGACGGGAACTTTCGATGTCTCGAGCCCCATGGACAGACCCTGCATATATAAGATGTAAGCCACGGCTGTGGGGATGAGTCCAAAGCCAAGGAACAGCAGCAGCAGCTGTGGCGACATTGCCGCGGCGACATCCGGCCACGGAGCCGCGATAGCCGCCATAACCGCACCGCCAAAAACAAGGCCCCAAAACGTGACAGCCAGCGGGTGGACCGTCTTGGTTGCTATCCGGCTAAACACCGCGAGCGACGCCCCACAAAAGCCTGCAATCACGCCCGACGTGACGCCCCAAACCGAAAAATGGAAACCGGAAAGGTCGCCATTAGTTACTGCAAGTACACAGCCCCCTATGTTAAAAGCGATGGCAACGAGCTTGTTGGGGGTCACGTCCTCGCGATAAAGCACGCGGCCGAGCACGACGCCAAACACCGGCGAGGTATAGAGCAGCACCGAGGCCGTGGACATGCCCACCTCGCCCATACACTCGTAATAGCAAGTGTTGGCGGCGGCCAAACCGACGATACCGACAAGCGCGCAGGAAACAAGCTCTTTAGGGCTTGCCTTGAACAGGGCCAGCGGACCCTGAGCCACGGTAGACCCCTCACCCGGACGGCAGCCCATAAACATCAGGACCGGCGCCAAGATAAGCGCTCCGACCAACAAGCGAAAGGCAGCCATACTCTGGGACGTAACGCCCATGGCCGAGATGCCGTTTACAAAGATTCCGATGCTGCCCCACATAAGCGCGGCGATCAGCACCAGCACATAGCCCAGATTGCTTTTCTTCAACGCAGCCTCCTCGGTATTGTTTCCAATATGTTTCACACTACGTTATAGTCGTTATATACATTTTTCAAGGCACAAATCGGCAAACGGGAAATCTCTTGAAACAAGGAGTGTCGCAGGTGCCGGCAGAAAGGGAACGTCCCCAAGTGCCGCTCTAGCAGTTGCGGTGAAATAGTTCTCAAACAGAGGCTTCACGCTCCCAAACAGGAACTATTCCACCGCAACTCATGAGGGGTATTGGGCTGTTAGGCCGCTCTATCCCTTAGTAATCCAGCTTCCACATGTAACGGCGCGTCATGTAATCCTTGTGGGTGACGGCGGAGAGCGCACGCATGTAGACGTTGTTGAGGATCGGGGCAAAGATCAGGTGGTTGAAGTATTCGCTCACGCTGTCCTTGATGTCGTTGAGGCCAAGCTCCTTGGCGTCGAGCTGATAGACGCGATCGCCACCGTACTGGTTGACGAAACGGATGCCGCGCTCGTCGTTGCAGCGGCTGCGGCCGACGCTGATGAGCTGGAACAGCGAGGTGCGCTTGTCCAGGATCTCGAAGGGGCCGTGGAAGAAGTCGCAGGTGTTGATGGTGCAGGAGTCGATCTGCAGCATCTCCTGCACATTGCAGATGCTAAAGACGTAGGCGGCACCAAAGAGCGGGCCCTGAGCCATGACGTTGATGCAGGGCTTGTCGGCGTTCTGCTCGGCCCACTTGGCAGCGAGCGGACGGGTGTACTCGACGGCCTTGCGATAGATGGGGTCGACCAGGTCGAAAGCGGCCATAGCGGTCTCGTACTCGGCATAGCCCTCGGTCTGCTGCGTGAGCTCCATGGCGATCATGGTCACGACGGCGGAGTTGGTACGGCCCATGCAGGACTCGTCAACGGCCAGGCTGTCATACTGGATCTTGTAGTCGCAGACCTCGGTGAGGCCGGACTCGTCAACATAGATGGCGATGGTGCTGGCGCCGTGGTCCTTGGCGACCTGGGCGGCGACGATGGTCTCCTTGGTGCCGCGCATGGACACGACGACGGCCAGGGTGTTCTCGTTGACGTAGGCCGGGGTGGCATGCACGAACTCGTTGCTGGTGTAACTGGAGCTCACGACCTGCGTGGCCTCGTGCTCCATAAAGTACTGGGCAGGATAGTTGCCGCCGTTGGATCCGCCGGCGCCAATCCACACGACGCGCTTGATGCCGCCCTTGTCTGCCTTGTCAGCCAAAACCTGGGAGACGACGTCCTTAACCTGTTCCTGAGTAGTCATCGTGCATCAGCCTTTCTTCTCGTTTGATGCTCTCGATGGCATACAAGTTACATACACGTTTTGGTTATGTCGACTAGTTGTATGCTATATTTGTCTTAGAAATTTTGCTGGTAAAGTTTTCGACAATCCATTACCAGCGGTTTTGTTGTCATGTTGGATACATGCTTGGTTCAGTAAGCATACAAGTTAGATATAGGTTGTTCGCATGAGCACTTCGTCAAAAAAGAACTTGGCCCAATACGAGCGTCTGGCGAGTACGCTGCGTGACCGCATCGCCGCCGGCACCTACGCACGCGGAGACAAGCTGCCGTCCGAGATGGAGCTCATGGACGAATCGGGGCTGTCGCGCAGCACCGTGCGCCACGCGCTTAAGGTGTTAGTTGACGAGGGCCTGGTGCGCACCGAGCGCGGACGTGGCACCTTTGTGGCCGACACGCCCGCGCTCCACGAGAACAACCTGGTGTTTTCGAGCTATACCAAGCAGGTCGAAGGCCAGGGCATGAAGCCCACCACGCGCACGGTGGACTCGGGCTTTACCAAGGCGGCCGGCAGCATAGCTAAGTTCTTTGACGCCGCCGCGGGCAGCAAGCTCGTCAAACTTGTCCGCCTGCGCTACCTGGACGACGCGCCGCTGTGCCTGGAGACCACCTATCTGCCGCCAAGCTTTGGGTCGCTCATCGATCGCGATATCAACGGTTCGCTCTACGCCACGCTGCGCCAGGAGTTCCATCGTACGCCGGCGCAGGGGCATAAGACCTTTGAGGTGTGCTATGCCTCGCAAAACGAGGCGTTTTTGCTCAACGTCGAGCGCGGGCAGGCGCTGATCCTAATCACCGACTACGTCTACGACACCGACGGCCGCCCGCTCCATATCTCCAAGCGCATCCAGCGCACCGACCGCGCCAAATACACCGAGCCCATCGGCTAACCACCACAATGGGGATAGGCACCTTTGTGGTGGTTTTAGGCGAGGAGGTCGGGGAACCAGGTTGGTTTGGGCTGGTTGGGGGTGCGCTCGGCCAGGACCAGCTCCATCCAGCACATGTCGTACCAGCGGCCGAACTTTTGGGCACAGCGGTCGAAAGCACCCACCAAGCGATATCCCATATGGGCATGGAAGTCCTGGCTGTTGTGCGTTAGATACTCGTCGTCCTTGTCGTGCGGCACGGCGATGAGCGCGCACATGTTGGTGATGCCCATCGCGATCAGGCACTGCTTGAGCGCATCGTGCAGCTTGCGGCCCAGCCCGCCGTGGCGCACGTCGCGTGCCAGGTAAATCGACGTCTCGACCGACCAGTCGTATGCCTCGCGGCTGTTGAGCGGACTCGCATAGGCATAGCCTACCGGACGCCCGTCCAGCTCCATCACCAGATACGGATAGCGCTTGAGCGTACGCTCGATGCGCCCGGCGAACTCCTCAACGCTCGGCACCTCGTATTCGCAGGTAATCGCCGTCTGGCGCACATACGGCTCATAGATGGCAAGCAACGCCGGCGCGTCTTCGGGCGTCGCCAGGCGAATCGCCGGCTCGGACATCTCGGTCATACAACCCTTCTCTCTCAAAAACAAAGGCCGCCTTGCGCCAAACCCAGCGCAAGGCGGCCCCTCGTCATTACATCAGGCTACAGGACAGCCGCCAGCGCGTCGATGTCCTCCTGCGTCGTGGCCCAGCTGGTGCAAAAGCGCACCACCGTGTGGGTATCGTCGTACTTTTCCCAGTACTCGATCGCCGCATGCTCGCGAATGCGGGCCATGTCCTCGTTGGGCAAAATCACGAACTGCTGGTTTGTGGGCGTCTCCAAAAAGAACTGGTAGCCGCGCTCGTGCAGCACACGACGCAGCGCCTGGGCCGTCTGAATCGCCTGTCGACCAATCTCAAAATACAGGCCATCGGTAAAGAGCGCCTCAAACTGCACGCCCGTCAGGCGGCCCTTGGCCAACAGCGCGCCGTGCTGCTTAATACGCGGAATGGGATGCGCCGGAGCGTGCATGCCGCAGAACACCACAGCCTCGCCGCAAAGCGCGCCGCACTTGGTGCCGCCGATGTAGAACACGTCGCACAGCTGCGCCAGCTCGGGCAGGGTAATGTCGCACTCATCGGCTGCCAGCGCATAGGCCAGGCGGGCGCCATCCACAAACAGCGGAATCTCGCGCTTCTGGCACACCACATAAATCTCGGCCAGCTCGGCCTTGGAGTACAGCGTGCCGTACTCGGTCGACAGGCTCACGTACACGGCGCCCGGAAACACCATGTGCTCGCAGCTCTCGTTTTCGTAGAACACCTGGATATAGTTTTCGAGATCCTCGGCGTGCATCTTGCCCTCGTAGCCGGGAATGGTGAGCACCTTGTGGCCGCCAAACTCGATGGCGCCCGCCTCGTGGCAGGCAACGTGGCCGGTCTCGGCGGCAACCACGCCCTCGTACGGCGCGAGCAGCATGTCAATCACCGTCGCGTTGGTCTGCGTGCCGCCCACCAGCAAAAATACGTCGGCATCGGGAGCCTGACAGGCCTCGCGGATCAGCTGCTTGGCGCGCTCGGTATGCGCATCGGTGCCGTAGCCGGGCTGCGGCTCCATGTTGGTGTCGACGAGCGCCTGCAGTACCGCCGGGTGTGCGCCGTGGGAATAGTCGTTGTTGAACGCGAGCATGGCAATCCTCTCTTACCAGGTATCGTCCAGATGATTCAAACGGGGCTATTGTACGCCGTGAGGATAGGCAACGCGCGCGGCAAGGCACTCAAGTGCCAACACCAGGGCAAAGCCGCAGCTCACGTCAGTCAAAAAGTGTGCACCGATCACGATACGGCCAAAGGCGACGAGCGCCGCGACGGCCGCCGCCACCCAAAAGACCACGCGACGACGCGAAGGCTTTTCCGTAAAGGCCGCCGCGGGAAGCCCCGCAAGCATAAGGCCGATTGCCGCATGCGCGGTGTGCCCGCTCGCGAACGACTTAAAGCCGTCCTTGATTACGCCGGCCGCAATATAGCTCCACTTGTCGGGGTTGCCGATTACCCACCACGGCTGAAAATTGAGCCCCGGCGTGACCTCGATCACGCGCATGCGCGGGCGCGACCACAGCGGCTTGACAACCACGTTGAGGATGATGGCCTGAGCGACCCACACGGCAAGCACCATCAGCGCCCAGCGCGCGAGCTCGTCGGAGTCGGTGTCGCGCGTGAGGCGATAGACGACAAGGTTGGCAGCGATGACCAGCACAAACGTCAGCACCAACTGGACAGCGATGAGTTTGCCGCCAACCTTCAGGGACGAGACGATCTCGTAGCCGGCCAGGCCAACGTTGACGAGGATGCCGAGCACGGCGAGCCATTTGCTCCCCCTGGAGTCGGGACGCACCGCGCGCACGAGCATAACGCCCGCGACGCTCGCCGTCAGCTCAAACGGCAGCTCGCCGGCGTCCTCGATAAAGCGGCCGTACATGCTGCCGATGTTGAACAGCGCGCTCGAGATCTGATAATCGAAAAAGCTGCCCACGCCCAGACAAAGGCACAGGACAACCGCAATGGCAGCGGCGTCTTTCTTGTAGATGTACCCGAACATGCTTTCCTTTCCATCGGGCGAAGGGTCGACCCGCAACGTGGCGGGACAAAGCTATCAGTAGTTTTGTCCCAGGGTCGCTTGCGTTGACAGGCTCGATGCGACTATCGCACCTGGGACAAAAACTACTGATAACTTTGTCCCACCGACTTACTTGTTAGTCATCGTCAGTAGCACCCAGCTGCTGCAGCAGCATGAGCGCCGCGGCCACGGGGCCGGTGCCGTCGTTGGCGTCGAGACCGCGGCCCAGGCCGCTGCCCGCACCGGCGCCCGCCTTGTAAGGCACCGACAGCTTGCGGCTCTTGGGGAAGTTCACCGCGCCATAGCGATTCTTGAACTCAAAGGCCACCTTCTTGGGCACGTCGACGCCCAAAAACGTGATGCGCCCGCCGCTGAGCGTGACGCTCTCGAGCCCCAAGCGCTCGCCGCGGATACGGATACGCGCGCGGTTGAACAGATTGAGTCCCGCCAACGGCAGCTCGCCATGCGCGGCCTCGGTCTCTTCCTGTACCTCGTCGATGCTCTCCAGGTCCTCGGCCGCCGCGAGCTTGCGGTACACGAGCACGCGCTGGTCCACCGCCGGCAGGTACTCCTCGGACAAGAAGTAATCGGCCGGCAGGTTAATGCCCACGCTCGCCGCCTCCACGCCGGCATCGTCGTCACCGCGCGCCTCGGCCACGGCCTGACCCAGCATCTGCGTAAACAGGTCAAAGCCCACGCTCGATAGGTTACCGTGCTGTTCGGCACCCATGAGCGAGCCGGCGCCGCGAATCTCCAGGTCGCGCATGGCGATGCGCATGCCGCTGCCCAGGTCCTGGAACTCGGAAAGTGCAGTCAGGCGCGCCGTTGCCTCCTCGGTGAGCGGCAGCTCGCCCGGGAACATAAAGTATGCGTAGGCCTGCGTGGCCGAGCGGCCCACACGGCCCTTGAGCTGGTAGAGCTGTGCTAGGCCCAGGCGCTGCGAATCCTCGATGATGAGCGTGTTGGCGCACGCGTTGTCGATACCGCTCTCCACGATGGTCGTGGCAATGAGCACGTCGATCTTTTTGGTCGCAAACTCGATCATCACGTCCTCGACCTCGCGCGGGCTCATCTTGCCGTGAGCCACGCCCACGCGCGCCTCGGGCGCGGCCTCGTGCACGCGCGCCACGGCGTCGTCGATGGTCTTGACGCGGTTGGACACGTAGTACACCTGGCCGCCGCGACCCACCTCCAGGCGAATCGCCGCGCTCACCACGTCGGGGTCGTACTCCCCCACGTGCACAATCACGGGACGGCGCCCGGTCGGCGGCGTGGTGATCAGGCTCATGTCGCGCACGCCGCTCGTGGCCATCTGCATGGTACGCGGGATGGGCGTGGCCGAAAGCGTGAGCACGTCGATCTGCTCGCGCAGGTTCTTGAGCTGCTCCTTGTGCTGCACACCAAAGCGCTGTTCCTCGTCGATGATCACCAGGCCCAGGTTCTTGGGGTTCACGTCGGCCGAAAGCAGACGGTGTGTGCCGATCAGCACATCGATCGTGCCCTCGGCAAACGCCTTGAGCGCGCGCTTTTGCTGCGCCGGCGTGCGAAAGCGGCTGAGCACCTCGACCTCAAGGCCAAACGGGGCAAAGCGTTCAAAGAACGTCTCGTAGTGCTGCTGGGCAAGAATAGTCGTGGGGCAGAGTACCATGACCTGGCGGCCGGAGTCCACGCACTTAAACGCTGCGCGCAGGGCGACCTCGGTCTTGCCAAAGCCCACGTCGCCGCACAGCAGGCGGTCCATGGGCTTGGGTGCCTCCATGTCCGCCTTAATGTCGGCAATAGCCTCCAGCTGGTCGCGCGTCTCGTCGTAGGGGAAGCTCTCCTCCATCTCAATCTGCTCGGGCGTATCGGGCGGACAGGCGATACCGGTAATCGAAGAGCGGCGCGTATACAGGTCGACCAGGTCAAACGCCAGCTTTTTGGCATTCTTGCGCGCCTTGTTGGTGGCACGCGTCCAGTCGGCGGTGTTGAGCCTGGTCAAGCGCGGTTTATCGCCGTCGGGGCCAACATAGCGCGTGATGCGGTCGACCTGCTCGAGCGGCACATAGAGTTTGTCGCCGTCGGCGTATTCCAGCAAGAAGTAGTCGCGCTCCTTGCCGCCCACTTCCTGGCGCGCGATCTCGCTAAAGAGCGCGATGCCATGCGTTGCGTGCACCACGTAGTCGCCCGGCTTAAAGGGGAAGGTGATCTGCGTAATGTCGACCTTGCGGCGGCTGCGCGCGCGGTTGGCGTCCATGCGGGCGTTGAGGTCGGCGATCGAGAACACGGCCAGATTGGCATCGGGCACCACCACGCCCTGCGGTAGAGCGGCATCCACAAAGGTCACGCGTCCGCGCGAGATGGTGGGCACGGCGGCACCAGCGGCAGCCTGGGCCGCGCCCGCCTCGAGCGAGCGGGCGTTGAGCGCGTCGGCATGGCGCTCGCGAATCGAAGCATGGGCCGCCTGACGAGCAGCACGGTCGTCAGAATCCGCCGCCGCCACGCGCACGCGGTCGCCGATAACGCCGGCGTTTTCGGGGGCGGCCGTCAGCGACTCCTCAAAGGTGATGCCCTCGTCGCCAAAGGTGAGCTCCATCGACTCGCGCGCACCGCGGTCGGGAATGGCAAACACGCAGGCATAGCGCTTGCCCACGACCTCCTGAATGCGCGTCATAAAGCGATTGTCCGAGCCCGCAATGGCCGGCTGCTCAATCTTGAGCTCGGCTGTAACCGCACCGCCGGCACGAATCAGGCTCACGTAGTTCAGGCGCTGCTGAGCACCAAAGTCGAGCTGTTGGGCACGCACGTACAGGCCGTCCAGACGGTCAATCCCCGCCTCGCCGGCACGGGCCTCGATATCCTCGTAGGCGCGCAGGCAGTCATCGAACAGCGAGCGCGGCTCGGACAGGACCACAAGCGCCTTGCCGCTCACGTGCGCCAACGGGCTCACGGTCTGGCCGTACATCACCGGCAAAAAGCGGTCGAGCTCGGGCGTGACGATGCGCGCGTCCACCATCTCGAGCAGCGCCGCCAGCTTGCTATCGCTCTGGCTGGCGCGATAGAGCGCCACATGCATGTTGTGGACGGCCTCGTCGGTGAGCGCCAGCTCGCGGCACGGGAAGATCTCGATGCTGTCCTCGTTGCCGATGGTTTGACCCGTAGAGCTCACCATGCGGCGGATGCGGTCGATCTCGTCGCCAAAGAACTCAATGCGCACGGGTGCTTTTTCCTGCGCGGGGAACACCTCGACGGTATCGCCGTGCACGCGGAACAGACCGGGCGCGTCGGCGGCGCCGGCATTGGTGTAGCCCATGCCCACCAGGCGCTGCGGCACCTCGTCGAAGGGAATCTCCTCGCCCACCGCAAAGGTGGTGGACTCCCAATAGCGGCTCTCGACCGGCGGCACGCAACGCAGTAGCGCGCGGGCCGAGGCGACCATGATGCAGTTATCGCCGCGCACGATGCGCCCTAAAGCCTCGCAGCGTTGGGCCACCTCGGCGTCGTCGGGCGCCTGCTCACGCCATGGATAGTCTTTGCGCTCGGGAAAGCGGCACACATGCGCCAGACCCACATAGGCGGCCAGGCTGCGCGCGGCGCGATCGGCCGCGTCCTCGCCGCTCACGATGTAGACCGTGGGACGCGGACGGCGCGCAAACTGAGCTGCCGCCATGAGCGTGCGGCCCGACTGCGACACGGCCAGCGTCACGTCCTCGCCGGCATCGAGTCCGGCCTCGACGGTCTGCAGCGCCTCGGCAGTGTAGAGCTGCGCGGCTATACGGTGAATGAGCATGCTGTTCCTCCGGCATCGCAACGCCAAAAGCCCGCCGGGGCAAGCTCGGCGGGTCGTACGTCAAATACATTGTCTGTCATGGTAGCGCATGGAGAGGACTCCGGCTCAAGGGCAAACCCAGCCCCGCAAAAAACGCCAGACGAAGATGCGTTCCGCCCTACCCCGCCACGCGCACGCTGGGGCACAAATCTGCCAGCGGACACTCGTCACACTTGGGTTTGCGGGCGTCGCAGATCTCGCGACCAAAGGTGATCCACTGGTGGTTGACCGATCCCCAATACTCGTGCGGCAGAATCTTGAGCAGATCTTGCTCGGTCTTGAGCGGCTCTTTGGCATGCGTCTTGGGGCTCAGCATCAGGCGGTGCGCGATGCGGTTGACGTGCGTATCGACCGCGATGCCCTCGACAATGCCAAACCCCACGTTGAGCACGATGTTCGCCGTTTTACGTCCCACACCCGGCAGCTTGACGAGCTCCTTCATGTCGGCCGGTACCTCGCCGCCGTAATCGGCAACGATCATCTGCGCGGCCTCCACGGCGTGCTTGGCCTTGCTCTTGTAAAAGCCGAGTGACTTGATGGTCTCGGCCACATCGGTCACACTTGCCCCGGCCATGGCCTCGGACGTGGGCCACTGGGCAAATAGTTGGGGCGTCACCTTGTTGACCTGCGCGTCGGTCGTCTGAGCCGAGAGCAGTACCGAGATAAGTAGCCTAAAGGGATTCTCGTGGTCCAAAAAGCACTCGACCGGGCCATAGCGACGGTTAAGGCGCTCGCACACCTCAACGGCGCGCTCGCGTTTGGCGGCATTGGTCTCGCGTGGCATAACGACTCCTCGGATCGGCAGAAACATAACTTCACAAAAACGATTGTCCCACGTACGGGGACCTTAAGCCTCCAAAAATGCGCCGGTCTGGCGGCTCCACAGGCTTGAGTACTCACCGCCCGCCTCGACGAGCTGCGCATGCGTGCCGTCCTCGACAATCTCGCCGTCCGCCAGCACCACGATGCGATCGAGCGCCGCCACGGTGGACAGGCGGTGCGCCACCACAATGGAGGTGCGGCCGCGCATCAGGTTCTCGAGCGCTTCCTGCACCAGCGCCTCGGACTCACTGTCCAAGGCAGACGTTGCCTCGTCGAGCACCAGAATCGGCGCATCGGTGAGGATGGCGCGGGCAATGGCCACGCGCTGGCGTTGACCGCCCGAAAGCTTAACGCCGCGCTCGCCCACCATGGTGTCAAAGCCGCGGGGCAGGCGGTCGATAAACTCAGTCGCATTAGCCAAGCGAGCCGCCTCGCGAATCTGCTCGTCGGTGGCGTCGGGGCGTCCGTAGGCGATATTCTCGCGAATGGAGCGGTGGAACAGCAGCGCCTCCTGCGGCACGTAGGCAACCTGGCGGCGCAGGCTCTGCTGCGTGCAGCGCGAGACATCCTGGCCGTCCACGAGCACGCGGCCGCCCTGCACGTCGTCCAGGCGAAGCAGCAGCTTGGTGAGTGTCGTCTTGCCCGAGCCCGATTTGCCCACCAGGCCCACGCGCTGGCCCGCCGCCACATGGAGCGTCAGGTCGTCGAACACGTTCTCGCCCGCCGCGGCGTCACGGTATGCAAAGCTCAAGTGCTCAAAATCAATTGCGCCCTCGCGCACCTTGAGCTCGGGGGCATGCGCGTCGTCTGCCACCAGACGCGGCTCGTCCAGCACGCGCGTCATCTCGGCGGCGTCGCCCAGCGCGCGGTTGATACGTTGCATCATGGAGCTCACGTAGTTCAGACGCATAGTGAGGTTGTACGTGTAGGCAAAGATCATGACGAGCGCGCCGGCCGAAATGCCAAACCACGCGTTGCCACCCGCGGCGAACACACTCACCACGGCCATGGTAATGACGATAAGGCCCGAGGTCGTAAAGTTGCGTTGCATCATGGCGTGCATCGATACCGTTTCGGCATCGCGCGCGGCACGGTCGGCGGTATCGAATAGGTCGCGCTCAAAGTCCTCGCGCCCGCAGGTCTTGACGGCCAGGATGTTCGTGACCGCGTCGGACAGCACGCCCGACAGCTTGTTCTGCGCGGCGGACGTCGCGGCCGAAAGCGGCATGATGCGCTTGTACATAAGCCAGACAAACGCGATGTAGACGACCATGATGCCCACCAGGATCACGGTAAATGCGGGCACCACCGGGGCGAGCGCCGCCACCGTGCAGACAACCGAGGTGATAGTGGGGATGAGCGAATACACCGTCACGTCCACCAGGCCCGTGTAGCCGCTCATAAACCGGCTCGTCTGGCTCACAAGCGATCCGCCAAATCGACTGGTGTGGAATGTCATGGATTGGTTGGAAAGCGTATCGAAGCACAAGCGCGCCAGGTGATAGTTGCCCGCAATCTCGAGCTTGTAGACGGTGTAGTCCTGCAGCTTGGAGAGGATCTGGCCTACCAGGTTAACGAGCACGAGCGCCAGAATATAGGGACTAAAGACCTCAAACACCTGGTCGCCTGCCACGGGGCCGGCCTGGACGCGGTCGACGATAAGCGCCATCACGTAAGTGTTGGCAAACGTAAGCAAAAAGATATAGCCCGCCGACGAGAATACCGAGAGAAAGACGATCAGCGGCTGTGTGCGCGTGACATCCCAAAAACGCTGCAACGTGCGGCGCACGGTGGAGCGCTTGAGCGGACTGGTGCTTTTCTGAGACATAGGCTTCCTTTCGCGTCTGATAGGGCGAACCGCCATTGTTGCACACTAAAGCGCGCTTCAGGCACGTACGACACGAAAAGCGCCCGCGCTCCGCGCTTGCGCAGACGCCCCGCCGTCAGGCACGGCTAGTCCTTGTCTTCTTGGTCTGCGGGCAGGCCCGCGGATGTGAGCCCCAAGATCGCGTCGGCCTCGTCGGCATCCTCCAGGGCGTCGATGTCCTTGAGCTTGCGCTCCATGACGTTGGTGCGCGTGGTGATGATGCCCTCGACCGTCTTTCCCGCGGTCTCGATCTGCTGTTGGGCGCGACGCAGCGCCGCCTGATAGCGCGGCAGCTCGGCCTTGACGGCGGAAAGCACGCGCAGCACGTCGTCGGTGCGCTTTTGCAGCCTAAACGTCTGGTAGCTCATCTGCAGGCTGTTAAGGATGGCCGCCATGGTGCTGGGGCCGGCAACGTTGACGTGATAGTCGCGGCCCAGGATCTCGATAAGCCCGGGGCGACTGACGACCTCGGCGTACAGGCCCTCAAACGGCACGAACAGAATGCCAAAGTTGGTCGTCGCGGGCACGCTCAGGTACTTCTCGCAGATGTCCTTTGCCTCGCGTTTGACCATCGCATCGAGCGTCTTGCGCGCAGCGGCGACGGCTTCCGCGTCGCCCGACTCCTGGGCGTCGAGCAGATGCTCGTACGCGTCGCCCGGGAATTTGGAGTCAATCGGCAGCAGCACGGGATCGCCCTCGTCTACCGGCAGCTTGACGGCAAACTCAACACGCTCCGAGGCGCCAGGCTTGGTGGCAACGTTTTCCAGATACTGGTCGGGCGTAAGGATGTCCGCCAGGATCGCGCCCAGCTGCACCTCGCCCAAAATGCCGCGCGCCTTCACATTGCCCAGCACGCGCTTAAGGTCGCCCACGCCGGTGGCGATAGATTGCATGTCGCCCAGCCCCTTGTACACGGCCTCGAGCTGGTCGCTCACCTGCTTAAACGATGCGGACAAACGATCGTTGAGCGTACGGGAGAGCTTCTCGTCCACCGTCGCGCGCATCTGGTCGAGCTGCACGTTGTTATCCTTGCGGATGGCGCCCAGCTGGGCATCGACCGTCTCGCGCACCTTGTCCAGGCGGTGCTCGATACCCTCGCGGTTGGCGCCGAGCTGCTGAGCCGTCTCGCGACGCAGGTCATCCATACGGTCGCCGGCCTGTGAGAACTCGCGTGCAATGGTCAGGTAGCGCTGCTGCTCCACGGCGGCGTCGGTCGTCTGCTGCTGCGCGATGGCGTTTGCCGTGCGGCGGGTTTCTGCCAGCGCGACGTTGAGGGCATCGAGCGTGCTGTTGGCCTGCTCGAGCGCCGCGAGCGTCTCCGCGTCGTTGCCGCCACGCTCCCGCAACTCGGCACGAAGGCCCTTGAGCTGCAGGGCACAGGCCGCAGCGACCCCCACCGCCACCAAAGCAATCACAATAAGTGCAATATCAATTGCAGACATAAACTCCGCCCAACAAACCCAATCGATCATCAATCAAAACCGCGATCAATCTTACCCCGCCACACACACGGATCACTCACTGCCTTGCAGACAAATTTCTCTTAGAGCCGCGGACGCTAAAACGCTAACTCTCCCAGCCGGCGCGGATGGTTGTTATGACGTCATCTAGGCGCTGGCCCAGGGCCGCTAGATGTTGGAGCACCTCGTTGGGCGATGCACCGTTGAGGATGCACGTGAGGGCATACGACGCCAGAAAGATGGCCGCAAGCCCCAACGGGATGAGCACGATCATCGCCAACGTACGCAGGCGCTGGGCCCAGCGACGGCGACGCGCACGATGCTTGTCGAACGCGAGCTCCTGCGCATATGAATCTTGCTGTACGGAATAGGCCTCTGGCGCCGATTCACACCCGGGCACAGCTGCAGGTACAGCAGCGGGCACGACGTTTTGCACGGGCGCCTGGTTGGCAACCCCTTGTATTTGCATCTCCATGAGTCGTTGCTGCTGACGCAGCATGCGCTCAGCTTGTTGCTGCGGAGTCTCAAGAAACAGATCCATGCTGGCCTCCAAAATCGGAGCATTCGACGCTTACGACCAGCATCCCGCACCGCCATGACCGCGACAACGCAATCGCCGGCAATAGCCACAAAGTTTCTTTTGCTCAAAAGCTGTCGAAAAGCTCAACAACTCCCCTACCAGCACTTTCTCTGAGCTTTTTTCGCCAACAATCTTTTGGCCTTCCACCCTCACGCCAACTGACCAAAATCTAACCAATAGCTTGACGAAAATTGTGGAGACCGGGACCCCACAAAAACGTGCCGCCCCAAAAAGGGGCGGCACACAACCTTTTTTATCAGCTTTTCTGTATCGAGCACGCGACGACCCAACGCCGGAGCGCAAGGCGGGGAAATACCTTTGCCTCGCGCGACTCTGCGAAGCCGTGAGCGAGAGGGAAAGGTATTTCCCCGCCCTGCGCTCCGCAGCAGCCAGCGCCAAGCGCTAGTAGTTCACCACCTGCTCCTCAAAGTACGCCTTGGGGTGGTTACACACCGGGCACACCTCAGGTGCCTCGGCACCAACGTGCAGATGTCCGCAGTTCAGGCACTTCCACACCTTTACGCCCTCGCGCTCAAACACCTCGCCCGACTCGATGCGCTCGACGAGTTTGTTGTAGCGCTCCTCGTGGGCCTTCTCGACGGCGGCGACACCACGGAACTTTGCGGCAATCTCGGCAAAGCCCTCTTCCTCGGCGGTCTTGGCAAACTCGTCATACATCGTGGTCCACTCGTAGTTCTCGCCCGCGGCGGCGTCGCGCAGGTTGTCCAGAGTGCCCGGAACGGCGCCGTCGTGCAGATACTTAAACCACAGTTTGGCGTGCTCGGACTCGTTGCCTGCGGTCTCGGCAAAGATGTTCGAGATCTGAACGTAGCCGTCCTTCTTGGCCTTGGATGCATAGTAGCGATACTTGGTGTGTGCCTGGGACTCACCGGCAAAAGCGGTCTCGAGGTTCTTCTTGGTTTGGGAGTTCTCAAAATCCATAGGTGTACTTCCCTTCAACGCATGCCGCCCGTAGGCTTCGAGCGGCCTCGCCTTTAGGATGCCCTCAAGCCGAGAATTTAAACCTTACAATCCCGTTCTTCAGATTTGAGCGGGCTACACACTCAACCAACGATCGTCCTCGGCTCGGCAAAAGCCCTCACGCTCCAGGTCGGCCAGAATGCCCGCGACAAGCTCGCGCTCGACCGGCCCGCGCCCAGCCGCCGCTTCCATATCGTTAACGCCCACCACGGCATCAGCAAGCGTAATCCCCGCCGGTTGGCCATCGCGCGCTGCCAGCAACATGCGCACGATATGCGCGCGCTTTTGGCGACGTGAGCCCTCAAACTTTGATTGACGGCTATAGCCCGCCGAGCGCCTGGACGGATTGGGCAACGTCTTTTTTAGATATGCGCCGTAGTCCAGCAACGCGTAATACCACGCGCGCGGCGTGTCGGCATCATCGAGCGGCACGGCAAAGGGAGCGATCTCGTCGGTCGCCGCACCGGGGACCGCCGGACAGGCCGCCTGAATCAGCGGCACCAGCTCGCGGTCGGGAACAGCCGGTACATCGGGAAAGAAGTGATGCAGAAAGACCGTGCGCACGTTGGTCTCCAGATACACGCCCGGAAGATCAAACGCAAACGACCGGATACCTTGCGCCGTTGCCGGGCCAATACCAGGCAGAGCGACCAAGTCACGCGTCTCACGCGGAAACTCACCGTCCCAGTCCTCCACAACGCGCTGAGCGGCCTTGTGGAGCGCCAGAGCGCGTCGGTTGTAGCCCATGCCCTGCCAAGCGTCCAAAACATCGGAAGGCGCGGCTTGGGCAAGCGCCTGCACGGTCGGAAAGCGATCGAGCCACGCCGGCATACGCGTCTCCACGCGTGGCACCTGTGTTTGCTGCAACATGACCTCGGAAAGCCAAATGATGTACGGATCGCGCGTGCGGCGCCACGGAAGGTCGCGATAACGCAGGACCCCTTCCGAACGAATCATCGAACGAAAGGGGTCCTGAATCATATCTATGCTCCTTATGCGGCGCTATTCCTCCCGGCATGTATACGCACAGGTGGCGTACTCGGGAAACGCTTCGCGGTCGGCGAACTTGGGATCGACGGCCGGGAACTGGCGGTGAGCGACGATGTCGCCGAGCGAAACGGAATCGAGGTAGTCGCGCATCAATGCTTGAGCTCCGGCCCACAGGGGATGATAGCAGCACGTGCCCATGCGCGCACAGTCGCCATCGGGTGCGGTGCAATCATTCATAACCATAGGGCCCTGAACGGCCTCGACGACCTGACGAATGGTGACGTCGTCCGGACTGACCTTGAGACGCATGCCACCGTGGACGCCACGCAGGCTCTCCACAATACCGGCCTGGACCAAACCGTGCTGAATCGAGCGGGCAAACGAATACGGGACATTGACCTCTTCGGCAGCGGTGCGAACAGAAAGCAAACGCTCCGGATCCTCGGCAAGCATCGCCAACATACGAAGGGCGTAATCAGTCTTCCTCGATATGTCCATTTTTCCCCTTTCAAGGAATACGAACAGCTCGAACGAGCTCCGGGGCCGAGCTTGTGTCGAGACGCTAAATGACCGCAGGACATCCAAATGGTAAATCGGATATCCACTGAATGCCGCGCTTGGAGCGAAATGCATCAGATGCGGCCCACAGTGCAATTTAGTATAACCTAACCCCCTGCTTCGTTGAACAGGTGTTGCGCAACAAAGCTGTTGTTTAGACAGATATGCTTATTAGATTTTACTTGCGTTCCCGAAGGGGCGGGGATTCTGGGCGAAGATGCGCCAGGGCGATCGTTCTATCGAAACAAAGTGCATCAAACGCAAAAAGCCACGTCCGAAGACGTGGCTTTAATTGCGTTGGCGGGAAGTACGGGGCTCGAACCCGCGACCTCCGACGTGACAGGCCGGCGCTCTAACCAAACTGAGCTAACTCCCCAGGCAGACGTTCGCGTTTGTTTCCGCTCGCGTGCGCTGCGGGGATTAGTATACACAGAAGTCTGTCCGGCGCGCAACAACTTTTTTGAAAAAATTTTTCGGTCCCTCCGGGAGGGTCTCCGGGGCTGGGGGCGGGGGTTAAGTTTGCTGCTCTACAGTCCTGCGCAAGACGGAAAGCACATTAAGTGCTTTCCTTTGCGTGCGGAACTCGCGACAAACTTAACCCCCGCCCCCTGCCCCGGAGACCCTCCCTGCCGTCACTTTGTTCGAGTCGTTGTTGTTCCTCGCCGCTTCGCGGCTCGGCGGCCCCGTTCTCCGCGGCGGGGTTTGTCTAAGGATCTTGCTGAAGCTCTGCCTTTGGCTCAAATGGAAACGGGGGACGCATCTGCATCCCCCGTTTTTGTTGCGGTTAGTCCAAGTCAATAAACTTGGTGCTTAGGATCTTGCCGTCTTTGACGAGCATTCTGGCCATGGTGGGGCCTCGGCTGCCTCTGGGGTAGCTGGCGCTGCCCGGGTTGAGGACTAGGCAGCGGCCCACTTGGGCTTCTTTGGTTACGTGGGTGTGGCCGTTGATGGCTACGTCTACGGATCCCACCGGAAGGTCTTCGCGGTAGTGGGCTACGGCAAATTTGAGGCCTTCGTAGGTAAAGAGCGCAAGACGGTCTACATCGGGGCCGTAGTCGCGGTAGTAATCGTTGTTGCCCAGTACGGCCCGCACGGGGGCGATGGTGCATAGGTGCTCGTAGTCCATCTCTGACGTGAGGTCGCCGGCGTGGATGATCAGGTCTGCGCCCTCAAGCTCATCCAAGAGCGCAGGCGATAAATAGCCGTGGGTGTCCGAGATGATGTCGATGCGCTTGGCGCTTGCACTGTTCATGGGATCCCTTCCGCAAAAAACGATTCGGCAGATACATACAAAAAAGGCCCCACGGCTCCGCAGACGATGGGTCTACAGGGCTGCGGGGCCAGTGTGCTAGAGACTCAGAGCCTTCTTGAGCGGCACGACGCGGCGGCGCGAAACCGGCACGCGTTCGTCGACGCCCGTAATGCCCAGCTGGATGGCACCCGAGGGCACCGTCTCAACGTCCGTGACGCACGCCAGGTTGACGATATAGCGGCGGTGAACACGGAAGAAGCCAAAGTCGCAGAGCTTGGCCTCAAACTGCGCCAGCGAGGTCGTCGACAAAAAGCGATCATCGACGGTATAGATGCAGGAGTAATCGTCCTTGGCCATGATAAAGCGAATGTCGTCCACGGGAATGAGCACCTTGCGGCCGCCCTTTTCCACCGGGATACGCTCGATGGTCACTTTGCTGTCCGTAACCGGCTTGGCGCGTTGCATGACCTTCTCGATCGCGCGATCCAAGCGAGCTTCCTCGACCGGCTTCATCAGATAATCGACGGCATCCACGTCGAATGCCTCGACCGCATGGTCGCTATACGCAGTCACAAACACGATCGCCGGCGGATTTTTGAGCTTATGCAGCGCCTCGGCAAGTTGCAGGCCCGAGGCACCGGGCATCGAGATATCGAGAAACACGACATCCACGCGACTTTCCATAAGCATCTCGATGGCGGAGCGGACGCTCGACGCCTCCGTGATCGTGCCGATCTTGCCCGTTTGCTCGAGCAGGAAGCGAAGCTCCGAGCGAGCCGGCGCCTCATCATCCACAATCATCGCACGCAGCATAGGGATAAAACCTTTCGTCAACTAACTACGCCGGGCATCCGTCGCATGACGTTGAGCCCGTAGCCTTTTATTTTACTCTTGAATGTCAAAGATGCTCTCTGACAAATCAAGATGAAGGAGCACTTTGGTGCCCTTGCCCGGCGCCGATTCGACACGCGTATAGGAGTGCGGCCCATAAAAGCGATGGATGCGCTCCGAAATATTGTGCATGGCCACACCGGCGCCGCCACCCTGGGGAGAGCTGGCGTCGGGACGGGCAGAGCGCTCGTCAAACAGTCTGGCGGCGGTACCCTCATCCATGCCCACGCCATTATCGGCCACGGCAATCAAGATTGCATCCTCGCCGTCTTGGTGAACGGTCACGTCGATCCTCAGGGCGTCGTCATCGCCCATACCATGACGTACGGCGTTCTCGACAATCGGCTGGATCACGAACGCCGGCACCAGCGTATCTTCCACGTCCTCGGACACATCGAACGTCGCAAGCACGCGGTCCTCGCCAAAGCGGGCCTTCTCAAAGGTAAGGTAGCGCTTGGTCTGTGCGACCTCGCGCGAGACCGGAATAAGCGATCCCGAGTTGTCGAGCGTGGCACGATAGAACGATGAGAACTCACGAAGCAGTTCGCGGGCCCGCAGCGGGTCGGTGCGCGTAAACGATGCAATGGTGTTCAGCGTGTTGAACAGGAAGTGCGGGTTAATCTGCGCCTGCAGCGCACGCACCTCGGCGCGCGCCGTGAGCTCCTTTTGCACCTCGAGCTCGTGGATGGCGAGCTGTGTGGACAAGATCTCGGCAAAGCCCGAGGCAAGCGCGTACTGGGTACGGTCGACGGCGCGCGGGGTCTTGTAGTAGAACTTGAGCGTACCGACGGTACGATCGCCCACCTTGATGGGGGCGATAATGCCGGCGGGGACTTGGTTGTGCGAGCCGTCCGAGCCCACGACATCCACCATACGGTTGAACGACTGCACGATGCCATGTTCGATAACGTAGCGTGTGGCAAGCGTGTGGATGGGAGTATCGGGCAGCAGTTTTTCCTCAAACTCGCCCGCGCAGGCAAGCACGTTGTCCTCGTCGGTGATGGCCACCGTCATGGCGCGCGTCTCGGGCAAAATGCGCCGGCACACCAAACGCGCCGACTCCTGCGTCAGACCGCCCTTAATGTCCTCGAGCATGGCCGAGGCCACCGAGAGCGTCTCCTCGGTGTACTGGGAGCGCACCGAATCGGGATTGAGCGTCAAAAAGATAAAGATGCACAGAAAGATACACAGCAGCGCGCAGGCAATCACCGTGGCGATCGGCTCGATACCGGTCACCAAGGCGAAAATAAAGTACACCAGCACGCAAATGGCGCAGGCGACGGCAATGATGCGAAAGATTGATATTGAACTATCGCGCTGGGCGCGGCGGTCGATCATTCGGCCCCCTCCAGAATACTGATCAGTTGTGCGTCACGCCAAAGCCCGTCCATGATCTTGGGCCAAAAGCTCTGGAAACGCAGATAGCTTGCAGCGTTTTGGCGCGCATAGGCCTTTGCCTCGTCGATACCATGGCGCCAGATGCGCAGGTAGCCCTCATGCTCGCGGGTAAACACGCTGCGGACCATAGCGGTCTTGCGCACGCGGTCGTCGAGCTCGCGCGAAATCCACGGGCCCGGGTAGGGCATGAGCGATGCCGCCGTAACGGGGATGAGCTCCTTTTGATGCGCGGCGAACGTCAACTTGGCCCGTTCGTAGTACCAACGGTATACATCCTGCATAAAGCGCGGTGAGCGCTTTTCGGACTCCGGAGGCAGATGGCGCACGGTCCACTCGTTATCAAACCACACGTCGTAGCCAAACATACGCATGTTAAAGAGGTAATCCAAGTCCTCGCCGCGGGTGATAAACGGGTCAAAGGCCACACGCGTAAAGGCGCGGGCGTGCAGGGCCATCAGGCCGCCGCACACGTAGTTGGAGCGCGAGATGCGGGTGCCCGAGAGCGCCTTTTTCATCCAACGGTTGAACTCGATGCGCTTGGTCCACCAACGATGGCAGATGCCCGCCTTGTCCGTGGGAGCCAGCGGCGAGCCGTCGCGATCGTAGAAATAGCCGCTCTTGACCAAGATCGGCAAGCCCTGACGCGTCTGCTGCCCCAACGCATAGGTCGCGCGCTTCATAAAGTCGGCGTCGATGACAGTCTCATCGTCATCCAAAAAGATAACCGCGTCATGCCCCAGCACAGCGGCACAGGCTAGCCCCATGTTGCGGATGGCACCGTAGCCTCGCAGGCTCACGCACTCGCCCGAACCCTTGGGCGCGATCTGAGCAACCCGGTCTGCGATGCGCGAGGCCTGGGTGTTGGTGACAACGGTGACCTTGAGCGTGGGATGCGCGTCGACAATCTCGTGCACGCGCAGCGACACATCGGCTGTGGCAGAAACAGGACAGACCACCAAAAGGATGATGCGCGGGATGTCGCACACCTGCTCAAGCGAGGCCAGGCAGCGGTCGAGTTCGGGATTGTCGGCGTTGAGTCGCGTCGAATGGTCATAGGTGCCAGGGGCGTTTGCGCAAGCGTCATCGCCCGCCCAATACGTTGGAATCACGACCGTGGCGTTCATGCCTTACCCTCCCTGCAACACAAAAACGGGACGCCGCCAAACACAGGCGACGCCCCGCGACCTAGCTGATTCCATCATACCCACTTGGGCAAATCATTGCTCGCAAGTCGCAATGTTTATTGCGGATAACCCCAAAAGAGTACCGTGGACAGGCACAATAGCCGCTCGCTCCTATGCGGCATGCTCTGCCGCCCGAGTCATGCGGGACAGGCGGACCAGTAGCATAAAGCCAACGACCAGCAGCACGCCAATGGAAAGGACGCCCAGCGACGGGTTGCCGGTCAGCGAGGTGACGACCGACACCAGGAAGGTGCCCATAACGCTTGCATAACGACCAAAGATGTCAAAGAAGCCGTAGTACTCGTTGGACTTTTCCTTGGGGATAATGCGGCCAAAGTAGCTACGGCTGAGCGCCTGCACACCGCCCTGGAACAGGCCGACCATAATGGCAAGCACCCAGAATTCAAAGGCGGTCTTTAGGAAGAACGCGGCGAACAGCACAATCCCCATGTAGGCGGCGACCGCCACCAGGATCATGTTGAGCGTGCCCACGCGTCCGGCGAGCTTGCCGTAGATGATGGCGGACGGAAAGGCCACGAACTGCGTAACGAGCAGCGCCAGCACCAGCTGCGTCGAATCGATGCCCAAGGCCGATCCGTAACTGGTGGCCATGGAAATGACCGTGTGCACACCGTCGATATAGAAGAAGAACGCGATCATGTAGACCAGCACGGTCTTATTGTGGGCAATCTCGCGCATGGTGTGTCCGACCTCGGAGAACACACCGCCCACGATGTGGCCGATGGTGTCCTCGGGACCGCGCTCGCGACCGTACTTTTGCTTATAGGTGCGAATGAGCGGCAGGGTAAAGATGAGCCACCAGGCACCAGTGATGATAAACGACAGACGCGTTGCCAGCATGGTGGGGATGCCAAGAGCGGGGCCACCCATGATGAGCGCCAGGCAGATGACGAACGGCACGGTGGAACCGATGTAGCCCCAGGCATAACCCGAGCTGGACACGGCGTCCATGCGCTCGTCGGTGGTAATGTCAGGCAGCATGGCGTCGTAGAACGTCATAGAAGAGTTAAGGCCGATGGTGCACAGCACGTACACGGTCAAAAATGCCATGGCGGACATTGGGATAGCCTGCGCCAGGCAAAGCACCAGGCCCGTGAGGAAGAAGCCCAAGAAGAACTTGATCTTGTTGCCGGCGTAGTCGGCAAGTGCGCCCAGAATGGGCATGAGCATGGCGATGACCAGCGAGGCGATCGTCTGCGCATTGCCCCAAGCGACCACCAGGTCGGCCGAGGAAGCGCCGGTATTGATGGCGTTAAAGTAAATGGGCACCACCGAGGTATTGAGCAGCACGAGGGCCGAATTGCCCACATCGTACATAACCCAGTTACGCTCGAGCTTGGTGTATTTCATGGACAGGGACCCTTCGTATTTGCCCGATATGCAGTTAGTTCATCGTACCCCAATTGTCCAGAAGCACCGGTAAGGATTCGGCAAAGGGGCACGCATGAGCCCTATTCCTCGCGGTCGAACTCCTCATCGGCATTGAGCACGCGACCGCTGTAATTGACATGGTTGGTCACGGCTTCCATATCGCCGGTCTCGATAAAGCGGGCAACCGTGCACTCGTAATCGAGCAGCGCGCGGTCAAAGACCTCGGGGAAGCTCTCGGTCGAGACTTCATCGGTAAAGGGGTTCTTCCATGCCAAGTGGCCCAGGTTGCCGGTACGCTCGGTCAGCTCGGTCGTCACGCGGTGCGCAAGGCCGTCGAGCAGCGAGTAGTCGTGCACCAAGCCCTCAACCAGCGAGATCGCGCGCGTCTTTGCGGAGCCGGCCGGCTCAATCGCGCGGTAAAGTCGCTGCATATTGGCAACGGCAGCACCGTACTCCCCCGCCGGAATGTCAATGCCGTACACGCGTCCGGCAACATAGCTCATCAGCACGCCGGCCACGCGATTGATGCGATCGGTGGTGACGATCTCGCCCGCCGGCGGGTAATCGTCGACCGTAGCGCCATCGCGTTTAAGCTGCAGCATCAGTACATCCAGGTCGCTCTCGATCACGGCATGGACCTGACTGCTCGAATCCTCAAGCTCTGAATCGGACTCCACGATGCCAAACTGCTGCTCATAGACAAAGGGATGGGCGTTGCGGTCGAGCACGTAATGAGACAGCAGGCCCAGCGCAAAGGCGCGACCCAAGCTGGCGTCACGCGGCAGCAGATGCGACACGCCGTCGCGCAGGCACGCGAACTGGCGAGACATGCGCGACCGATGCATGACCTGCGCCAGCAGCGTGCAGTCGGAAACACGCGGTGTCAGAATGTGAAAGAAAAACGGGTCGGGGCCTTGGTTGCCCAAGATAAAGGCAATGCGCTCTTCATCGGACGTTATGACGCCCTGCGGAAGACGGTCGATGCTTTCCTCGCCAAACAGATGATGGGTGATAAGCGCGGGCATAATGATCCTTTCGATTTCATTCGATGCCACCCATTATGCCCACCGCGCGCCCATGCCAAACCTGCGATGGTAAACGACAGCACGCAAGCCTCTTACGCAAGCCCCAGGTGCGACTTGACCTCGGCGGCACGACGACGGGACACCGGTACCGTCGAGTTCACGCGGTCGAGCCTGAGCTCCATCAACCCCGTGGAGCCAATCTCAACATTGTGCACGTCTTCCAAATTGACCAGGTAGCTGCGATGAACGCGAATAAAGCCCTCGGAGTCCAAGCGACGCTCGAGCGAAGAGATCGACTCATTGATCAGGTACGTTCCCTCGGCGCAGATGGCGTTGCAAAAATCGGCGCGCGCCTCAAAGTAGCAGACGTC
>CATWVA010000006.1 GCA_958354105.1 uncultured Collinsella sp.
TCATCCAACGGCTCCAAGAAGGATAATGGGAACAGCGGTTCCGACAGCAAGCCGAATGGAAGCAACAATAGCAACTCCGGTAGCTCCTCGAAGAAGGATGAAACCTCGACACATGTTCATAAGTATGATATCTACCATCCGGCGGTGACTCATACGGAGACCGTGCATCATCCGGCGGTGACCCATACGGAGAAAGTGTGCCATCCCGCAGTGACCCATACGGAAGAGCGCTCAATTTGCAACGGCTGCGGAGCAGATATCACGGGCAATGAACAAGCTCATGCGTATAATGCACTTATGGCAGGCAATAAAGCATGTGGCGCATATCATACGGTATACAATACCGTAACAGATTCTGCGGCATGGGAGGAAACGGTTACGATTACAGATTCTGCGGCATGGGATGAGACAGTCACTGTAACGGATTCGCCTGCTTACTACACCTGCTCCTGTGGTGCTCGCAAATAGGCTGGTTCATGCTTACAGATATACATCACGATTACTGCAATGAAGAATGACAGCAATATGTTTAACGACAACAACATCGAGACTGAGGGTGCCCCGGCGGACAAGACCGCCGAAATCCCGAAGGTTGTGGATTCGACAGAAGAAGAGAACGCCAAGAAACCGCTTGTGCTCTTCGGACGCGAGTTCTCCCGCAAGCAGGTCTGCGCGGCTGGTGCCGGGCTTGTCTGCGCCGCGCTCCTCATCGGTGGCGGCGGCTATGCGCTTGCACATGCCGGATGGGGAGTAGGGTCGAACACTCCTGCGGTGTCCCAGAAGGCAGGCGATGAGAAGCAGGACATGGCACTCTCCCTTGAGGTGAAGGCCGAGGGATGGGATGCCGACACATCCACGCCCGTCATCGCGCATATCGAGGGCGCGGACGGCGAGGTGGACTTCTACACCGCCTTCGCCGCCAACGAGAAGGTGAGCGTAACGGTCGGCGAGACCGGTACCTACAATGTCTCGCTCATCCCGCCGGTGAACGCCGACGGCTCCACCTACAAGGCCGCGTCCAGTGAGATCGCTGCCGTGAAGACCGATGGGAAGGCGGGCGGTACCGTCATCGCGCTTGAGAAGGTAGATGCGGACAAGGTGACGGAGGATGAACTGACAGCCATCGCCAAGGATGTCGCGGAAGCCGTGAAGAAGGGCGATTCTACCCTGACCGGAGAGCGCGGCGTGAGGGTGGTCAACATCTTCCAGACCAATATCGGCAGCAATCCGAACGCCGATACCGATGCCGTCGAGAAGGAGACCGGGAAGGCCGAGGAGACCGCCAAGGAGGAAAAGTCCGATGCGAAGACACCGGAGACCACCGGCGGCAAGGGGGACGATGGGAAGACCGACAGCAAGCCGAGCGGCGGCAACAGCAGCAACTCCGGCTCGAACACCAATTCAGGCGGATCATCGAAAAAGGATGACGCCCCGGCGCATCAGCACAACTGGGTAGCCCAGACAAAGACCGTCCATCACGACGCTCAGTACAAGACCGTCCACCATGACGCGGTGACGCATCAGGTATGGCATGACCCGGTAACGGAGGAACACTATATCTGCAACCAGTGCGGTGCGGATATTACGTCAGACCCATGGGGACATATTAACAACTCTCTTATGAATGGTGGTAATTGCGGAAGCTATCACTCTATCTATGTGACTGTAAAGCAAGGGTATTCTGAAACTGTGACCGACGAAGCAGCATGGGACGAGCAAGTGCTGGTGAGCAAGGCATGGGACGAGACCGTGACCACCGGGTACAAGTGCTCTTCCTGCGGTGCCACGAAGTAGCGTCCGCCACCGAATTCCGAGTCAGAGCGCTTATATGCCAGACTGAAATCCAGCGGCGGCAAGCGCATAAATCTCAAAACCCGTCGCCCCCGAGCCGTCTCAGGCAAGGTTCCAAGGGGCAGCAGCCCCTTGGAACGCAAGGGCGCGAGGATGATGCGAGGCGTCCCAAAAAAACCGGTGCGTACGTGCCATTGATACGCCCACACTCTTTTGGTGAAGCCCACTCCCCTCCGGTGATATACACGGCCCGGCCGCCCTCGCAGTCGATGCTCTCCACGTCGCCGAACCCTATGCGGACGGCAGCCCCTCCGCAATCTCCCTCATCATCTGTTCTCACATGTCTTCCTCCGTTCCGGGCACATGGCCCTTAGTATCTCGCCCCTGCGGGCAAAGCCGAATGGCGACGCCGCGCGTCGTCGTCGGCTTTGCTCCCTGCAAAGCCGCACCGGAGCGAAGACGGGTCAAGGGAGGTCCATGACGGCCTCCACCAACCGGAGCGGAGCGGAGGTTTGTGCGGGGTCTCATGGGCCCCCTTGACGCGGCGTAGCGGAGGTGCCACCCGGCCGCGGAGCCGTGGCCGATTCACGGCGGACGCCGGCAGCTCGAAATAGTTTTATCGCACTGCCCTTTCGATGAAAGCCAGCTAGCCGAAGGCGGCGGCGAGTTTGAAAGCGAATCATTCCTAGATCTATTTCTGTTTGCAAAACGCCTCGAAGGCTGCTCGGATAGGAGCATCTTCTACTACGAAGCCACCATCAAAAAAATGCTTGAATCGTTCGATGCGCCAGCTTGTGACTTGGAAACCGAAGAAATTAGGTCCTATCTTTCCAACTATCAGCAAAAAGCCGGCGTCACTCACGTCACCGTTGATAACGTCCGAAGAATCATCTCAAGCTTCTACTCATGGCTCGAAGACGAAGACCATATCATCAAAAGCCCGGTCAAACGCATTAAAAGAGTCAAGGCTCCACAACTCATAAGGGAAACGTATGGCGACAAAGTCGCGAGATTCTTTGCGATAACTGCGGGTTGCCCTGAAACCTTGCCCTGATCGACCTGTTGCGCTCTACCGACATGCGCGTAGGCGAAATCGTCTCGTTGGACAGGAACTCCATCGACACCATCAATCGGAAGTGCATCATACACGGCAAGGGCAATAAGATCCGCATCGTCTATTTTGATGCAAAGACTAAAGTCCATATTTAGAATTACCTGTCTACCCGAATGGGCAGCCCGGAAGCCCTCTTCGTGTCGAGCAAGGCGCCGCACGAGAGACTGTAAATTGGCGGCGTCGAGGCGTTGCTTAGAAACTGGAGCGCGAGCTTGATTTAGGAAGGGTCCACTCTCATAAGTTCAGAAGAACGCTTGCCACAAAGGCAATCGACAAAGGCATGCCCATCGAACAAGTCCTGGTGCTCCTTGGCCATAATAATAGATACCACATTAAGGTACGCAATGGTCGACCAGTGCAACGTCAAAGCATCCCATCTCAGATATCTAACTTAAACGTCGTGTTTACCCACCAGTCGCTTGTACTCCTCAGCACTAATGACCGTCTTGATATCGAGGATGGATCAACATTCATATTGTTCGTCACGTCCATCCGGTCCTCCTCGCTTGAGTTAGTTGCAGTGTCGCCACGGTCGACGGTACGCTCGGTTGCACGGCACGCGCCGACGGCGTGCGCAGCGCAACCGCGCGTACCGTCGACGGGCAACGCATCTGCCAAGGCCTCGGCGATTTTCTTAGAGCACATCGTTGCTTTTTTCCATAGAGGCCAGGTATAAGATCAAATCGGCCTTGTCCACGCGCCAGACGCCGGCAATCTTCACGCCGCCGGCCGCCTTAAGAATCTGAATAGCCTTGATCTTACAGACATTCAGCAACTTGGCGATATCTCGCGAGGTGGCGTATGCGGATGGCAGCTTGACGATTGCCTGGCACCACGCTTTACGCGCGATTGCGTCTCGTTTCTGCGAATCCATACCGTTCATTTAGACTCCTTTCGTTTAGTTCGAATGCAATTCCACACTACGCTTTACATAGGATGTTTTCGTATATACGCTATGAATGGAACGTAAAATTCGGTTGACAGCACTAAGGAGAGAGCTATGAGTCACCCCACAATCGAAGTACCAGCACCTATAGCAGCCGAAATCAAACCGTGGACGTTGCCCTCATGTCGAGAGAAAAATTTAGATATTTTTGGAATGGAACGCCCCGCGCTTATCTGTAAACCCCATTCGACGGCCTACGGCATCCCCTCGGGCTTCTCCACCGGGACCCTTTTAGACGTAGATCTGACGGATCCAAAGAAAATCATTCAATTCGTCGAGCGGTACGGACTTCCCGTCACCCCATACGCGGGGCAATCAGAGCGTGTTGAAAAGCGTTTCACTTCAAACGACGTCTTCTCCGATAAACCGGAGCAAGATGGTCTAGATATTTGGTACGACGCATTGAATGCATCAGAAAGGTGCTCTGAAATCAGCCTAAACCCCGAGTGCGCCTTGTTTAATAACTTCAAAGATAGGGGGCGCTCTCTGGGAACAGAAGTCGCAAACTTAATCGAAGATATTAGATACAAGAAGGAACAGGTCATACTGTTGGACGATCTCGTTACAACGATGGCATTCATGCAATTAGCTACGCTTCTATTCACAGGCAAAGCAGCTTACGGTGACCGTGCATACGACTATGTTCTGCATCAAGTACGCATCTCCCAAAACAAGGAGATTATTGAAAACAGATTTTCGCAGCTACGTATGTCGCTCCAGATGGTCGATGCGTCTGAGCCCCAGTTAGCAGTAGCCAAACCCGGAACATTTGAAATGGACGAAGGAACCAAGATATGGGTGAGCAATCAATTCAAGACAATAGAAGTTGCCCTGGCAACATTCATCGACCTCGCTATTAACCCTCAGCCAGAACCCCATACCTTCATTCAAGAGCAAACTTTACGTCGAATGGTCAACCGGAATTTAAACGGCCAAAACCCGATTTACGGAAGTCTAACAAGAGCTTGGGCGATACAACTACTAGAAACCCTTGAAAGCCATTTCTCCTGGAACACTTGCCGCGAATGCGGACGACCGTACAAAATCCGCCAGCAGAGAATGAGGGCCTACGTCACGCAAGAAGACGCGAACGAAGACCGTTTCAAAGGGCGAAACAACGCTCGTGACAAAAATGGCTATTGCTGCAAAGCGCACGAACAGCGTATTCGACGCAAAAATGATAAAAGGATCAGTAACGATCAGATGGATAAAATCGCCCGGAAAATGGACGGGCACGACCAATAATAATGGCGAAACTATGAATTTTGATAATTCGATATAGGATCCAAAACCCGTTTTATTGCACACGCCGTTGCACAGCCTGTTGCACACAGCATCCTAAAAACAAGAACGCAGGCCAGAGAAAACAAGCTCTGACCTGCGCTTTTGTTAATGGAGCCAGTGACAGGAATCGAACCTGCAACCCACTGATTACAAATCAGTTGCGCTACCGTTGCGCCACACTGGCACACTTGGCGCTTTCGCGCGAAGCCTGTTAAGGATAAAGGAATTACGGACGAGGCGCAACAGACCCTTCGACCGACCACATCTTAAAACTATTCGTCAAAACGAATAGTTTTAATTACAATGGAATAGATAAAACTGTTCGTTCTAACGAAGGGTTTCGCGATGCTTACTACCAAGGAAGCTGCCGAACTACTCGGCATCACTCCGCGCAGGGTGCAAGAGCTCATAAATAACGGAGCACTTGAGGCCCGGAAGGCTTCTGGCGTGTGGCTTATCGACAAAGACAGCGTAGACACGCGACTCCGCTCCGCAACCAAAAGAGGGGGACGGCCTCGTCGTGGACACGGGAAAAGCGAGATCGCATTCACCCTCATGAATCGCACGCACGAGGTCGCCCAGCTGGTCTACAGCACATCGCGAAAAGACTTTACCCACATCGGTGCCGACATCGATTACGCCCACGCCCCTATTGGAGTATTTGGCCCTAATAGCCCCATATCGCTCGACTCCTTCCGCATCTGGTGGCGCGGCCGCGGTATCCCGCTCGCACGCATTGGGCTAGCCTCCCTGCTTGCAGAAGCCGCAGTCGATGTTCCCGATGAACTCGTACAGCGAAATCTTGGTCTCTCCTTATCCGACCAGTATTGGATTAGGCCCCAAGACTCCGGTCTCGCGTGGGAAGATATCAATTTCTTCAATAATGCTTTTGACGACGTCTCTCTCAGCATCGCGCCCTTCGCCCCAGAGGGCAAGGCGGCTGCCGCAAAGCCCGACAACACCTCGGACGGCAATCTTCAAAAGTACTGGACATGCGAGGGTGACCGTCGAATCCTCCACAAGGCAGGTGCGCATCTAAACCAGGAACCCTATAACGAGATGGTGGCGACTGCACTTCACCGTCGCATCCTAAACGCTTGCGATTATGTACCCTATTCGCTCGAAGGCGTGGGTACTTCTGCCCTGAGCATATGCGATGTCTTCTTAACTGATGAAGAAGAGTATGTCCCTGCGTTCTATGTAAACCAGCACGCAAACGCAGATGAACGGCTAACCGACTACGAGCGATATGTAGCAAACTGCGAAGAGCTCGGGGTGACAGGCGTCAAGGATGCCCTTGACCGCATGATTGTATGCGACGACATCATCGCCAACTATGACCGCCATTGGCGTAACTTTGGCCTCGTGCGAAACGTCAACACACTAGCGTGCAGGCCGGCCCCCATCTTTGATTCGGGCTCATCGCTCTGGTGCAACATGTCTCTAGAGGAGCTCCGGGCAGGAGAACACAGTTTTACCAGCACACAGTTTTATTCAAGTCCCGCAAAACAAATGTTGCTCGTCGAGGATATGAGCTGGTTTGACGGCGACAAACTCGAGGGCTTTGTCGACGAGGCGATCGAGATTCTATCCAGAAATGATGCCCTAGCAGCGAGACTGCCTTATCTAAAAGAGGCGCTAACGTGGCGCCTCGAAAGAATGATCGACATCGCTGAATGGAGTTAGCGAGGCAGCATTGCCCCGCCAACTCCCCTACCTCCCGCGCAACGCCTTGAGCTTGGCCAGCGCATCGGGACTTAGGCGACTGCCCAGGGTCATCTTGATCTGCGGGGCTTCCTCGGCCTCGTGCACGTCGTTGTCGATCTGTTTGATCTCGTCCACCAGCATGCGGCTCGAGATGCGCGTAACACCCTTGCCCATGACGACGGCCTGGATCGTGCCGTCGCTCGACACCACGGAGCACGCGCGGCCTTCCTCGCGCGCCTCGATGCAGAGCTTCTGTACCACGGTATCGGCAGAGACGCCCGTCGGCGAGAACTCGATGCGCACGCCGCGGGCCGGCAGGTTGGGGCGCTCGCTGGAGATATTGCCCGCGCCGTCAAACACAATCACAGCCTCGTAGCGGCCCTGGGCAAACGCGGCAACATCGTTGATGAGCGCGGTGCGCGCCATATCGTGGACGTCGCTGGAATACGGATCGTCGGAATGGTCGTACACGAGCTTTTCGTAGCGCGGCGTGCAGTGAATCACGTTGTAGCCGTCGACTACCAGCAGCTCAGGCTTATTGGAGTGCACCGTCGAGACCGGATCGGCGATGGCCTGCGCAAACGCATTGCCGCCCACGCCATAGGTCGCGGCCGATACAATCGGCTTGGCCGAGCCCTCACCAAAGCGCTTAGCCTTGGACTTGGCGCGGTTCTTTTTGGACATGCGCTACTCCTCCCCCATGAGCTCGCCGGCGTTGCGGCGCAGCCACTCAAAGCACAGCGCCGTGGTCGCCTGGGCCACATTGAGGCTCTCGGTCATGCCGCGCTGGGGAAGCTTGGTCAAAAAGTCGCATTTCTCAAGCACCAGGCGCGAGATGCCGTCGCCCTCGGAGCCCATGACGAGCGCCACGCGGCCCTCGAAGGGAGCATCCCAGCAGCTGCCCTCGGCGTGCTCGGAAGCACCGCCCACCCAAAAGCCAGCGGCCTTGAGGTCGTCGAGTGCTCGGGCAATGTTGGGAACCTGCGCGATGGGCAGGTGCATGACGGCACCGGCAGAGGTCTTATAGCTGCCCACCGTTACGCCAGCGGCGCGCTTGTTGGCAATGATGACGCCCGCCGCGCCCACGACCTCGGCAGAGCGCACGATGGCGCCAAAGTTGCCGTCGTCGGTCACATGGTCGAGCACGACGACGAGCGCCGGACCGTCGCCCGCGCGATCGAGGATATCGGCGACATCGGCAAAGGGGAAGTTGCCAACCTCGAGCGCGATGCCCTGGTGAGCGCCATGGCTCGACAGTGCGTCGAGCTGCACGCGCGGCACATACTTAATGCGGACACCCGCGGCGTTGAGGTCGTCGACCAGGCGCGACAAGGCGGCATCGCGCTCCCCGCCCTCGGCAATGAGCGCGCACTTGATGGGAAAACCGGTGCGTAGCGCCTCGGCGGCAGCACGACGGCCTTCGATAAACTCGCCCTTGGGAGCCTGGACAGCGTCGCGGCTGCGATCGCGCTGCGGACGTGCGGCCTGGGTGCGATCGCGCTGGCCCTTGGAAGCGGCAGCGCGGTCATTGCGGCGAATCGGACGCGAGCCAGAAGCAGCCTGCTTGCCGCCACGAGGCGCACGCTTGCGATTGTCGGCCATAAAGCGACCTCCTTAAATAGATAACGAACAAGAATCAACCGTCCGAGCCACGGCACCTTGCCTTTCAATCGTCGGGCATGACCACCAGGTCTATGCCCTCCTCTTTCAAGGCAATCTACCGCACCTCGAACGGTCGACAAATACTAGAGAGTCTTAATACGGGTGCCGGCGGCGGTATCTTCAATCGTCAGGCCCAGATCCTTGAGCTGATCGCGGATGGCGTCTGCCAGATCCCAGTTCTTGGCGGCACGGGCCTCGGCACGGGCCTCGAGAATCTTGGCAGCAGCCTCGTCCACATCGTCACCCGTGTAGGCAACCAGACCGGCGGCAACGCCCAGCAGTCCCAGCGGCAGCTCGACCTTGGGCTCGGGGAGCTCAACGCCAAACGTATCGAGCAGCTCGACCAGCGTATCGGCGGCGGCAAGCGCGGCGGCCTTGTCGGCAGCGTCGCCCGCCTGCTCCAGGTACTGGTTGCACTCGGTCACAAAGCCAAAGACGGCACCCATGGCACCGGCGGTGTTAAAGTCGTCGTCCATGCACTCCTTAAAGGTGGCACGGGTCTCGGCGGCCTTGGCGGCAAACGCCTCGGATGCTGCCTCATCGGCATCGGCCGTCGCATGGTTCGCGGCCCAGCGCAGGTTCTCGACCGTACCGGCGATACGCGTGAGCGAGTTCTCGGCACCCTCCAAGCGCTCCCAAGAAAAGTCGAGCGGCGAGCGATAGCTCGTCTGCAGCATCAGCAGGCGCAGGGCGGCAGCGGAATGCTGCTCGAGGACCTCGGCCAGCGTAAAGAAGTTGCCGAGCGACTTGGACATTTTCTCGCCGTCTACCAGCAGCATGCCCGTGTGCATCCAGGTGTTGGAGAAGCCCTGGTGCCAGGCGCAGGTGGCCTGGGCGCACTCGTTCTCGTGATGCGGGAAGGCAAGGTCGGAGCCGCCGCCGTGGATGTCGATCGGGGTGCCTAGGTAGCGATGCACCATGGCGGCGCACTCGGTGTGCCAACCGGGACGGCCCTCGCCCCAGGGGCTCGGCCAGCTGGGCTCGCCGGGCTTGGCAGCCTTCCACAGGGCAAAGTCGAGCGGGTCGTTCTTGTCCTCGTTCTCCTCGATGCGCGCGCCAACCATAAGGTCGTCGATGTTGCGGCCCGAGACCTGACCATAGTTGGAATCGCTGCGCACGGCAAAGTACACGTCGCCGTTATCGGCGGCGTAGGCGTGGCCCTGCTCGATGAGCGTCTTGATCATGGCGATCATGGGGCCGATCTCTTTGGTGGCGCGGGGGCGCACATCGGGATCGAGCACGTTGGCGGCACGCATGACGCCGATGAACTTGTCGGAGAACTCCGTCGCGACCTCGGCGGCCGTTCGGCCCTGCTCGTTGGCGCGCTTGATGATCTTGTCATCGACATCGGTGAGGTTCTGGGCGAACGTGACCTCGTAGCCGCTCGCGATGAGCCAGCGACGAATCACGTCAAAGCTGATGAACGTGCGGGCATTGCCGATGTGGATGTTGTCGTAGACCGTGGGGCCGCACACGTACATGCGGACCTTGCCGGACTCGATGGGCTGGAACTCTTCCTTTTTATGGGTAGCGCTGTTGTAGATACGCATTCGTTACTCCTTAACGGTTTTCTGTAGCAGGCAGACGGCCCAGGCACCGATTCCCTCGCCCTGGCCTTCCCAACCGAGCTTTTCGGTCGTAGTGGCGGCGACGCCCACGTTTTCGACGTCGACGCCCAGGGCATGGGCAAGGTTGGCGCGCATGGCATCGCGGTGCGGAGTGATCTTGGGTTGCTGACAGGCAATGGTGCAATCGGCATCGACAAACTCAAAGCCCAGCTCGCGCGCATAGTCCATCACGCGAGCGAGCAGCACCATCGAATCGGCGCCCTCGTAGGCGGGATCGGTGTCGGGGAATAGCTTGCCGATGTCTCCCCCGCGGCAGGCGCCCAGAATGGCGTCGGCCAAGGCGTGCGCGAGCACATCGGCATCCGAGTGACCCAGCAGGCCGCGCTCGTAGGGAATGTCGACCCCGCCGATGATACATCGACGCCCCTCCACCAAACGGTGGACGTCGTAGCCGTGGCCAATGCGCAGGTTACTGAACATGGGGAAGGTCCTCTCCCTCGGCCATACGGCCAAGCAGAATCGCGGTTACGGGGCGCAGGTCCTCGGGCACCGTCACCTTAAGGTTATCGCGCGGGCTCTGGACGCAGCGGACGCGCCCACCCATGCGCTCGACCAGTGACGAATCGTCCGTGCCGATAAAGCCCTCGGCAATCGCCGCGGCATGGGCGCGCTTCATGGCGTCGACACTAAAGATCTGCGGCGTCTGCGCGGCCCAGTAGAGCTCGCGCGGCGGCGTCTCGACGATGTTGTCGCCGTCGACAATCTTGAGCGTGTCGATCGCGGGTTGACCGCACACGACACCGTCGAGCGAGCGGTCGCCCACAAGCACGTCGATCGCATGATCGATGGCCTCGGTCGTGATGAGCGGACGGGCGCCGTCGTGGATGGCGACATATTCGAAACCCGCCGGTACCGCATGCACGCCGGCACGGGTGGAGTCCTGGCGGGTATCGCCGGCATCGGCAAAGCTGATGGGCGTGCTATACGAATACGGGCTGATGGCCAGGCGGCGCATCTCGGCACGACGCTCGGCAGGACACACCACCACGATGTGACCGACCTTGTCGCTCCGATCGAACGCACGGATAGACCAGCTCATGAGCGGACGGCCCGCCACGTTAACGAGCTGCTTGCCGCCGGGATTTCCAAAGCGCTGGCCGCTGCCACCGGCAACGACCACGGCACATACGGGCGCCATTATGCGTTCCCCTGTTTGGTGCCCTTCATGCGGTACAGGGAGTCCGCAAGAATGGCAGGGTTGTTAACGCCAAAGTCGCCCAGACGCTCCGGATCTTCGCTGATGTCGTCCATGAGCTCCTGCAGCGATCCATACTCGTCGACGATCTTCTCGGCCACGCCGTCGCGCACGACGGACACGCGCGAAAGCGTGCGCAGGCCCAGCGGTGTCATGACGGAGTCCTCGTCCAGGTCGTCGTAGCCCAGAACTGCCGCCACATGCTGCGGGTCGGACAGGTCCTTAGGTGTCATACGGCTTAGGTTGGCGCGAATCTTCTCGGCATTAGCCTCGGAAGAATCACTTGCGTAGTCGCGAATCATCAGGTCGTATTCGGTATCCATGCTGGAGCCGGCGAGCTGCTCGAGCTGCATCTGCACGAGCTTGCCCTGGTTGCCCAGCTTGACAATGCAATCCTTAAGCTCAGTCTTTGCCTGCTGCATGATCTCGAAACTCGAGAAAATGCCGGTAATGTCGGCGAGTGTAACGTAGTCGTCGAGCTCGAGGGCCGTCAGGCGCAGCAGGGAGCGGTCGAGCGACTGACGGGTAGTCTGGAGCGTGGCGACGAGCTGGTTGACCGAGCTCATGATGGTGGTGACGGGCTGGATCTCGTAGCTCTTGCCGTGAACGTACACGTTGACGACGGCACGACGGGCCGAGACCGAGATCACGATGGCATCCGTGAGCACCGACATGCGGGCGGCGGTGCGGTGACGCATGCCCGTCTCACTCGTGGCAAGCGAGGGATCGGGATTGAGGTGGAAGTTGGCGCGCAGGATCTGGGTGAGGTCGCCGTCGATGACGATGGCGCCGTCCATCTTGGAAAGCTCGAACAGGCGGTTCGAGGTAAACGAAATGTTGAGCGGGAAGCCGTCGTTACCAGCAGCGAGCACGTTTTCGGTGTCGCCGACGCAAATAAGAGCGCCCAGGTGACCAGCAATGATCATGTCGAGGGCGGTGCGGATCGGCTGGCCAGGTGCCGTCAGGCGGATGGCCTGTTCCATACGCTTTTGCAGCTCGTTCTTATCCAAGGCATCGCTCCCATCGCATACGCTCCATAAACGCTAAATAGTTTCTCACGGTTTGTCCCCGCGGCGCTCGCGAAATCCGATGCTTACAGAATGAGCGAACACCGCTGAGAGCCTCAACCCAAATGAGCTGTTCATGTGGTAGCATCGGGATTCACATGAATGAGGGAGTAGTCGCGTGACCGGGTTCGCCTCCGGTGGCGCGGCAAGTCAACATACTGGCCGACACGGTCTGGCTTGCCTTAATGAACGAGACTCGTGGTTGTACGCGCGGCGCGTACGCCACGGGTCTTTTTTGTTGCTCCCCTGTCAGAAGTACACGCGGGTTCGCCCGCAAGGAGGGAGCCAAACCATGGGACTCGTAGAGCTCGTGCTGCTCGCCATTGGCCTTTCGATGGACGCCTTTGCCGTATCCATCTGCAAGGGCCTTGGCATGAAGAAGATCAACCTTAAGGTCGCCGTAGTGCTCGGCCTGTTCTTTGGCGGCTTCCAGGCCGGCATGCCCGTAATCGGATGGGCGCTCGGAAGTCAATTCATGGCCATCATCGGACCTATCGACCATTGGATCGCCTTTATCCTTTTGGCCTTCATCGGCGGCAAAATGCTGTGGGAGGCTTTTACCGAGGACGAGGATGAAGGCGACGGCAAGAATGCCGAAAAGATTGAACTGAGCGAGTACCTGATCCTCGCCATCGCCACCTCAATCGACGCCCTGGCCGTGGGCATCTCGTTCGCCGCGCTTTCGGTCGACATCGTTCCCGCCGTATCGCTTATCGGCGTCACAACGTTTATCTTCTCCGTCGCCGGCGTAGCGATCGGCCACACCTTTGGCGCGCGCTACGAAAAACCTGCCACCATCGTGGGCGGCATCGTGCTCATCCTCATCGGACTTAAGATCTTGCTTGAGCATCTGGGGATTTTGGCGCTGTAACGCCAAACACAATCGCTCAAAACTCAACGCCAGTACAAGGCCTAATGCAAAGTTTTGCATGAGGCCTTTTCGTGCAGACTTTTGCATGTCATACTGATATGCAAAAGTCTGCACGTTAGGAGATCGCCGTGAATACCCTTCCCATCACCACACCGCGCCAAGCTGGCATCTACGTGCGCCAGGCACGCGAGGCTCAGGGTCTCACCCGTGCCGCCCTCGCCAAAACGGCCAGTGTTTCGGAGCGCCTGCTCGCATCGCTCGAGCTAGGAGACGCCACCGGCATTCGACTCGACAAGTTGCTGTCCGTCTTTAACGCACTCGGCATAGGTCTCTTTGCGCAAAGCGATAACGACTCCATCGCATCGCCCTCCGAACATCCGACGACGAAAGCGGACCTCCCTATCGCGAACTCGAATGCCCTGCCAAAGCCAAGCGTAGGCAGACGACCCGCTCGACAGGGAACGCCATCTTCCTATGGTGCCTTGCTGGCCCAAATCGCAGCCGAGCAAGGCCTTTCCGACACTTCAGACCTCTCCTTTGGCTGTAAGGTTGTGAAATAAATGGCAGAGATGGAGCTTGCGACCCTCATTTGTGGCGAAATCGCAGGCACTCTCCGGCAAGACGAGCATGGACTCTGCAGCTTTGTATACGCCCCAACCTATCGCGGAGCACCACTATCGCTTACAATGCCGCTTTCCAATCGCACGTATGGCCATAACATCGTCCGCCCGTTCCTATTTGGCCTTTTGCCCGACAGCCAAGAGCAGCGTCGCGCTATTGCCGCCGAGTATGACGTTGCATCCAACAACCCCGTCGCCCTCTTGTGCCATATCGGTCTTGACTGCGCAGGGGCCGTTCAGTTTTGTCGAACCGATCAATTAGGCGCCGCCCGCGGCAGGGTCTCGGCATACCGCCCGCTTACCAATTCTCAAATCGCTCACAAGCTCAAAGCAATTCGCGATGACGAAAGAGAGACATGGATGGGCTCCAACGAAAGCTGGTCCCTGGGCGGCAACCAAGGCAAATTTGCACTAGCTTGGCATGATGGCCAATGGTGCGAATGTCTAGGGTCATCCCCCACTACCCATATCTTCAAAAATGGTGTCGTTGGGTTCAAACATCAGGCCTTAAACGAATTCGTCTGCATGAAAACGGCTCGGCGTGTTGGCATTCCAACTGCCAACGTCTCCTATTGCACATTTGAAGACGAAGCCGCGCTCGTCGTTGAACGGTACGACAGAATGGTCAATAGCAGCGGAAATATCGAAAGGCTGCATCAGGAGGACTTTTGCCAGGCGCTCGGTGTATTGCCAAGCCAGAAATACACCGCCGACGGAGGACCAACCACACGAGACATCCAAGAACGACTGATTAACACAGTCCCCCACCACATGAATCTTGTGCTTTTTACCTATATGTTGTTCTATAACGCCATTATCGGAGCGCCTGACGCACACGCTAAAAACTACTCGCTCATCCTAGGCAAAGGCACAAACGCAGCGCTCGCACCCATGTACGATGTCGCATCGGGCTTGGCGTACGAACGTATGCGCCGCCGGGCGCGCCTTGCCATGAGCGTTGGCGGCGAAAATCGAGTGGGGCGCATCGGTCCAGGCGCTATCCGCCGATACCACGGTATGGGCGACCCCGCGCTGGAGGCGGCGCTCACCGATGCCGGGCTATCCGAGAAGTTTTGCTTTGCGACCATGATGGACCTCGCCTACGAGGTGCCCATTTGTATGGAAGAGATCATGGACGAATACGCCGACCTGCCCGGCATGGCGGACCTGCGCGAGCATATGCTCGGCCCCGTCCGCGAAAACTGCCAGCGCACCCTCGACCTCATCAAGGCGGATATGGGCTAGGCGCCAATCAATCCACATTTCTTAAAAGAAGAGGGGGGCACCCGTCGCAAAAGTTCGGATGCCCCCTCTCGTAATGTCATTTGCAATCCGCTAGCACGTGGCTCGAACTGCTGCTAGCGCGACCCTTACGCGGCAAGGCGCTTGAGGACGTCGATGAGCAGCTCGTAGAAGCGCTCGGCAGAAGCGAGCTCCATGCTCTCGTCCGGGGTGTGGACATCGGAGAGCGTCGGGCCCACGGCGATGGCGTCCAGGCCGTGCAGGGCCTCAGCAAACAGGCCGCACTCAAGGCCAGCGTGAATGGACTCGATGCGCAGCTCGGAGCCAAAGAGCTCGCGATAGCTCTCGACAAAAACGTCGCGGACCGGCGAATGCTCGGCATAGCTCCAGCCGGGATACTCGAACTCGAACTTGGCGTCGAAGCCCAAGACATCGGCCAGCGTCTGCAGGCGGTCCTTGAACTCGTTCTGCAGCGAGGTAATCGAGGAGCGCGGGGACAGCATGATCTTGACCTGGTCGTCGGAAGTGGCGACCACGCCGATGTTGGAGGAAACCTCGACGGAGCCGTCGGTGGCGACGTTGCGGCGAATCACGCCATTAGGGGCAAGACGCAGGGCGCGGATGAGGGCAAGCGCGGACTTCTGATCCATGGCCTCGACCTCGGCGTCGTCGGCAATCTCGACGGTGCAGGTAAAACCGGGGTCGAAGACCTCGAGCTCGGCAGTGACGTCGGCGATGATGTCCTTTGCGATCTGGGCCGCGGCCTCGGCGGCAGCGTGGTCGGCGTAAACCAGCTCGGCCTTGCACTCACGGTTGATGGCGTTATCCTTAGTGCCGCCGTTAAAGCTAACGATGGCGGGCCCGCCGGCGACCATCAGGCGGTCGATGATGCGGGCCATGATGAGGTTGCCGTTGCCGCGCTCCAGGTTGATATCGTTGCCGGAATGACCACCCAGTAGGCCGGAGATGTCGAGCGTGAGGGTGCTGCCGGTCTTGTGCTCGCGCACGATGGGGCAGGTGTAGGTAACAACGACGCCGCCGGCGCAGCTGACGGTGGCAACGCCCTCTTCCTCGGAGTCAAGGTTAATCATGGTGCGGGCGTTAATCTGGGACTTGTCGAGCGTCTCGGCGCCGACCAGGCCAGTCTCCTCATCGGTGGTGAATACGCACTCGAGGGCGGGGTGAGCAATCGAATCGTCGTTGAGCACAGTAAGCATCAGAGCGACAGCAATACCGTTGTCGGCGCCCAGGGTGGTGCCGTTAGCGGTGAGGACGCCGTCCTTCACGACCAGGTCGATACCGTCGGTCGTAAAGTCGTGCTCAACAGAGCCCAACTTGTCGCACACCATATCGATGTGGCCCTGCAGCATCACAGTCGGGGCATTCTCGGCGCCGGCAGAAGCGGGCTTGCGAATGATGACGTTGTAGACCTCGTCCTGGTACACATCGAGGCCGCGCTCCTTGGCAAACGCAACCAGGAAATCGCTGATGCCCTTCTCGTTGCCAGACCCACGGGGGATCGCGCTGACCTCCTCAAAGAAATGGAACAGCTGGGCGGGCTCGTAGCCGGTGATCTTGTAATCCATGGTGCCTCCTTGGCGCAACTGGTTAGACAGTAAGACATGCGCCTTGTATATTCCCAGACTTTGCGTGCATAAACCAGTCGAAAACGCCGAGCGCCCTTGCATCATCGGCTAACGGTGGACCGTATAGCGTAACGGTCACAATCACCGCAGCTCTACAAATCGAGGCGCCCTTGCCAGAGCGCCTCGATTGAGCGTATCAAATTGTCGCCACGCCCTACAGCGCGCCGGAGCCAGCTTGCATCATACCGCCGGGGCCCGAGGTCACGCCACTACTCACAGGCGCAGCGTTTCCGGTGTGCGGCGCTGCCGGAGCGGTATCGCCACCGAGCGTGCCCGCCGGACGCGGTGCCGGGATCTCGCCCGTACCATGGCTAAAGACAAACTTGCCGTCGGCCACATCGCACAGGACGGTATCGCCACTGCCCCACTCGCCGGCCAGCAGCTCCTCGGACAACGGATCCTCAATGAGCTTTTGGATGGCGCGGCGCAGCGGACGCGCACCGTTGGTGAGGTCGGTGCCCTCGGCCACAATCTTGTCGTAGGCCGCATCGGTGAGCTTGATGTTCATGCCGTTGGCAATCAGGCGCTGGCGCAGGTCGTCCACCAGCAGGTGAGCGATCTTGGTCAGGTTCTCGCCCGAAAGCTTCTGGAACACCACGATGTCATCGATACGGTTGAGCAGCTCGGGGCGGAACAGGCGCTTGAGCTCGCCCATCGCACGGCCGCGGATCTCGCTCGACGTGAGACCCTGCTTGCCGGTGGTGCCAAAGCCCACGCTCGCATCCTGCGCGATCTCGCGGGCGCCCACGTTGGACGTCATGATAATCACGGTGTTGCGGAAATCGACCGTCTTGCCCTGGCTATCGGTCAGGCGGCCCTCCTCCAGCACCTGTAGCAAGATGTTGAAGATATCAGGGTGCGCCTTCTCGATCTCGTCGAACAGCACGACCGAGTACGGATGACGGCGAACAGCCTTGGTGAGCTGGCCGCCCTCGTCGTGACCCACGTAACCCGGAGGGCTACCGATAAGCTTGGAGACCTCGAACTCGCTGCCAAACTCCGACATGTCGAAGCTGATGAGCGCGTCCTTGCTGCCAAAGAGATACTCGGCGAGCGTCTTGGCAAGCTCGGTCTTGCCCGTGCCGGTGGGGCCCAGGAAGATAAAGCTGCCGCCGGGGCGGCGAGGGTCCTTGAGCGGCGAGCGGCTGCGGCGCACGGCCTTGGCAACGGCCTCGACGGCCTCATCCTGACCGATGATGCGCGTCTTGAGCACGCTTTCGGCCTGCAGCAGGCGGCGACTCTCACTCTCGGTGAGCGAGGACACCGGCACGCCCGAGGTCACGGACACGATGTCGGCAATCTGGGAGACATCGATGGTGAGCGGACTGGCGTCGAGCTCGGCCGTCCAGGCAGCCTTGGCCTCGGCGAGCTCAATCTCGGCGGCTTTCTGCTGCTCGGTGATCTCGGCGGCCTTGTTCATGTCGTCGCTCTCGGTGGCCTCCTGTGCGGCAGCCTTGAGCTCCTCGATGCGATGTTCGGCCTCGCGCACCGGCTCGGGCGCGCGGTTGGCGGCAATGCGGGCGCGGGCACCGGCCTCGTCGATGAGGTCGATGGCCTTATCGGGCAGGAAGCGGTCCTGAATGTAGCGGTTGGAGAGGTTCGCGGCGGCCTCGATAGCACCCTGTGTGTAACGCACATGGTGGTGCTCCTCGTAGCGCGGCTTGAGCGCGGTCAGGATCTTGACCGTGTCCTCGACGCTCGGCTCCTCGACATCGATGGTCTGGAAGCGACGCTCAAAGGCCGGATCCTTGGTGAGGTACTTACGGAACTCCTCGGCCGTGGTGGCACCGATGATCTGAAAAGCACCGCGCGCGAGCACGGGCTTGAGCATGGAGCTTGCATCGATGGATCCCTCGGCAGAACCGGCACCGATGATGGTGTGCATCTCGTCGATAAACAGGATGACGTCGTCGGCTTCGGTTGCCTCCTGGATCACGTTCTTGAGGCGCTCCTCGAACTCACCGCGATACTTGGCGCCCGCGACAAGACCCGGCAGATCGAGCGTCCAGATGTTCTGGTTCATAAGGTTCTCGGGCACGTTGCCGGCGGCGATCTGCTGAGCCAGGCCCTCGACGATGGCCGTCTTACCCACGCCGGGATCGCCCAGGATAAGCGGATTGTTCTTGGTGCGGCGCGAAAGAATTTCCATCATACGCTGGACTTCCTTTTCGCGGCCGATCACCGGATCGAGTTCGCCGTCGCGCGCCTTCTGCGTAAGGTTGGTCGCGAACTGCTTAAGTGTATCGGTACCGCTCCCCTTTTGCTGAGAGGCATCCGAGCCGCTAAAGAACGGCAGGCCCGTACCGGGACGACCAGCACCGGCGCCAGCGAGCGGACGCTTCTTATCCTGGTCCTTGGCGGTGAGTTTCTCGATAGCCTTTTTGATGGAGGCGGACGACACACCCAGGCGCATGAGGATGTCCATGGCCATGCCGTTGCCCTCTTCGACGATGCCGATCAGCAAGTGCTCGGTCGACACGTAGGTCTGGTTGTTCTCACGCGCCACGCGGAATGAACGCTCCATCACGCTAATGACGAGCGGCGTAAAGGCAAGCTTGGCAGCCTCGGTCTCCTCGCTGGGCTCGGGAACCGTGGTCTGGACCTCTTTGAGGGTATCCATGATGTCGTCGTAGGAGATATCGAGCGAGCGCAGCGCCTCAGCGGCAATGCCCTCGTCCTCCTTGGCGAGCGCGAGCAACAGATGCTCGGTACCCACCTTATTTGAATGAAGATCGAGCGCCTCCTGCTTGGCCATGGACATGACCTTGCGCGCGCGATCGGTAAAACGGTCTAACATGCTAGTTCCTCTTAGACGAGCTAGTTTTTTCAAACGCAAAGCGCCACTCGTGGCGGCGCTTTGGTCTCTTTACCCATATGGAGTATATGTTAATCGCTGGGGCCTTTTCCGCATGCAGCCATACGACAACGTCTACAAAAAAGGAATTGCCAGGTGCGTCTGCATCGGCCCAACGAGCGTGGATTTTCGGACACCCATTCCACGAGCGTGGATAATCTCCCGTTTTGAGCCCGTAAACAAGCCAAAAACGGGAGATTATCCACGTTCATGTTTTGCGGATCAGTTTCATTTGCACCAATTAGCTGGTGTGGCGCCAGCGAGGGTCGGTGAGTGTACGCGCCACACCCAGGCCAACGGGCAAAAACGCCACGATGAGCACTGCACGCACAAACCAGCCGAGCATATTGACCGTGTCGAATGTGCACATGTAATACATCGAGCGATACAGATACAAGCCCGGCACCATAATGACAATCGATGGCACCGTGAGGGCGATACGTGGGTAGGTGAGCTTGATTTCGGCTAAGCTCGCGAGCAGCCCCGATACCAGCGCGCCGATAAACGCTGCCGCCTCGGGAGGCATACCTACGCTCAGGCCCAGAAAGGGAAACAGCGTCGGCGCATCGACGAGCGTAAGGCGCAAGGTATTGGACACGGCGCCGATCAGCCCAGCTGCCGCGGCCATCTTTACCGGGCTGTTGAACATCACCGAGAAGCCGAATACGCCAACGAAGCTCATCACCACGCGCAGGAGCGTAAGGGCAAGCGGCGAAAGGCCGAGCGGGGCAAAATCATCCGGTGCCAGCCCCACACACTCGGCAACCATCCAGCCCACAAGGGTCGCCATCACAATAATCGACACGGCATACGAAAGACGCTCAATGCCGCTTCGCATATCGAGCTTAGCGATGTCGAGGCCTGCCGTAATGAGGGGAAAGCCGGGAATCACAAAGAGCATGGCGCCGATATAGCCTTCTTGGTGCGACATTGCCCCCGGTACGACCTGGCCAAGGCCGAGCAATGCCAGCAGATACGAAACGCAAGCGAGCGCAACGCCAATCGTCAGCGCGCTAAACTGGCCAAGACCCTGCTTGAGAATATGAGAGCGAGCAAAGTTGCCAACACCAGCGCCTACGAATGCGCAGGCCATCTCGATAGGGCCGCCGCCGAGCAAAAAGACGAAGGCGCCGCAAGCACAAGCTGCCGCAAGGCCCTGTTGCCAGGGAGAGTAATCGGGTTTTGAACTCTCAACGGTCTTGAGCATCTCGTGGTATTCGTGCACGGTAAACCGGCGCCCATACGTCTCGATTTCCTTTAGGAAGCTCTCCATCATCCAAATGCGATGGGTATTGACTCCCGTTGTGGGCAGGCTGACAACCTCGTTAAAGCAGTGGCCATCTTCGATGCAGGTGCACTCAAACGACAGAAGACTTAAGTCAACGTGGACGGTGACACCGAGTACGGCGGCGACGCGATTCATGGTATCGCGTACACGCCAGGCACCCGTTCCGCTCGCGAGCATAAGCATACCGGTGCGGCAGATGATGGATGACTTATCGGTGAGCGGCGCATCGACGGCAAGCTCATCGCCTGCCGTCACGATCTGGTGCCAGTCAGTTTTCATATGGAGTGCGCCGGCACGAACACCGTGGTGCATGGGGGCTCTCGAAAGCAGCGAGTCAAGGCGCGAAGACTGTGGGGACTCCGTTGATTCGTCCTCAACCTCATCAGTCTCTTCATCGACCAGATCAAATGAGTCAAGCGATGCCGGCTCGCGACGATCGATTAGCTCCTCATCCTCATCGTCAAAGTAATTGAACTGATCGAGCATGTCCTCTTCGATTGCACGCTCGCTCGCGTCGTCCATATAGACGCTCCCTTCCTACCGACTAACCCCCATCCTAGGCAGCAACGGCTAAAGGAAACATAAAAGAGACGGCTGCCATGCGAGCCATGTGCTCAATAGCCGTTGGGTAGTCGTTTAAGAACGTCCCCAATGGCTACATCGATGTTCTAAGTGTCAACAAAGTCACCGCCGCAGGTAGAGGACGGACAGCGAGCCGCGTCCAGCTTGACAGCCAAGGCAACGCCGATGCCCTGGCAACGACAGCGAAAGCCCGCCAGAGCGAGCAAGGTGCCTTGAAACGAGGCGGCATTGACCTTTTGGTCATGCCGCCGAAGTTGAAAGGCAGATTGCCGCTCTGGCGGGCTTGCAGCGTCAACTGGTTACGCGGGTTGGTAAACCCGCGTAACCCCCTAGTACATCTTTGCGCCGGCGGGGATGGAAGCGTCGAGCTGGATCAGATTGAGACGCTCCTCGCCCTCCTCCTCGTGGATAGCGCTGATGAGCATGCCGCAGCTGGGAATACCCATCATCTTGCGCGGAGGCAGGTTGGTGATGGCGAGCAGAGTCTTGCCGACCAGGTCCTCGGGCTCATAATAACCGTGAATGCCGGAGAGGATGGTGCGGTCGGTGCCAGTGCCGTCGTCGAGCGTAAAGTTCAGCAGCTTCTTGGACTTCTTGACGGCCTCGCACGCCTTGACCTTCACAGCGCGGAAATCGCTCTTGGAGAAGGTATCGAAGTCGACGAACTCCTCAAACAGCGGCTCGACGGCGATCTTGGAGTAATCAACCGTGGGCTTGAGCGGCTTGACGAACGGGCTCGCGGCGTTGCCGGCCTCGGCAGCCTTGGCGGCAGCGGCACCGGACTGGAAACCCTTCTCGGGCTTCATGTGCGGGAACAGTAGCACGTCGCGGATGGAAGCCTGGTTGGTGAGCAGCATGACCACGCGGTCGATACCGATGCCGATGCCGCCCGCGGGAGGCATACCGTACTCGAGGGCGCGCACGTAGTCCTCGTCGTACTCCATGGCCTCGTCGTCGCCGCCAGCCTTCTCGGCCATCTGGGCGGCAAAGCGCTCGGCCTGGTCGACCGGGTCGTTGAGCTCGGAGAACGCGTTGGCGTACTCGTGACCGGCGATAACCAGCTCAAAGCGGTGCGTCAGGCGCGGATCGTCCTCAAAGCGCTTGGCAAGCGGGCTGACCTCGATGGGGTAATCGCACACGAACGTGGGGTTGACGATGGTGTCCTCGCCCAGCTCATCGTAAATCTCGGCGATGATCTTGCCAGCAGTCCACTCGGGCTTGATCTCCAGGCCCTTCTCGCGTGCTGCGGCAGCGAGCTCCTCGACCGGCGTGTCGATGGTGACCTGCTTGCCGAGCACGTCGGAGACGATGTCGGTCATGGGACGGCTGGCCCACTCACCAGAAAGGTCGATGGTCTGGCCCTGGTACTCGATGACCTCGGGGTTGCCGATGGCCTTGTTAGCCGCCTTAATGACACCCTGGGCGAGCGCCTTCATGCCCTCGAGGTCGGAGAAGGCACGGTAGGCCTCCATCGTGGTGAACTCGGGGTTGTGGGTAAGGTCCATGCCCTCGTTACGGAAGATGCGGCCGATCTCGAACACGCGCTCAAAACCACCGACGATGCAGCGCTTGAGGTGCAGCTCGGTGGCAATACGCAGGTAGCACTCCTGATCGAGCGCGTTGAAGTGGGTAATGAACGGCTTGGCCGTGGCACCACCCTGGATGGTCTGCAGGATGGGGGTCTCGACCTCCATGTAGCCGTCGGACTCCATAAAGCGACGGAAGGTGGAGAGAATCTGCGAACGCTTACGGAAGGTCTCGCGAACGTCGTCGTTGGCGATCAGGTCGACATAGCGCTGGCGATAGCGGGTCTCCTTGTCGGAAAGACCGTGGAACTTCTCGGGCAGCGGACGAACGGCCTTGGAAAGCAGGGTCGCGCTCTTAGGGGCAACGGAAAGCTGGCCGCGCTGGGTGCGCACAACCACGCCTGTCACGCCCAAGATGTCGCCCAGGTCGAGGGACTTGAGCGTATTCCAGGCAGCCTCGTCCATGTCGTTGATGCGGCAGAACAGCTGAATCTCGGCAGTCGCATCGCGCACGACGATGAACATGATCTTGCCCTGACCGCGCTTGGCGACCACGCGGCCGGCGATCTTCACGACGTCCTCGGTGTCCTCGCCATCGGCAAGCTCGGCGTACTTAGCCTCGATATCGGCAACGTAGTCCTCAAGCTCAGAGTGCTCGGGATAGGGGTTCTGGCCCGCCTCGAACAGGGCGGCGCGCTTGGTCAGGCGGGTGGCGCGCTCGTCGTTGAGCGTCGATGCCTGATCTGCGGCGTTCTGGTTCTCTGCCATAAGTTAGCTCCTCAAACTAAAACGCTCCCCAGGATTCGGTCCCAGGGAGCGAAAACATACCTTTACGCGGGACCGTGGTCTAGCGTGCAATCTTGGCGATGGTGTAGACGCGAGTCTTGCCGGAAGGCGTAACGACCTCGACGGAGTCGCCCTCGCCGTGACCGATGATGGCGTGACCGACCGGAGACTCGTTGGAAATCTTGTGCTCGAGCGAGTTGGTCTCGGTGGTACCGACGAGCGTGACTTCCATGACCTCACCGTTGGGATCAATCAGAGAAACGGTAGAACCGATGGAGACGGTCAGATCGCCCGTGGTGGCAGCAACCTGAGCGTTGGCGAGGATGGCCTGGATCTCGGCAATACGAGCGGCGTTCTGGGCCTGCTTGTCCTTGGCGGCATCGTACTCGGAGTTCTCCGAAAGGTCGCCGAACGCGCGGGCTTCCTTGATGTCCTCGACGATCTCCTTGGTGTAATCGCCCTCACGCCAAGCGAGCTCCTCGACGAGCTTCTGGCGGCCCTCAGCGGTCAGTACGATCTGGCTTGCGTCCATACGGATATCTCCCCAACTCTGATCAAACAATCAACTGTCAACAAAACGAAAAAGACCGGCTAGCCTGCGGGCAAGCCGGTCAGGTGCTCACCCCAAAGGGATGGGACTACTCTGCGTCCGCGTCGCTGTCCTCTGCCTGCTTCTTCTTAGCAGCAGCGAGCTTGGCCTCGAGCTCAGCGATCTCCTTGTCCTCCTCGGACTGCTCGACCACGACCTCCTCGGCCTGCTTGGTCTCGGCCTTATCGTCGCCCTCCATACCCTCGCGGATATTCTTGACGGTAGAGCCGAGAGACTTGCCGAGCTTCGGCAGGTTCTTGGGCCCGAAGATAATCAGGACAACGACGAGAATAATGATGAGCTCAGGAGCCCTCAGTCCAAACATGTAGACCTCCACAATACAGCGAGACAAGCTCGAATGAGTATACCGCGGGTATCGCGGTATCACAACAATAGCTAAAAAAAGGGACCGCAAGAAGCGGTCCCTCCTCATGCTCTGGTCGGGTTGACTGGATTTGAACCAGCGACCCCTGCGTCCCGAACGCAGTGCTCTACCAAACTGAGCCACAACCCGTTAGCTCGACTATAGTAACAAAGATTTCCGTCGTGTGCTAGAGAAATTTTTACTTCTTTGGCACTTCGATGCGAACCGTGTTGGGAATGAGCTCCGTCGCGCAGGACCACCAGCCGTTTTGCTGGGCAGCGTCGGCAAGCCTTTCGGCCGTGGCGGCGGTGTCGCAAATGGCAAACGAGCAGGCGCCCGATCCGCACACATCTACAGCAACGGTGCCGTCTTGTTTACGCAGCCAATCGAGAACCGTTTGTATCTGCGGCTCCATCTGTGCGGAAATGACACCCAGGTTGTTATGGATGAGCGCATATGCCGTCTCGGCATCACCAGCATGCAAGGCAGAAGCTATCGCGCCGGGCTTGTCTGCAGGCACCGGAGCCTCGTCAAAACGTCGATAGGCTTCAATTGTCGAAACGCTTGCCTCGCGCGGCTTGACCAACACGACGGGCGTTGCGGGCAGCGCGGGATACTCAGTTGCCAGCACGTCTCCCCCACCTACGTAGAACGCAGGGCTCGCGTGCAAAAAGAACGGGACGTCAGCACCAATACCCCGCGCAATGTCGTCGAGCGCGGGGTCGGTGTGATCAATTCCCCAGAGCTCCGCCAAGGCGACAATGACCGCGGCCGCATCCGTCGAGGGGCCGCCCAAGCCGGCGCACAATGGAATGCGCTTCTCAATCGTCACGCAGATGTTTGCCTCGCGACCATAATGCTCGGCCATAGCAACCGCAGCCCGATACGCCGTATTCTTTTGCATGGGAAAATCTGATGCCGGAACCGTCTGGACGGTCAGCGCCTGCGCCGGCGCGACCGTCACGGAATCGGAAAGACCGACGGCTGCCATCAGGGAATCGACCCTGTGGTAGCCGCGGTCATCGCGCTCGGTATGAACCCCCAGGTAGAGGTTAATCTTTGCCGGCGCGGAAAGAGTCAGGGACCGATCGGTCACCGTTAGTGCTCCTCGAGCTGATTGCCGAGCGGGGTAAAGATATGCTCGCCGCTCTCGGGGTCGAACAGCTCGACCTGACCGGTGAGGACATCGATATACTGGTAGGACTGACGCGACTTGCGCCCGCGGCGCTCGTCGACCTCGACGATAAAGACGGCGGGGTGGACGCTCTTGATGGTGCCCATGCGCTCGACGACGCGGGTGCGGCCCATGTTGGCCTTCACCTTGACGCGATCGCCCACCATATCGGTCAGCTTCTCGTGGATGTCGTCGACGTGATTGACTTCCATCTCTTCCATGAACAGGGCCTCCAGAAGGTGCAATTCAAAAAGGGGATAATACCCCTAACATAGACAAAACTCTAATACTATAGCACCCTGCTGCCGCCATACGCAAGTAGCTAATTTGGCTACTTACAGATTGTCGGTATCGAGGACGATGGTGAACGGACCGTCGTTGACCAAGTCGACTTTCATATCGGCGCCAAAGATGCCGTGCGCCACGTGTTCGACATCTTTGCGAACGAGCGTCAAGAAGTACTCGTAGAGCTCGTTGGCAACATCGGGGGCGCCGGCATCGGTAAACGATGGGCGGCGGCCGTGACGGCAATCGGCGAACAGCGTGAACTGCGACACTACGAGAACCTCGCCGTCGACATCGGCAAGTGCCAGGTTGGTCTTGCCGTTCTCGTCCTCGTTAATGCGCAAGCCGCGGAGCTTGCCCCACAGCTTATCGGCCTCGGCACGCGTATCGCCATGGCCCACACCCAGCAGCACCAGATAGCCGCGCCCAATTTTGCCCACGCACTCGCCGTCGACCGTCACGCCGGCGTTGAGTACGCGCTGCACCACCGCGCGCACGGCCTACTCCTCGCCCGTTAACTTGGCGGACAGATGCTCGAGCGCGTGGAATCGATGGCTGATGGCGTTCTTCTCGTCCGCCGTCAGCTCGGCCATGGTCTTGCCCGGCGTGTCGACCGGCAGGAACAGCGGGTCGTAGCCAAAGCCATGGTCGCCGCGGCCCTCGTGTGCGATGACGCCCTCGCAGGCGCCCTCGCCATAGGTGACCAGGCCGTCCGTATCGATGAGCACGACGACGCTCATAAAGCGCGCGGTGCGATCCTCGTCTGCCACGCCCTCCAGATTCACGAGAAGCTTGGCGTTGTTGGCGGCATCGTCTCCGTGCACGCCCGCATAGCGCGCGCTATACACGCCAGGCTCGCCGTCCAGGGCATCAACGACCAAGCCCGAATCGTCGGCAATGGCCATAAGGCCCGTCTCCTCAACCGCAGCCTGCGCCTTGATGATGGCGTTCTCCAAAAACGTCGTGCCGTTTTCCTCGGGGTCCTCAAAATCGCCCAGCTGGCCGAGCGCCACAAAGCGAACCTCGGGCATAACCTTGCCCAAAATGGCCTCGATCTCGGTGAGCTTATGAGCGTTTCCGGTTGCCACGACGATGGTCGCCGCGGGGTCGAGGGTGTCGATGTCGATCTTCTCAAGTGCCATAGCTGGCCTCCTTGTCTCTATAGCAATGCCGTGTTGAGGACGACGAGGACCTCGGCCTCTCTCCCCTCTCAATCAACGGCAGTCTTATACTTCGACGTTTTCCCAGATAAAACCTACCAAAATAAACCTGTCCCTATTTGGCAGGTTAGGCGAGGGCTTGGCGCTGGAGCTCGATGAGCTCGGCGATGCCTTTGTCGCCCAGGTCGAGCAGGGCGTTGAGGCGTTTTCGGTCGAAGGGCGCCTGCTCGCCGGTACCCTGAAGCTCGATCATCTCACCGGTATCGGTGGCGACAAGGTTCATGTCGACCTCGGCATGGCTGTCCTCGGAATAATCGAGGTCAAGCAGCGTATTGCCGTCGACAACGCCCATGGAGATGGCAGCCACCTGGCCGATAAGCGGGATACGCTCGATCTTGCCCGCCTCGACCCACATGGCGAGGGCGTCGTGCAGCGCCACCCAGGCGCCGGTGATGCTCGCTGTACGCGTGCCGCCATCGGCCTGAATCACATCGCAGTCAACGGTGACGGTGTACTCGCCGAGCGCCTTCATGTTGACGACGGTACGCAGGCTGCGGCCAATGAGGCGCTCGATCTCCATGGAGCGACCCTTGCGGTTGGCGTGCTCGCGCTTGCAGCGCTTGCCGGTCGACGCCGGCAGCATGGCGTATTCCGCGGTCACCCAACCGGCCTTAGCTCCCTTTCGCCAGCCCGGTACGCCCTCCTCGATAGTGGCGGCGCACAGCACGCGCGTGTCACCGAACTCGGCCAAACACGAGCCGTGGGCGTGCTTCATGACGCCACGGGTGAGCTTAACGGGGCGCAACTCGTTGGCGGCGCGACCGTTGGCGCGGTTGACCTGCATGTACTCCATAGAAATATCCTTTCGGCAAAAGATGTGGCGAAGGCTTTGGCGGCTGCCTTACATCTATTTCAGTTCGTCGATATCGATATGCTCAATGCTCTTGAGCGGCTGGCCAAAGATAAAGCTGCCCGCCACCGCAAACTCGGCAATGTTATCGGCCGTCGTGGCAAAACGATGCTGCGGCTCGGCGGCGTCGCCCGCCAGCTGCTCGCGGCGCGTGAGGATATCGGTCAGCTCGCGCGTGGTCTCCTCGGCGGAACTCACGACGCGCACCCCAGGCCCCAGCGCATGCCGGATAGGTCCCACCAACAGCGGAAAATGCGTACAGCCGAGCACCACGGTATCGATACCGTGGTCGCGCAGCGGCTCAACCGTGGCACCCACCAGCGCACGCACGGCAGGCGTATCGAAGATGTCCTCGTTCTCAAGCCACTGTTCCTGCAGATGTGCACCCGAGGCGAGCTCGTGTTCGACAACCTCGACAAAGCTCGAGGCAGGACAACCGTATACATCGACGCCGGCATCTAGATCCTGAATGGCGCGCGTGTAGGCGCCCGAGCGAATGGTGAGGTTGGTGGCGAGCACGCCCACGCGACGCGTACGCGTGCTGTTGATTGCCGCACGGGCACCCGGCGCGATCACACCGATCACGGGAACGTCGAGCACCTGCTGGGCCAGACGCAAGGCCGCAGCGGTCGCCGTGTTGCAGGCGATGACCATAATCTTGACGTCGTGCTTCGAAAGCCAACGACCCGCCTGCAACGCAAACGAGCGCACTTCATCCTCGGTGCGGGTGCCGTAGGGGCAGCGCTTGGTGTCGCCAAAGTAGTAGACGGACTCGTGCGGCAGCGCCGTCGCAATCGCGCGCGCAACCGTCAGACCGCCCAAACCAGAATCGAACACGCCAATCGGACGCGTGTCGCCTGCCGGATTCTCGATATCGGACATTACCTCACCAGTCTCTCTCGAAAAGACATGTCCAAGTGCAGCGACGCCGCGCTACGAACGCGCCGCGACCAGCAGCTCGGCCGTTGCCACCCAGCCGTCGACAATCTTGCCGCGTGTGACGTAGGCGTTATCGCAAGCGTCCAGGAACTCGGGCGCGCCGGCGCTCGTCAGGCCATTCTCGACCAGGCAGAACGTGCCCACGTGATCGGCCATGTAGAAGTCGGACTCGGAATCGCCGAGCGCGAGCGTCTCCTCGCGCTCGATCCCCAGGTGCTCGCAGAAGCGCGCGATGGCAACGCCCTTGTTGAGGCCGGCGGGATTGATGTTAAACGCGCGACCGTCCTCGACGCGATCGAGCTCGAGCGTCGTCGGCTTGGACAGATGCGTCAGGTGACCGTTACAGGCCCACACCAGGCCGCAGCCGGCCTCGTCCAGGATGGCCTGGACCTCATTGTCGGGCACATCGCCGCGCATGCCGACGGTGACCTCGCGGTACTTGTAGCCGGTCGACATGTCGTTGTGATACTCGATCTTGTGCGGCCAGCGGGCAAGAATCTTCTCGCACACGCCGGTCTGCTCGATCACCTGGTGCGGAGTAAGGCCGCAGGCGGGGTCGTAAGGCATGTCGCCAGTCAGATACTCCCAATCGTTGGCTTTGAGGTCGTACATGACCAGGCCGCCCATCTCACCAATGTAGGAGTTGAGGCCGAGCACGCGCGCGTCCTCGTGGATCATGGTACGGTTGCGGCCCGAGGTGGGAACCACCTGAATGCCAGCGCGAGCGAGCGCCACGACGGCCTCGACGAGTTTGGTCGAGGGGTTGCCGTCGTTGTCGCGCAGCACGCACGAGCCGGGCGCGAGCATCGTGGCATCCAGGTCGGTAAAGACGTACTTGACCTTGGCCAAGCGCTCGCGCATCTCGCCCGAAAGCTCGGCAACGGTCGGCAAGGTGTTGTGGGACATGGTTACTCCGTTTACGTAGAAGGGTTTGGACTTGGACGGCATGTTTTGATTGAGGGAACACGCTTATGGCGACAGCGCACTCAGGGCGCCGCCGCCATCATGGTTCATTAGTCAAACTGGGTAACATCGATTAGGCGATTGGCCAGCGAAAGGTCGCTCTCGATGGGCACGAACTCGTCGCCCACGTGCATGAGCTCCTCGTCACCCTTTGCCAGCAGCAAGACAATGGTAGGAGCATTGGGGTTGATGTACTCCTCGCGCGCCGCCTTGAACGCCGCATGCACAGCGGCTTCGCGATCGAGGATGATCTTGTTCGGCGTATCATCGGGAACATGTTCGGCAAGCTCGCGACAGACCTTCATCGGGTCCTCGTGAGCCGGGTCCTCGTTGGCAAAAATCATCAGGTCGGAATATGGTGCGGCCTCGCGCGGAAGCTGCTCGCGGCGCTCCTGCGCCTTGCCGCCGGCAGCGCCAAACACCGCGATGACCGGGCTGGCGGGAAACGCGCGCTTGACCGACGAGAAAAGCGAGCGGAACGAAAGCTGGTTGTGCGCGTAGTCGACGACACAAATCACGCGGCCGTCCTTCGACTCCACGACCTCCATACGGCCCGGCACACGCAGTTTGGAGAGGCCCTTCTTGATGGCATCGATACCGATGCCGATCTCGCGCGCAGCGGCGATAGCGACCAGCGCGTTCTCCACGTTAAAGTCTCCCGCGATACCCAGCAGGACCTTCTCCCCCGCCTCGGACTCGTCGGCACACAGGCCATGCAAGTTGAACTCGATGCTAAAGCCGACCATGCGTACGTCGCTCGCCCACAGGCTTGCCTCGGGATGCTCGACGCCAACGGTCACCAAGCGCTCGGCCGTCGACGCTGCCTCCAGCACACGGTCGACCTCTTCGGTGCCCAGATTCACCACGGCGGTCTTTGCCTGGTCAAAGATCCTGAGTTTGCTCTCAAAATAATCCTCAAACGTGGGGTGTTCGATCGGCGAGATGTGGTCGCGGCCGATGTTGAGGAAGCACGCCACGTCAAACGGCAGATTCTCGACGCGTTGGTACTTGAGCGCCTGGCTCGAAACCTCCATGACCATGGACTGGCGACCGGACGTGCGGCAGTTGGCGATATGGCGCCAAACCTCGGGGGCCTCGGGCGTGGTGTTGGTGCTCTCGTAGCACTCGATACCATCGTCGGTACTCACCGAGCCGATCATGCCGCAGGACTCGCCCGCCGCCTTGATGATGGACTGGAGCATAAAAGCGGCCGTGGTCTTTCCCTTGGTGCCGGTGATGCCCACGATCTTGACGTCGCGGTCGGGACGGTCGTAGACCTCCGGCGGCAACAAGGCCATGGCCGTGCGAACGCTGTCCACGACCAGCATCGCAGCACCGCTCTCCTGCGCCAGCGGCTCCAGAGACTCGACCAGCGACTCCTCGCACACAAATGCGACGGCGCCCGCATCGAGCGCCACGCGCAAAAACGCGGGCTTAAAGGCAGCACCTTTGCAGAAGAACACGTCACCTGCCGAGACCGCGCGCGAATCAAACGAGCAGCCGGTCACGGCACGCTCGTCAACCTGCTCCGATGCGCGCAGCTCGCCGCACACATCGAGAAGCTTGGCAAGCGTATCGACCGTGGTCACGGTCGCGGAATCCGAATGGTGCATCTTTCACCTTTCTCAGCCATTTGGCAGGGACGGTTTTTATAGTAACTGAAACGCACCCACGCAAAAACGGCTCCCGGAGGAGCCGTTACGCGCAGGCGTTCGTAAGCCGAGGCTAGGCAGCCTGAACAGCGGGCTGGTCCTCGTCGATAAAGAAGCGCTTGTACCACACCAGGAACACGAGCGGCGTATAGATCTTGCGCTGGAAATCGCCCTTGCCCGCAAAGTGCAGATCGAGCAGGTGCATGAGCTCGTCGGTATCGAAGAACTCGCTTGCCCACGGCGCGGTGAAGTACTCCTTGACATAGTCGTACCACTTTTGCTCGCGCAGCCAGTAGACAATCGGCACCGGGAAGCCCACCTTGGGACGGGTGGCCCACTCATCGGGCAGCGACTTGTTGGCAGCGTGGCGGAGTACTTGTTTGTTGCCGTTCTCGTTGATGCGGTAGCGGTCGGGAATGTGCTCGGCGAACTCCATAACTTTGCGGTCCAGGAAGGGCACGCGCAGCTCCAGCGAGTGCGCCATGCACATCTTGTCGGCCTTGAGCAGAATGTCGCCCGGGAGCCACATGTTCATATCCAGATACTGCTTCTTAACCAGCTCGGGCTGACCCTTCACGCGTGCGTAGATGGGTGCAGCGAGCTCAAAGGCGCCGTCGCCGGTGTTGTACTCGGGCTTGAGCACGCCGTCGACCTCGCGCTCCGGCCATACCAGAGCCTGTCCCAGGAACGACTTCTCGGGGATCTCGGCACCCTTGACCAGGAAGTTATGTCCCTTGAAGTACGGCATATGCAGCGCCAGGTTACCGAGCGCGCGACGGATGGGCAGCGGCACCATCTTTTTGTACTTGCGCACCGGGACCGTATCCTCGTAGTAGGCGTAGCCGCCAAAGAGTTCGTCGGCGCCTTCGCCCGAAAGCACGACGGTGACGTCCTTGCGGGCCATCTCGGCCAAGAACCACAGCGGCACGGAAGACAGGTTGGACTGCGGCTCGTCCATGTGATACTGGATGTCCTCGAGCGCACCGAAGAACTCGTCGGCGGTAATCATCTTGCGAACGTTCTCGACGCCGAGCTTATCGGAAAGCTCCTTGGCGTAGTTGGTCTCGTTGAAGTTCTTGTAGTCAAAGCCCACCGAGAAGGTCTTGTCGGGCATAAGGCAAGCGGCGATGTAGCTGGAGTCGACGCCACCGGAGAGGAACGACGCGACCTTGACGTCGGCGATGCGATGGGCCTCGACGCTCTCGTGCACGACCTCGTCCAGCTCGTCAACATACTCTTCGAACGGCTTCTCGACGGCAGAGTAATCGCAATCCCAGTAGCGCTCGATGTTCATCTTGCCGGTCGGGATATCGACGGTAAAGTAGTGCGCCGGCGGCAGCTTGTAGACACCCTCGAAGAAGGTCTCCTCGGTTGCCGAATACTGCAGCGTCATGTACGGACGCAGAGCCTTTTTGTTGACCGCCTTGTGGAAGTGCGGGTAGTCCAGGAAGCTCTTGATCTCGGAACCAAAGAGCACGCCCGGAGCGCCGTCGCCCGCATCGGCCATGGGATAGTAGTAAAGCGGCTTGATGCCAAAGATGTCGCGGGCGCCAAAAAGCTTGTTCTTCTTTTTGTCCCAGATGACGAAGGCGTACATACCGCGCAGGCGATCGAGGACGGCCTCGCCCCACTCCTCGTAGCCGTGTAGGAGACTCTCGGTGTCGGCGCCGCAGTGGAACTTGTAGCCCTTGGCCTCGAGCTCGGAACGGAGTTCTTGGAAGTTGTAGATCTCGCCGTTAAAGACGATAACGACGCTGCCGTCCTCATTGGCCATGGGCTGAGCGCCGGCCTCGGTCAGGTCGAGGATCGACAGGCGGCGGAAGCCCAGGGCAACGCGGCCGTCGATAAACTGACCGCCCATGTCGGGACCGCGATGGACGATGCGGTCCATCATCTTGGTGAGCACCTCGGATTGGTTATCCGTCCCACCGACAAAACCGACAAAACCGCACATATACTATCCCCTCTGCTGTTGCTGGGCATCAAATCGAATCAGTAGCTTTTGAGTATACCCGAGGGTGTAAAGAGGGGCGGAATGTTCAGGCAATCTCAACTGAATCAGCTCCGCTGTGACACGCGCCAGTTACCTTTAATGGATATGAGATGAATGAGGCGATTGTTTTGCTATACTCTCTCCGCACGGGCGATTGGCGCAACGGTTAGCGCAGGTGCTTTACACGCACAAGGCTGGGGGTTCGAATCCCTCATCGCCCACCACTGAATTGTTAGGCCTCCAGTGATGGAGGCCTTTCTTTTTTGGCCCATCGCAGAGGGATTCGAACCCGCAAGGGTGCGGAGCTGAGGAAACGCGCAAGCGTTTTCCAGCGCAGCACGCGAGGGCCGCAGGCCCGAAGCGGAAGCGGGCGGCGCCAGCCGCACGCGGACATCCCTCATCGCCCACCACTGAATTGTTAGGCCTCCAGCGATGGAGGCCTTTCTTTTTTTCAGGCCCATCGCAGAGGGATTCGAACCCGCCAGCACGTCTGTCACAAAGGCCGTGGCCAAATAATGGCAAAAATGAGTACTGCTGCTTTGTTTGCAACATATAAAAAGATAGTATTTGCTTAAGTTACGCAACATATGTCCATTATAAGGACTAACAGTTAGATCAAAATCGTGCATTCATCGCCATTTCGACTTGCCATCTGGCCTTATTAGTCCAAAATTGCTGCTACCAACTCGGTAACAGTACTCATATTTGATGTTTTTTGACCAGCGGGTCTCCCTGCCTTAGCAAATCTAAGGCAAAACGGGCTCCAGACCGCTGAATCATGCCACATAGGGCACGCCCGCAGTCCGGAACCCGGTCCAAATTGAGTTATTGCGCCGCGTTAGCCCAAGACACCCGACAGGATCTCGATCAGACTGTCCACGTCGGCTTCCTCGCAGACGAGCGGCGGCAAGAAACGCAGCGTATGAGCACCCGTAGCGTTAATCACGGCACCGGCGGTCAGCGCGCGGGCAACAATATCATGCGCGTCGCCCGCGGCATCATCCAAATCGCAGCCGAGCATCAGGCCACGGCCACGCACCTCTACCACATGCGGAAGCTTAGCCAGCGCCTGCTCCATATAGGCACCCACCTTAGCAGCATGCTCGGCATAATCGCCGCGCACAAGCGCGGAGAGCGTCGCGGCACACGCCGCGATGGCCAAGCAGCTACCGCCAAAGGTCGAGCCGTGGTCGCCCGGCTTAAACACGTCGGCAATCTCCTTCTTCGCCACGACGGCACCCATGGGCACGCCGCCGGCAATGCCCTTGGCAAGGCTCATGATGTCGGGCTCCACGCCATAGGTTTGGAATGCAAATGGCTTGCCGGAGCGGAAGATACCGCACTGGACCTCGTCGGCGATAAGCACGGCGCCCACTTCGTGTGCCAGGTCGCGCGCTGCCGCCATAAACTCCTCGGTCATGGGGTGCACGCCACTCTCACCCTGGATCGGCTCGAGCATCACGGCACAAATTTCGCTCCCCAGCTGCTTAAAGATCGCACGCAGCTCATCGACATCGTTGGGCGTGCAGGCCACAAAGCCACCCGGCAGCGGACGGAAACTATCCTGCAGCCAATCCTGCATGGTGGCGGCAATGGTCTCGAGCGTACGACCGTGGAAGCCGCCGCGCATGCACACGATGGTGTTGCCGCCATTACCGGCACGCTTGGCGTACAGGCGCGCGAGCTTCATCGAGCCCTCGTTGGCCTCGGCGCCAGAGTTGGCAAAGAAGGTCTCCCAAACCTGCTCATCCGCAGCCGGGGCACCAAGAGCAGCTGCCGTGGTCTCATCGCCGGCGACAATGGCATCGGCAAGCACGCGCGCACCATCTACGTCGTCGTTAGCGAGCTTGGACAGCAGCGCCGCGACCTGTCCGCGCTGCTCAATGTAGAAGTAATTGGAGACATGCATGAGCTTTTTGGTCTGTGCCTCGAGCGCCGAGAGCACAGCCGGGTTGCCATGACCTAGGCTGCACACGCCGATGCCGGCAAGAAAGTCGAGGTACTCACGGCCATCGTCGCCGGTGAGCTTCATGCCGTGACCCTCGACAAACTCGACCGGAGAGCGGCCAAAGGTATGCATAACGTAATGGGATTCAAGCGATTGCTGAGCTGCAAGTGACATGGGATGCCTTTCGTTGGGCGCCAGACGGCGCGGGGCTATGGGTGCAGGAATGGGGCAGCTGCGGGTCAGCTAGACCGTCTGAAGCTTCTCGACCTCGTCAAGGTTCTCGGTCAGACGCGCAGCAAACGTCGAAAGCGGATGCGGATGCGTATCGAACTCGTACGCCGTCTCGGTGGAATGGATCACGGTGCCGACGCCGGCATCGGTCAGCAGCTCCAGGAGCAGCGAATGCGGCGTCGTGCCGTTGATGATGTGGGCTCGGAACACGCCAGCGGTAAGTGCGTCGACAGCCGCACGCAGCTTGGGAATCATGCCCTTATCGACCTCGCCGCCGTAGAGCATTTCGTTAACCTCGTCGAGCGTTAGGTTGGAGATAAGCGAGTCCTTGTCGCTAAAGTCCTTGTACAGACCATCGACATCGGTCAAAAAGATCGCCTTATGCGCGTGGAGCGCTGCCGCAACGGCACCGGCGGCGGTGTCGGCGTTGATGTTGAAGAAACCGCCGTCCTCCCCCGCCGCGACGGTAGCGATGACGGGGATGTACTCGCTATCGAGTAAGCGCTCGATATAGTCGGTGTTGACGTGCGTCACTTTGCCCACGCGACCGAGCTCGGGGTCGAGCGGCTCGGCGATGAGCGTGCCGGCATCGCTGCCCGACACGCCCACGGCCAGGTTGCCGTGGTGGTTGATGGCAGCAACCAGCTCCTGGTTAACCTTGCCGCCCAGCACCTCGCGCACGATATCCATAGTCGCCGGCGTGGTCACGCGCTGGCCGTTCTTAAACTCGACGGGAATATCGTAATGGCTCAGCGCCTCGTTGATAGCCTTGCCGCCGCCATGCACGATGACGGGGCGCATACCGATGATCTTGAGCAAAACGATGTCGCTCATCACGTCGCGGCGCAGCCGCTCATCAACCATGGCGGCTCCGCCATATTTGATAACAACCGTCTTGCCGGTCAGGTTCTTAATCCACGGCAGCGCTTCGAACAGCAGCTGCGCGGTTGCTTCGTTGGATTCGCTCGAACGACAATCGCGTGCGAATTTCATAATCTGCCTCGTCTTTCGTATCGTTATCGTGCCGTGCTCCGCTGTCCGCAATCGCGGCAAGATGCGCAGCGTGCCTGGAATCTAGGAACGGTAGTCGCCGTTGATGGAGATGTACTCATGCGTGAGGTCGCAGGTCCACACGGTCGTTGCCGCGTCGCCTGCGCCCAGGTCGGCCGAGATCACGATCTCGGGCGCCTCGAAACGTCGTAGAGCCTCGTCCTCGTCAAAGGGAACAGTCAGACCGTCGCGACAGACAGGCATGCCCATCATGTCGATGGAAACGTCTTCCTGATTAAACTTCACGCCGCACTTGCCAAGCGCCATAGCAACGCGACCCCAGTTGCAGTCGTGGCCGGCGATGCAGGTCTTAACGAGCGGCGAGTTGGCAACGGCACGGGCGGCGATATCGGCTTCCTCGTCGTTCACGGCGCCGGTAACGTTGACCGTAACAAGCTTGGATGCGCCCTCACCATCGGCGGCGATATTGCGCGCCAGGCTCTCGCACACCTCGTGCACGGCAAATGCCAACTCGTCAAAGGCATCGGAGCCCTCGACAATAGGCTCGACATCTGCGGCAGCGGCGCCGGAGGCAAGCATGATGCAGGTGTCGTTGGTCGAGGTGTCGGAATCGACCGTTACCTTGTTAAAGGTCTGTTTGACGGTCGAGAGCAGCAGGGCATGAAGTGCCGCAGGCTCGACGGGGGCATCGGTGGTGATAACTGCGATCATGGTGGCCATGTTGGGCATGATCATGCCCGAGCCCTTGCACATTCCGCCTACCGTATAGACATTGCCCGCATGACCCGCAGCCTCACTGACGTAGGACACGGCGTACTCCTTGGAGTGCGTGTCGGTCGTCATGATGGCGCGAGCAGCATCGGCGCCACCGTGGGCGGAGAGCGCCTCGTAGGCAGCAGGAATGGCGGTCTCAAACGTGTCGATCGGCAGAATCTGGCCAATCACACCCGTGGAGGCAACCAGAATCTGCTGGGGCTCGCAGCCGATGACCTGCGATGCGATGCTGCACGTCTCGTGCGCGCATGCAAGGCCGGTCTCACCCGTGGCGGCGTTGGCGTTACCGGAGTTGACCGAAACGCCGGCGATGATTCCGTAGCCCTTGTCGGCACCGCCCAGGTTGGCACGGCTCACCTGCACGGGCGCCGCGCAAAAGCGATTGGTGGTAAACACGCCGGCACCGGGACAGGGTTTATCGGGCACGACGAGCGCGTAATCCAGACGCTCGGGGTTCTTGCGGAACCCAGCATGGATGCCCGCAGCCTTAAAACCAGCCGCAGCCGTAACGCCGCCCTCGACGGCGCGAATCTTGATATCAAACAGCTCGGTATTCATCGTCTTTATGACTCCTTATGTCAAACAAAAAACGGACATCGGTTGGTGCGCCATGCCAGTCGTGACCATGAGACCAGCTTAAGAGTGGCGCCCCACTCGATGCCCGACTACCAAATCGTTAACAATCGAATGTGCTACACCGGGCACGCCACTGTGGGCAAGCCTCGTCGCTCGTCAAAGCCAAAGACGATATTGGCGCACTGGACTGCTTGGCCCGCAGCGCCCTTGCACAGATTGTCGATGGCGCCTGTCGCCACCAGCACGCCCGCGCGCTTGTTGAGCGCGAGGCCGATCTGAGCGGCGTTGGTGCCGACGACCGAAGCCGTCTTGGGCTGCTGGCCGGCGTCGAGTACGTGCACGAAAGTGCGACCAGCGTAGAACTGCTTGTAATAGTCGACAACGTCCTCAAGGGTCAGGGAGTCGATGGCCTGCGGCGTGAGCGGCAGCGTCACCGTGGAGAGCAGGCCGCGCTTGAGCGGTGCCAGATGCGGGGTGAAGACGACGCGATCGGTCAGGCCCAGGATTTGCTCAATCTCGGGCGTGTGGCGATGCTTGCCCACGCCGTATGCCTCCAAATTCTCGTCGGCGCTGCAAAAATGCGTACGAGCGTTGCAGGACTTGCCGGCACCCGTCACACCGCTGATGGCATCGACAATCACGGGGCCGCTCTGGGCAACCCAGCCAGCGCGCACGGCGGGCGCGGCGGCAAGGCTCGTTGCGGTGGGATAGCAACCGGCGCAGGCGACCAGCACGGGTTTGCCGTCGGCATGGTCGGATGCGGCGGTCTCCAAGTCCCGGCAGAACAGCTCGGGCAGGCCAAAGGCACGGGTCTTGAGCAGCTCGGGGCTCGTATGTTCGGCGGCATACCATGTCTCAAAGACAGACGCGTCGCTCAGACGGTAATCGGCCGAAAGATCAAAGCAGGAGACGCCCGATGCAAGCAGCGCGGGCACCTGTGCCATGGCAGCCGTGTGCGGCACGGCCAAGAAGACGGCGTCGCAGGATTTTAGCTCAGGCGCGTCATGCGTCGTGAAGACCAGATCGCTCACGCCAGCAAAGCTCGGATACACCGCAGACAGCGGCTGGCCGGCATCGGCGTTGGACGTAATGGCAACAAGTTCAAACTCGGGATGACCGAGCACGAGGCGAATGAGCTCGGCTCCGGCATATCCAGCCGCGCCGACGATTCCAACCTTCAAAGACATATCAGACTCCTTGTCTGCGATTTATGCACCGATGCGCATTTCGCAGCGGTCGTTATGAAGTGAGTTGAAACTTTAGCACCAAAAGATGCATGAATACGTAAATGGCTTGCATATTCATGCATTGAAACATTCCCGACACATTCGCTTGAAGGAATTGACAAATGGAGCGGGCCCCGTATTGACCGGCGCTCCTAACGGCGCCGGGCAATACGGGGCCCGCCCATGCGAAAACCAAGTTGTTAGGATGAGCCAGCTGGCTAGAGCTCGACCGGCACCCATTCGTCGTGATTGCAGATAAAAGCCTCGGGATCCTCGACGCTAAAGAAGACGAGCGTGGGGTCGCTAGGCCCCTCATAGTGCTCACCCAGGCGCTCTAGATGCTTCCACCCGGCTTCGCGCATTTCGTTTAAAGCCCGGTCATCCAAACCGGCATGCCCGCGCAAGATGAGCCAGCCATGGCCCGGCCACCAACTCGTGGCCTCAAAGCGCTGATTTTGCAGCAGCTCTTGCCACACGTCTTTGGTGCGCGCTGTTACAAACCACAGCTTGCCATCCTGGATCTGCGCAAACGAAAACGGACGCACATGCGGCTGTCCGTCAACGCTCGTCGCCAAATACCATGCCGGCACTGACGTCAGATACTCCAAAACCGTATTCAATCCGTCCATGTGTTCTCCTGGCACTAGCTAATTCGGAACGGGTAGTTAATTTGAGACGCGCTAGAGCTCCAGGCGCTCCTCGCTGCCGTCGATATCGCAGAAGCGCGCGGCAATGTTGCGGACCGAAAAGAAAGCGAGGCGGCCGTCGTTGGCGCTATCGTGTTGCTCGCCAATGCCCACCATGTGTTTAAAGCCCGCCTGGCGTACCTTGTCGCTCACGACCGCATCGTCCTCGAGCGCGGCCTCGCCGGTCAGTACAATCCAACACTCCCCCGGTTTCCAACCCGAAACCTCAAACTTGGGGTTCGCGCTGAGCTCGGCCCACACATCCTTGTCGCGCGATGTGCAAAACCACAGCTTACCGTCATCGACCATGGCAAATGAAAACGGCCTCACGCGAGGCTGATACCCGTCGGCCACATCGGTCGTGGCCAGATACCACGCCGGAATGCGCCTGAGATACGAACAGGCGCGCTCAAGCTGAGCCGTGCGGTCGTTGTCGGTCATAGGGACCCCTTTCTTGCGCTCGAATCGCGCCTAAACAAGTTGAAGATTGATGACGATGACGCAGATGAGCAGCAACGCCGTCACCACCGCCGCCAACGCATCGCTGCGGCCAAATGCAAGCGCATGCAAACGTGTGCGGCCCTGCTCGCCATGATAGCAACGGGCATCCATGGCGGCCGAAAGCGTCTCGGCATGACGGAACACGCCCGTGAACAGCGGAATCGCCACACTGCCGAGCATACGCACGCCGCCGAGCGGACCGCACGTCACGCGCGCGCCGCGGCTTGCCTGCGCGTCCGCCGTCTGCTTCATCTCGGTGGCAAACTGCGGCATAAAGCGCAACGCGATACCCATGATCATGCCGAGCTCATGCGCAGGGAGCCCCACGCGCGCAAACGGTGCGAGCAGACGCTCAAAGCCCGCGGTGAGGTCGAGCGTGGGCGTGGTGAGCGTAATGGCGCTCATGCCAGCCATCATCAAGCTCAGGCGGCATGCCATAAAGGCGGCAGAACGCAGCGAGCCCTCGCTTATCTGCAGAAAGCAGAGCTGCCACAGGATGCGCCCGCTCTGGTCGGAAAACAGGTTGAGCACTGCGACCACCACGACAATCGCCAGCAATGGTGCCATCGATGATAGGACCCGGCGCAACGGCACCCGGGACACGGTATAGATCAGGACAACGAAGATTGCGACCGGGGCCAGTCCGCGGAAGCCACTGACCGTGAGCGTCGTGATCAGAAACACAAAGCCCAAGAGCAACTTGGTTCGCGGGTCCAGGCGGTGGATTGCACTATCGCCGGGATAGTAACTGCCAAACGAAAACGCCTCCATCAGCAGCCCTCCTCTCGCGCGACCGTCTTGGATTTAGCAATGTCCGCGACGTTAGAAGGACCGCCCGAGCGACCGATTAGCAGGTCCACCAACTCGTCTGCCAGCGACTCAACCGTATAGAGCCCGCCGCGACGCAGCGGCACGCCCGCCTCCGTAAGCGCCAGCGCCATACGCTGGGCGGCGGGAACGCCCAAGCCGATCGACTTGAGCTCATCGGCATGCGCAAACACCTGCGCGGGGGTTCCCTCGGCAAACACCGCGCCTTCGTTCATTACGACAATGCGGTCGCAGCAATTGGCCAGGTCATCCATACTATGCGAAACCATGACAACGGTCAGGCCATCGCGGTGAAGTCGATCGATAAGCTCAAGGAAATCCCTGCGCGCAGCCGGATCGAGCCCCGCCATGGGCTCATCGAGCACCAGGACCTCGGGCTCCATGGCGAGTACGCCGGCGAATGCCGCACGCCGTTGCTGACCGCCCGAAAGCTCAAAGGGACTCTTGTCGCCGACCGTGGAAAGGTCGAGGCCCACGCGTGAGAGCGATGACTCAACACGACGGTCGACTTCATCTTGCGGCAAGCCAAGGTTGTACGGACCAAACGCCACGTCCTGCGCCACGGTTTCGGCAAACAGCTGACGCTCGGGATATTGAAACACCACGCCGACCTTGGCCTTAACCGCGGCGGCGTCTTTCTTGTTTGACAGATCGAGCCCCAGTGCGCGAACGAATCCCTCCTGGGGGCGAATCAAACCGTTGAGATGCTGGACCAGCGTCGACTTACCCGAACCGGTATGACCTGCCAAACCCAGGAACTCGCCGCGACGCACCGTCAGCGACACATCGCACAGCGCCCACGGGCTGCTGGGGTCGTTTCCCCAGAGAGCCTGTTTGCTCGATTTGCCCGTAGTGGCCGAGCGCTTATGCCAGCGGCGGCGCTCGCGGGCGCTCAGCGAGTAACTATGCGAGAGGTGCGAAATCTCGATGACGGGCTCCGACGCTTTGCCCTCGTTGTCTACCGGAACAGTGCCGTCAGCGATTTCCAACTGGGATGCGGAAGACTGCCCCGCGGTGCCTGCCCCACTTCGCTCGGCATAAGCCTGCGCAATCTCGGCGACCATATCCGCCTCACGTACCTGCGCGCAAACGGGCACGCCCTTCGCACGAAGCGACCTGCCCAGACGACACGACTCCGGCATATCCAGGTTGAGCTGCGCAAGTTCGTCCGCCCGTGTCAAGATTTCCTCGGGCGTACCGAGCATGGCAACGCGCCCCGCCCGAAATACCGCGACACGATCGGCCTCGGCGGCCTCTTCCATAAAGTGCGTAATCATCACGATGGTCATGCCGCGATCGTGCAACGCGTGGCAAGCCTTCATGAGGCCCTTGCGTCCACGCGGATCGAGCATCGAAGAAGCCTCGTCCAATATGAGCACGCACGGTTCCATGGCGAGCACACCGGCAAGCGCCACGCGCTGCTTTTGTCCGCCCGAGAGCGCATGGGTCTCGTGGCGCTCAAAGCCCACCAGGCCCACGCCCTTCAGCGCCTCACGTACGCGCTGCGCAATTTGTGCCGATGGCACGCCAAGGTTTTCGGGACCAAACGCAACGTCATCTTCGACAAGCGTCGCCACAAGCTGGTCGTCGGGATTCTGGAACACCATGCCCGCAGTCGAGCGGATGTCGTAGACCAGCTCGGGATCGGACGCATCCATGCCGTTGATGCGTACCGTGCCCGCATCGGGCTGCAACAGTGCATTCAGATGCTTGGCAAACGTCGACTTGCCCGACCCATTGCCACCGAGGATGCAGAAAAACTCCCCGTCCTCGATGCTCAGATCGACGCCGTCGAGTGCCGGTACGGCACCGTCATAGCTAAAGGAAACGCCCCGACACTCAATCATGCGCGGCCTTTGACCTGGTCCTTTTTAGGCGTGATGAGGTTGGAGACCGCCTTGTACACCGCAAGCGTCAACACCGAGTTAAGGACGGTCTTGATAAGGTTGAACGGCAGCACGGCGGGAATCATGAGCGGGGCAATCGCATCGACCGAGCCATACCAGAACCAAACACCAATGGTCAGGTTCGCAACCATGGACAGCGCCGTAGCGGCAATGACGCCGAGCACTAGGCCAATCACGGCACCCTTATAGGTGTGCATCTTTTGGTAGACGATAGCCGCGGGCAGAATATAACCCAGCGTAGCCACCAGGTTCATAAGCGCACCGACCCAGTCACCCGTGGTGAGCGCATGGATAACGATCGCCATGGCGGCAACAGCAGTGCCGGCGCCAGGGCCATACGCAAAACCGCACACCATCGCCGGCACCAGCGACGGGTCATACGTCAAAAACGGCGCCGAAGGAAGGATGGGTAGCTGCACATACATAAACAACGCGCCCAAGGCACACATCAGCGCCATGGTAACGAGCTGTTTGGTGCTCCACCTATTCGTGTTCTCAAAATGGATATGCTGCGACTGTTCAGACATAAGATCACCTGCCTCTTTCATCCGGACTCTAACCGTTGGTACTGGGATCTCACCAGTTCAGCCGGCATGCGAACCAACACACGCACGGGTCGCGGACTCATCGGCTCGGTCGCAGGTATCTCGCCTGCGCCACGGCGTCCCTTTGACACCGCCCGATTTACCGCCAGTGGGGAATTCCACCCCGCCCTGAAACAGCAATTGCAAGTGTAGCACCAGCAGGCTTTCGCGCAAGTATGCCGAGGGTAATTTGTGGCGGAGATCAGTTGCCGAAACAACCACGTTCCCCACCCACCCCAAAGTGGCGCGCTTTTCGCGGCAAAGCCGCGAAACAGCGAAGGGGACACGTATTCCCATCAACCTCGTCCTTCTCCGCGAGCCGACCTCAAGGCCGTAAACGCAGGGAATCCGGGGGCGTGACGGGGGTTTCTCTCCGGAACATTCCGCAGGACGCAAAGAGGCTCCGCAGCGCGAAGCGCGATGCGGAGCCTCTTTGCATGTCCGAGGACGTTCCGGAGAGAAACCCCCGTCACGCCCCCGGATTCCCGGTGGGAGTTCTAGACCTTGTCGGCCTTAGTACATACCGCCGCCCTGCTGACCAGCGGTAGCAGCAGCGATAGCGTCCTCAAGCTGAGTATTCTTGGGCACATCGGAGACGGTAGCCTCGGTGATGAGGATCAGGCTGGCGACAGAAGCAGCGTTCTGCAGGGTGACGCGGCTGACCTTGACGGGGTCGAGGACGCCCATCTCAATCATGTCGCCCCACTCGCCGTTGGCAGAGTTGAGACCCTGGCCGGCGGGCAGCTCGGCAACCTTGTCGACCACGACAGCGCCCTCAAAACCAGCGTTCTTGGCGATGGTGGCGACCGGAGCAGTCAGAGCCTTCTTGACGATGTCGACACCGATCTTCTCCTCGGGGTCGTCGAGCTCAACGGCGTCGAGCGCAGGAGCAGCGTCCATGAAGGCGACGCCGCCACCGGCGACAATGCCCTCCTCGACAGCAGCGCGGGTAGCCTGCAGGGCGTCCTCGACGCGATGCTTGATCTCCTTGAGCTCGGACTCGGTAGCAGCGCCGACCTTGATGACGGCAACGCCACCGGAGAGCTTGGCCAGGCGCTCCTGGAGCTTCTCGCGGTCGAAGTCAGAGGTGGTGTTCTCCATCTCGCCCTTGATCTGAGCGATACGAGCGTCGATGGCCTCCTTGGAGCCAGCGCCGCCGACGACGACGGTGTTGTCCTTGGAGATGGTGACGGACTTAGCGGTACCGAGCATATCTGCGGTGATGTCAGCGACTTTCACGCCCAGCTCGTCCAGGGCAGCCTGGCCACCGGTGAGGACGGCGATGTCCTCGAGGATGCGCTTGCGGCGATCGCCGTAGCCCGGGGCCTTGACGGCGCAGACGTTGAGGGCGCCACGGATCTTGTTGAGGACCAGGGTAGGCAGAGCCTCGCCATCGATGTCCTCAGCGATGATGAGCAGGCCACGGCCAGCGCGCTGAACAGCCTCGAGAACAGGCATGATGTCCTGGACGCTAGAGATCTTCTGGTCGGTGATGAGGATGTACGGATCCTTCATCACGGCCTCCATGCGGTCGTTGTCCGTGACGAAGTAAGCGGAGACGTAGCCCTTGTCGAACTGCATGCCCTCGACGGTGTCGATGGTGATGTCGAACGTCTGGGAATCCTCGACGGTGATGACGCCGTCCTTGCCCACGACCTCCATGGCCTCGGCGATCTTCTCGCCGACCTCGGGGTCACCGGCGGAGATGGTACCGACGGAAGCAATCTGCTCCTTGGTCTCGACCGGCTTGGCCTGCTTCTTCATCTCGGCGACGGCGGCGTTGACAGCCTTGTCGATGCCGCGACGGATGGCCAGCGGGTTGGCGCCAGCGGCGACATTGCGCAGACCGTCGTTGACGATGGCCTGGGCGAGCAGGGTTGCGGTGGTGGTACCGTCACCCACGGTGTCGTTGGTCTTGGTGGCGACCTCCTTCACCAGCTGAGCGCCCATGTTCTCGATGTTGTCCTCGAGCTCAATCTCCTTGGCGACAGAAACGCCGTCGTTGGTGATGGTCGGAGCACCGAACGTGCGCTGCAGCGCAACGTAGCGACCCTTGGGGCCCATGGTGACGGTAACGGCGTCGGCCAGAGTGTTGACGCCCTTGGCAAGCTTAGCGCGGGCATCGGTGTTGAACGTAATGTTCTTTGCCATGGTAGGTAATCCTCCAAAAGAAATGCGACTCGCGTCGCCGCTTCCGAGTCCTATGCGGCGGGCGCGTTCAAAGACGAATCAGAGATTCTGACGAGACTAGGCCTCGACGACGGCGTAGATGTCGTCGGCGCGCATCAGCAGATACTTCTCGCCGTCGACCTTGACCTCGTTGCCACCGAACTTACCGTAGATGACAACGTCACCGACCTTGACGTCCATGGGGATGCGCTCACCCTTGTCGTTGACCTTGCCAGCGCCAACGGCAACGATGGTGCCGCGCTGCGGCTTCTCCTGAGCGTTGCTGGCGATATACAGACCAGAAGCGGTCTTCTGCTCGGCCTCGTCGGGCTTGACCAGAACACGATCTGCAAGCGGCTTCAAAGACGACATGCTTGTCTCCTCCTTTTTGGGCCGCGCGGTTATGCCACGCGAATTAACCCTTTTTGTTTGCGTACGCGTTGAATGGTACCCACGAATGGCGGGTTATACAACACGGAGTCAAAAAATCTTATTTTTTGGCACTTAGATTTTCTGAATGCCGGGGGATAACTTGTGCGCGGCTCCCGTGTGGCGCCGGAGGGGGCGGGATATAAGGTTTCCTGCTCGGGCAGTCCTGCTCGCACGAAGGCCACATTAAGTGGCCTTCGGCTCGTGCGGAACTCGCGATAAACCTTATATCCCGCCCCCTCCGGCGCCACACGGGAGCTGAGTCAACGTTATCGAGCCCGGCATTCAGAAAAGTCAGCGCAGCAAAATGGCGATGCGGATGGCATGCACAAGATGGGGGCACATTGTTGGGACGCACTCTTTTAAGTTGCGGTGGAATAGTTCCTGTTTTTGGGCTTGAAGGCCGATTTTAGGGACTATTTCACCGCAACTGAGGGGTGGGATGTGGGGTTAACGCTCGTAGACAAGGTTGCCTGCCAGGTAGGTGGCCTGAACTTTGGTGTCCTGGAGCTCTTGGGGGTCAATGGTGAGCGGGTTTTGGTCCAGGACTACTAGATCGGCGTATTTGCCGGGTTCCAGGCTGCCGAGGTTTTGCTCGTCGCCCGCTGCATAGGCGCTGCCCAGGGTGTAGTTGCGCAGAGCCGTTGCCGCATCGATACGCTCGCTCGGCAGCCAGCCGCCCTCGGGCCAGTGGCTTTTGGGGTCCTGGCGCGTGATAGCCGTGTAGAGCACGTTCATGCTGGTAACGGTCGTGATAGGGCTGTCAGTACCGAAGGCTTGGCGAATGCCGAGCTGTTTATAGGTCGCAAACGGCCACATGATGCGGCTGCGCTCCAAGCCCAGGTCGCGCTCCGGACCACCCGGGTCGAGCGTGATATGGCAGGGCTGGCTCGAGGCGACCACGTTGAGCTTGCGCAGGCGGTCGATGTCCTCGGGCAGGAGGTTCTCCAGATGCTCGAGTGTGTTATGGCCGTGCTGGGGCAGGCCGTACAGGTCGGCGGCCTCCTCAAAGATATCGAGCGCGGCATGAATCGCACCGTCGCCGATGACGTGGATGCGCACGGTGTGGCCGCGCTCCGCAGCCGCCAGAACCAGCTTACGCATGCGCTCGGCAGGAACTGTCAGACGGCCCTGGTCGCCCGGGAAGCGCGGATTGGTATAGGGCTCGGTGAGATACGCCGTGTGTTCGCTCGACACGCCGTCGAAGAACTGCTTAAAGCCCGGTGCCGAGAGCAGCATATTGTTCGCGTAACGTGCCTGCAGCTCTTCCAAGCGCGACTGGTCATCCAGCAGCGTGGGGAACAGATGGGCTCGGATGTCCAACTTGCCGGCTGTTTGCAGTTTGTCGTAGACGTCGTCGCGGATAAAATCGCAGCCCGGCATGGGCATGAGCGACATATCGCATATCGAGGTGATGCCCTGCTCGGCCATACGCCTCATTTGATCGGCGTAAGCGCTTGCAATGCGATCCTCCCCCAGCCACTCAAGGCAGCGCGGCAGCAACTGCATGGCAGCCGCCTCGTGAGCAATGCCCGTGAGCTCGCCGTTTGCGTACTTGTCGTAGCTGCCGCCCGCTGGCGGCTCACTGTCGCGCGTCACGCCGAGTGCCTCGAGTGCGCGGCTGTTGAGCCACAGCGTGTGTCCGTCGCCCGAATACATAACACAGGGACGATCGGGGAAGGCTGCATCGAGCGACGCTTTGGTGGGATGCTCGGGCGGGTCCCAACGGTAGTCGCGCCAGCCCTGTGTCACAACCCAGGCGTCATCGGGCAGGTCCTGGGAAAACTCGCGCGCATGCTGCACCAGTGCCGCCTCTGACGTGCCCATATCCATGAGCATGTACGGCGAGGAGCCGACCGAGGTATGGAAAAAGTGCAGGTGCGCGTCATGGAAACCGGGGCAGACAAACTGCTCGCCGTAGTCGATAACCGGCGTGGCGGCAGGCGCGGCGGCAATCACGTCATCGGGCGCACCGACTGCGACGATACGGTCGCCTGCGATGGCAATCGCCAGCTCGCGGGCGGTATCGATGCCGTCTTGCGCGGTAAAGACGTTCTTGGAGCGGATAATCCGATCGATATGTTGCATGGGCATCCCCATCTCTGGCAGGAAATTCAACACCCCCGAGTGTACTCCCCCGCCCTTGTAACAAAACCCCAAGCGGCAAACGGCAACTTTACCAGCCCTAGCGGCAGGTGGCATACTGGAGAGAGCCTGTACGATTTTGCGATCAACCCAGCAAGGAGCAAATCGACCATGACGAAGACCAAGGCACAGCAGATTATGGCGGCAACCGAGGTTCGCGCGGCAGACGACGTCACCGCAGCCATCCAAGATATCGCTGCCGAGTTTGAGCCCTATATCATCAAGCAGCGCCGACACTTCCATAAGCACCCGGAGCTGAGCCTCGCCGAGGAGCGCACGACTTCTGACATCGCCAACCAGCTCGATGCCATGAATATCCCCTACGAGCGTCCCCTCAAGACGGGCCTTGTGGCGACCCTTCGCGGCACCGCGCCCGACGCCTACCGCGAGGACGGCACGCCACGCCGCCGCATCCTGCTGCGCGCCGACATCGACGCCCTGCCCGTCACCGAGCAGACCGGCGAGGAGTTCGCCAGCGTCAACGAGGGCTGCATGCACGCCTGTGGCCATGATTGCCACATCGCCATGATGCTCGGCACGCTGCAGATCCTGCGCCATATGACCGACGACATCCACGGCGAGGTCCGCATCGTCTTCCAGCCCAGTGAGGAAAACGGCCAGGGCGCGAAACTCATGATCGGCACGGGCGTGCTCGACGGCGTCGATGGTGCCTACGCCGCGCATATCTGGAGCGAGGTTGACGCCGGCACCGTAAGCTGCGAGCCCGGTCCGCGCATGGCCAATACCGACTGGTTCCGCATTGATGTCCGCGGCACCTCGTGCCATGGCGCCATGCCCCAACGCGGCCACGACGCCGTTATGGTTGCCGCCGAGATCGTCAACGCCCTGCAGACCATCGTTTCGCGCGAGATCAGCCCCTATGAGCCGGCTGTCATCACCGTCGGCGAGCTGCACGGCGGCACCGCGCGCAACGTTATCGCCGGCACGGCCTACCTCGCCGGCACGGTGCGCACCTACGGAGATTCGACCCACGAGGAAATGCCGGAGCTTATGCGCCGCATCGTGGAACATACCGCGGCCGCCTTGGGCGCCGAGGCAGAGCTCACCGACTACACCATCGCCAATTATAAGGTCGAAAACGATGCCGCCTCGAGCGAGCGCTGCCGCCAGGCAGTAATCAAATGCCTGGGCCCCACCGGCCAAGGCCATTATCGCGGCACACTCTCGGGTGAGGATTTTTCGGAGTACCTGCGCCGCGTACCGGGCGTGCTCGCCTTTGTTGGCACGCGCAACCCCCAGATTGGCGCCACGTACGCCCAACATTCTTGCTTCTACAAGATTGACGAGTCGGTACTGGCCAAGGGCTCCATGGTGGCCGCCCAATATGCCATCGACTTTTTGGCCGAGCCCACACAAGAAGAGCTCGACGGCCCCACGATTGCCGCGGTCGCCGAGACCAATCCCGACCTGGCAGCCAAACTGCGCTCTGCCAAGGCCACGGCCGCCGAGGCCCGCGACGCCATGCACGATGCCCGCACCGCCCGACACGCCGCAATCAAGGGCATCCACGACGCTCGCGCTGCTGCACGCCGCGAGGAGAAGCACGACGAGTAGTCGATTCGCTGGCATCTCGCAGTCATAGCCACATCGCGATGTCAAAGCGGGGGCGGACGTATCGAAACGTCCGCCCCCGCTCATTCTTCAAGCGCTATTTCTACCATTTCTACCCCGTCCCCAAATGGCAGACGGCGTGGCTACTCGTCCTGAGGCTCCTCGTCGGAGCTTGGCTCGGACGCCGACTCAGGTGCAGGTGCAGGTGCCGGCTCAGGCTCAGGCTCAGGCTCAGATGCCGTCTCAGACTCGGGCGCCGGTTCAGGCTCGGGCGCCGGCTCAGGCTCGGGCGCGGGAACAGATGCAGGTGCAGGTGCCGGCGAAGCATCCGGAGCACCGTGACCCGAGGAAGCGGACTTCTTCTCGAAGGGCAATACAAAAGTCAGGACGTCGTCCTTGTCCTCGTCGGCCCACTCGCTTGCATAACGTGCAACCCAATAGCCAACGGCACGGTGCTTGAGCATCTTGCCAAAGACCGTAAGAAATACGGTGACAAAAGCGACCAGCACCAGGAACAGCACGAGTGTGATGCCACCGCCGGTAACAAGCGCCTCAATAACCGTAGGACGATAGTAGTAGCTATACATACCGACAGAGGCAATGGCGCCAAAGACAACCGTCAAGATCCATGTGACAACGTTGGCGACCAGGCCCGTCAAAAACTCGGGAAGGAACGAAGCACAGAACAGCTTGGTCTTGTTGTTCTTAAAGGCGGCCCAGACCTTATCGAGCGAAAACGCGCTCTCGACGCGACCGGTCACCGCAAAGTGCATCACGGCGATGTCGGCGAACATCTTAAAGAAGACACCCAGAATCGCCGAGGCAATTAGCGCCAGGACAAGCAGGCCGAGCGAACCGAACAGCGCAGCCTCGAGCGCATAAGAGCCGTAATAAGAATACGAGCCCGCGGCGCCAATTACCACGCCCTCCACCAGCGAAAGCACTACACCGATAACGGGAATGGCAGCGATAACCTCGAGCACGACCGAAATAACGCTCGAAAAGACTCCGAGACCAAACGACGTGGAACGCATGAGTGGACGGTCCATGCCGTCATCGACCTTGAGCGAAAGATCACGACCCCACTCGATGCCAAAGCCCGAACCGCACACGCTCGCAATGCAAGCTGCCAAAAAGCCGATGGCAGCCGCAATGCCGCCAATAACGGGAATAAACAACACGAGCACCGACACAACGCAAATCAGCGCCGGCAAAAAGGCAATCTGGCACACGCGCTGCAGCACGCCCGGAGTCTTGGTCATATCCTCAAACGCCTGAGCCACACAGCCCTTGGACGCGTTCATGGAAGGCTGAGGGACAAATTGCTGAGGCTGACCCTGAGGGGTGGAAGCTGCAGCACCAGCATTAGGAGCACCACACGCGCCACAGAACTTGTCGTTATCGCCCATGGGAGCGCCACACTGCGAACAGAACATCGAAATCATCCCTTCGTATCTTGAGCGAATCACCTGGATCGCAAACGACGTCTTGTCATCATTATCACCCAATGTGAGGACAAATTCTCCTAGATGACGTATTTGCAACGCGCAGGGCGTTATTTGATTGTTAGACGAGCGCGCCCGCGTTAATTCGTTCCGCGGAAGCCCTTGCCGACGATCTCGGAGCTGTCGACGATCGTGATAAAGGCACCCGGATCGACTTCGCGCGCATAGCGGCGTAGTTGCACGGCCTCGCGACGGCTCAGCACGCTCATGATCACCGTCACGCACTTGCCCGAGAAGGCACCGTAGCCGCGGCTGATGGTCGCCGTGCGGTTGAGATGCTTGACGATAAACTCCTCGACCTTAAGGGGCTCGGAACAAATGACCGTGCAGACTTTGCGCAGATGAATGCTCTCAATGGCTTTGTCGACCACAAGCGTCTTGGCAAACAGGCCGAGCACGCAATACAGGCCGACGCGCGGGCCATACAAAAAGGCCGCGATAGTTACGATGCCGATATCGACCAGCAGCAACGCGCGGCCAATCTCGAGCGTGGTGCGGCGTTTGAGGATCATGGCCAGAATGTCCGTGCCACCCGTCGAGGCGCCAATATCGAAGACGATGGCGCTGCCGAGGGCCGGCAGAATCACGGCAAAGCACAGGTCGAGCCACATATCGCCCGTCATCGAGACATCGGTCGGGATAAAGAGCTCAAACAGCGAGACGTAGGCCGAAAGCGCAAACGAGGCGAAGACGCTCCACAGAATTGCCTTGCGCTCCAAAAAGATAAAGCCCAAGATGACGAGAACCGCGTTGATAATCCACATAAAGACGCCGACGGGCAGGGTCGGGAACAGCGTGGAAAGAATGACCGACACGCCCGAGGTACCGCCGAAAGCAAAGTGATTAGGGGTTTTAAACGCAACGATGGCAAAGGCCGTAAGAATCAGGCCCAGATTGAGCTCGGCGAAAAAGCGTGGAAAGCCCGGCTCCTGGCTGCGCTTTTGGCCGGCACGCTCGCCGCGCTCGATATCGGCGCGATCGACCACGCGCTCCATCGGCACCACGGGAGGACGATGCACCTCCTCGGCAGCACGCGATGCCGCCTCTGCCGCAGCGGCCTCAATCGCCCATGCCTTGCTTTCTGTTTCGTGCTCGTCAGCCATTACGGCAACCCCTCGTTAACAATTTGGAAACAATGCGCCCATTAGGGTAACGCGGAACGCGGCAATTGCAACCCTTAGTTAGACGAGCGGTATGACTACATCGGGAGCGTACAAAAACGGCCGGCCACGCTTTTGCTTGCGCGGTCGGCCGTTTAACGTTTTCGCAGATAAAACCTGCCAAAACAAACCTGTCCCCTTTTGGAAGGTTATTCGTGCTGGCTGGTGCGGCGCTCGTACTCCTCGGGGGTGATGACATCCTCGATGCGCAGGTTGACGCCCGCCACCTCAAGGCCGGTCATCGCGGCAAGGCGCTCGGTGACACGTTCCTTGACATCGTCGAAAATCGCGGGCGCATAGGCGCCGTACTCGATGATGACGGAGATGTTGACGACCACGCGATTGTCATCGGTGACCTCGACCGTCACGCCCTTGGTCAGATTCTCGGCACCAAACTGCTCCTGCACAAAGTGCATGAGGTTACCCTTCATGCCCAGAACGTGCGGAACCTCGCGGGTGGCCATGGCAACGATCTTCTCGATCACGCCGTTGGAATAGGTGAGCGAGTCCTCGGACTCGTCCGCTTCCTCGTCGTCCTCATCCGTATCGGACTCGGCCTCGACGAGGGCCTCGTCCTCGAGCGTCACATCCTCAGCTTCGGCGACGACCGCCTCGTTCTCCTCGAGCTCGGTATCGGCTACATCGACCTTCGTATTAAAAGCCATGGTTCCTCCTTATGCCTGCCGCGCATGCGACAGTCGAATACATATTAGCGGCCGCTAAACAGACGGCCGAAGAAGTTGACGATCCCGTTCTCGCCGTCGCGAATTTGGCCGATCACAGCGCCGATCAGCACGAAGAATGCAATGACGAGCGTGTCCCACAGGCCCAACGTGAGCACCAACACGGCAAGGATAAAGCCGGCGACGGCGCCGAGCGTGGTGTTGGGATGACGCACAGCATAGCTCCAGATGGCAGCACCCGTACCCTTGATGAGACCCACAGCCTCGTCAAAATCCGCGGCTGCCGCTTCTTGTAACTCGGTTGCCTCTGCCTTGGAATCAACAGGTTCGCTCGCCGGCGTGGCGCTCTGGTCAATCGTCAGACGCGGCGTACGAGCGGTCTTATCTTGATTGGTATCACTCACCGGAAACCTCCACGGTCTGGACGGTAGTCTTGGACGGCAAAAAACGGACGCGCGCGGTCGTACCCGGCGCGCCGAGCATGGTATCGCAGGCTTCTTCGATGCGCTGCTGCATCGCGGTAGCCAGAGATGCCACGTCCTTATCGTCAAGCGCGATAGCCTCGACCTTAAAACGGACGTGCGAATCGTCGGGGCCTTGGACGCGGGCCTCGACATGCTCGACCATCACGCGGTCGTCGCGCTCGGCAGCAACCCTGGCGCACGAAGAAAGCGCCGCAAGGGTAACCTCGATATTGCGCTCCCCCGCCGGATGCACGCAGGACGGCTCGCGACGGGCGAACATCAGGCGGAAAAAGCTCAGCAGTACGCCAAACGCCACGACGCCGGCGCACGCCGTCACGACGATGCGCGGCATGGGGTCGCGCATCAGCAGCATAAAGCGATACGTATACGGCCCCCAAAACTGGCAGACAAGCGTACCCAGCGCCACGATGGTGGCGGCAAGATACACGATCGCTAGGGCTCGTTTGAGTACGCGCACGCGGCGCTCCCTTCAAATCTCGGCTCTCGAAATGCAAAACGGTTCGCATCATTATAAAAGAGCCGGGTCCGGTGCTCTACGCACGCGGATCCGGCTCATCTATTCCACGAGGCTTGCATGCTCGCTTCATTATGCCCAGATATGCACGGCTTAACCCGTGCGAGCGCTACTCCTCCTCGAGGGCAGCGATGACCTCGTCGGTCATGTCCATGGTGCTGTAAACATCCTGGACGTCGTCGAGCTCCTCAAGACGGTCGATGAGGCGCTGAACCTTCTTGGCGTCGGCGCCGGAGACCTCGGTCGGGGTAGTCGGGACCATGGTGGTCTCGGAGCCCTTGACCTGGACGCCCTGCTCCTCGAGCGCCTTGGAGACAGCCATGACCTCGTTGGCAGTAGTCCAGACGATCCACTCCTCGCCGGCGTCCTCGTAGTCCTCGCCACCGGCCTCGGCGATGGCCATCATGAACTCATCCTCGTCACCGGCAGCACCGTTGGCGATCATGGTCTCCTTCTTGGCGTTCTCGTCCAGGATCTCCTTGGCGACGACGATCTGGCCCTTACGCTCAAACTGGAAGGCGACGGAGCCGGAGGTGCCCAGGTTGCCACCAGCGTGGGAGAAGGCGGAACGGACATCAGCGGCGGTACGGTTACGGTTGTCGGTCAGGCAGTCGACGTAGACGGCGACACCGGCGGGACCGTAGCCCTCGTACACGATGTTCTCGTAGACGGCGGCGTCAGCACCCGAACCAAAAGCCTTGTCGATAGCGGACTTGATCTTGTCCTTAGGCATGGACTGAGCCTTAGCCTTGGCAACGGCAGCGGCGAGGCTGGCGTTGTTCTCGGGCAGCGGGTCACCGCCGAGACGGGCAGCAACGGTGATGTTGCGGCTGAGCTTGGAGAAGAGGGCGGAACGCTTGGCGTCCTGCGCGCCCTTACGATGCTTGGTTGTGGCCCACTTAGAGTGTCCGGACATACGTGTCTCCTATCGGTTTCGACCTAAAGCCCAGCGCAGATGCTCGGGCAATATAAACAAACGTCGTTATGATATACCTACTGGCCTGCGAGATAAACCCCAAAATGAAGGCGTCGTGATGATGACCCCTTTGGTGCAAAGAAACCTGGCCCCCAATGCACCAAGTTAGAACCAGAGGAAGTCGCTGCGGGTGACGGTAGTGCCGACGGCGAAGGGCATGCAGGCGATGACCGGATACAGATAGCGCATGTAGGTCGATCCGTTGCACGGACCAATCAGGCACACGGCGAGCACGCCCAACAGCGGCACCCAGATCGCCAGCGCACGCCATGAATGACGACGCAGCAGGTAGACCACCACGGCGATCATGATCCACACATAGGTGGCCGAGCTCATGGTGAGCGAAATAAACGGGATGCGCTGCACCGCCACACGGTACAGATTAATCAGGTGGTCACACCAGCGCACCACGTTGCTGTCAACCGGATGGAAGTCGAAGTACTTGAGGTTGTCGGGACGCGCCATGATCTCGGCACTACGCGCCGTGCTGTAGATCCAGGCATCGCGCGCGCTCGGATAAAAATAACCATAGTAGTTATTGATAAGCGCCGAGATATAGCACTCGGGATCCTTCTTAAACATCTGAGCCCATACCTCAAAATAGGCATCGATGTCCTCCTGCGAGGCGTACTCGTTAAAGCAGTTCTTGACGGCATCGGACTTGTCGGGGTTGTAGCGGCGGCCCAGGTTCTCGTACTTGAGTACGCGATCGATCACGGCGCGCTCTTCGTCGGTCACCAAGCCGTCGCAAGGAGCCTCCACGATGGTGCCGTCCTCCTTAACCGTGGGGTTGACACCCGAGTTGAGGCCGTCGTGCTTTTGGACGAAACGAGCCGTCTGCTGGAACGGAATCGAGAGGATTTCGCGCTTGGAACCGGGTGTAATGTCGTGCGCCGGCATAAAGACCTTGGTGAAGTACATGTTGGAAACAAGGCAGAGCGCAAGCATCGCGAGGACACCGAGCCAGCGGAAGCGCGGCGTGGCGCATGTGGGTGCATGGGCCGCCTGTTTTGCCGCACGGTGAGCCGCATGCGCATCCCAGGCGCAACATGCCGCCGCAATCACGCATGCCGCCAGCGGAAACACGAGGCCGCCATTGCGCAAAAACGTGGAACCCATGGCGCCCAGAGCGAGCAGCAGCCAGTCGTGGCGCGCAAAGAGCACGGGAGCTTTCTCACCCGCTCGCTCGACATTGGCATCACGACGGGGCAAGCCACATGCCACGAGCTTGACGGTCTGTACCAGCAGCACCAAAAACGCGTCAGCAAAGAGCACGTCTTTGGTGAGCAACGCCGCGTAGTTAGAGAACATCGGCATAAACGCAAAGAACAGCAGGATCGCACCGCGAACCGGCAGGCTCACGCCCAGTTTGCGCAGCGACGAAATGGAATAGGCCATGCAGGCAGCCGTGATGACAAATTGAGCGCAGGTATAGATGATGAGGCCCGCGTTAGCGCTGTTGAACAGCGAAAGCCCCAGCTGAACGCACGAGCCGATAATGGCCGTGTGCACCACGGGGTGATGTCCGTTGAGCAGCACGTTGGGGTTGAGTAGGCGCAGGTAATCGCTCGTGCCGTTGGGATAGTTGAACCACTGGCGAATCTGCGCGCCGGTGTCCCCCATAAAAAGGCCGGGCAGCGAAGCGATGAGCGTGGGCGCCCAGGCGACCATAAGCACCAGGAAGGGCCCGGCAAAGGGATGGACCGAGAGCACGGCGTGAGCCACACGCCATACGCGGCCAAAGTGCGCCTCCGAAAACGGAATGCGCCGAGAGCTCAGCCAATCTAGACACTCAAAGGCAAGGTAGAAGGCAACGATCGCCAGGAGCATCCAGCCCGCGCCGCCAATCCAGGCGCAGATGATGCGAGCTTTGTCGCCAAGGACAATCTCGGCCGAGTCGGTGAGATCGTAGCTGCGACCGAACACCATGCAGATGGCGAAGAACAGCGACGGCAGAATGATCGATGGACGCCAGGTGTCGCCACGGCCAAAGAACACGTAGCGAAACGGCAAGGTGAGCAGGCAGGCAAGCGCAAGCAGCATGACCGCGTCGGTATGGCCGGCAAACGAGAGGAGTACCTCGTAGCACACGTACAGCATGCCCGAGGCTTTGGGGTCAATCGCCAAGACTGCGCTGCTCGACACCGGGGCGGGATCGATGGAAAACGCCGTGGTCGCCAACAGCGCGAGCAAAAATGCGATGAGCGTCTGCTTGGCGGGGTAGCGCTTAAACCAGACGATGCGGGCGGCGTCGCGCGCAGCCGTTGTGGAGAGGTCGGAATCCTTCACAGTCCAAAAAGCCTTTCTAGAAACCTGCCAAAAAGGGACAGGTTTATTTTGGCAGGTTTTATCTGGGGAAACGTTACGGTTCTGTCATCGTTGCCCAGCGAACCACCACAAAGGTGCCTGTCCCCTTTGTGGTGGTTAGGCGTCCAGGTAGACGCGCTGGGGCTGGTTGCGGCGACGAGCAAAGATGATGAGCGCCAGGCCCGCGATTACGAGCGGCAGGCTCAGCAGCTGACCCATGGTGATGACGCCACCAAGCAGATAACCCAGCTGGGCATCGGGCACGCGCACGAACTCGACGAGGAAGCGGACGATGCCGTAACCCATCACAAACACGCCCATAAACGTGCCCTGGGGCAGCAGCGGCTTTTTGCGGCTGAGCACCTGCAGGATGCAGAAGAGCACAATGCCCTCAAGAAATGCCTCGTAGAGTTGGGAGGGGTGACGCGGCATATCGCCCGCAGTCCCGCCAAAGACCACACCCCAGGGCAGATCGGTCGGCTTGCCCCACAGCTCACCGTTGACAAAGTTGGCACAACGGCCCAGACACAAGGCCAGCGGCGCGCCGATGACGGCAAGGTCTGCCAGAGTCCATGCGTCGAGCTTATACATGCGGCACACGATGATGCCGCCGATAATGCCGCCCACCAGGCCGCCATGGAAACTCATGCCGCCTTCGTTGGTGGCAAAGATCTCGAGCGGATGCGCCCAGTAGTAGCCATCACCGTAAAAGACGACGTAGAACAGGCGCGCACCGATAATGAGGCCAAAGACCACACCGACCACGACACTCGTCAGGTCGTCAATCGTGATGTTAAAGCCCCAGCGACGCTGCGTGCGGTACATGACGACCGCCGTGAGCAGGGCGCCGACCACATAGGCCAGACCATACCAGTAAATCGTGATGGGGCCCGCCGAGATCGCGACGGGATCAAGCATATGGTAGAGGTCGTTGAGCATATCGATCCCCTGCTCCCTACATACAAATGCGGCCGCGGGCCTTACGCTCGCAGCCGCATATTTGGACATAACGTCTATGCGGAGCGTACCGTCCGCAGCTTTCGCGTCTTAGAACGGCGCGTACTCGTCGTACAGGTCCTCGGCCTCGCCGGAAGCATTGACCTGCTCAACGCGGGTAACGCCGGGCACATGCTCCTTCAGGATGCGCTCGATACCCATGGAAAGGGTTAGCGAGCTCATGGGGCAGCCGGCGCAGGCGCCCTGCAGCTCCAGCTTGACAACACCCTCGTCGTCGACGCCCACATACTCCATATCGCCGCCATCGGCCTGCAGGTTGGGGCGAATCTCTTCAAGAACCTTCTTAAGCAGCTCTTCGTTAACAGCCACAGGGGCTCCTTTCTCACAATAACGCGGGCACGCCCGCGGACAGGGGCTATGTTACTACAGCCATGTACCCGCTTAGGCGCCAGCCATGCGTGCGGACATGACTTTCACGAGCAGTCAATTTGGGACGGGGCTCTTTTGGCTGTTTTGCCGCCAGCTGGCGTCGGCACGCGCTACTGCCGAGCCTGTCCCCCGGTACCAATCTGGACATCGACGATGACCTGGCGGTAGCTGATGCCGCAGGAGTCGAGAATGCGGCGGCTGATACGGCCGTCATCGGTGTCGGCATATTTATTGTCCAGGTAGACGACCTCGCCCACGCCCACCTGCGCCAGGATCTTGGCGCAGTCGTGGCACGGGAACAGCGTGACGTAAACCGTGGAACCCTCGAGGTCCTTGAGCGAGCCACGGTAGTTGAGCACGGCGTTGGCCTCGGCATGGACCACGTAGTTGTGCTTGTCCTGCAGCGGGTCATCGCTCGTACCCCACGGGAAAAAGTCGTCGTTGAGCGCCGAGGGCGTGCCGTTGTAACCCACCGAAAGGATGCGGTGGTTGGTGCTGGCGATGCACGCTCCCACCTGCGTGTTGGGGTCCTTGCTGCGGCGCTGCGCGGCGATGGCCACGCTCATAAAGAACTCGTCCCAGCTAATGACGTCGCGGCGCTTGCCCGACGCGGTTTGATGAAGATCGTCCGACATGGCAGACACCTCCGCAATCGCAATAGTTTGGCCCATTGTAGCAGGTGAAAGGTGGGGGCGCTTATCCCACCAGCCCCTCGCCCTACGCGCGGCGGGGCTTTTGGTTGATGCGGTAGAGCTCGGCGAGACCCCGCAACGTCAGCGCGTCGTCTACCGTCAGGCTATGGCCGACCAGCGCCGCAAGTGCCTCGGCATCGTCGCCGGTAATGACGATGGGCACATCGCCCTCCCCCGCGGCCTTGGTCGCGCGCATCTCGGCAAGCACCATGTCGAGCATTCCGTCGATGCGGGCTACCTCGCCCAAAACCACACCCGAGCGCATGGCCTCGCGCGTGTTGCGTCCGATGACGTGCGTTGGCGCCGAGGGCTCAACCTGGGGTAGGCGCGCTGCTGCCGCCGAAAGCGAACGGGCGCCGAGGGCCAGGCCTGGCGCGATAACGCCGCCCACAAAGGTACCGTGCGCGTCGATGACCTCGATATTGGTCGTCGTGCCCAGGTCAATCACGATGCACGGCGAGCCGTAGACGGCGCGGGCCGCCACGGCATCGGCGATGCGGTCGGGACCGATCTCGGCCGGATCGTCGTAGTGCACGGGTGTGCCGGTCTTAAGTCCCGGCCCCACGGTGAGCACGCGCCCCGTGCAGGTGCGGGAAAGTGCCACCTTCCACGGGCGCTCGAGCGCCGGGACTACACAGCTCAGCACGGCCGCGGCGGGTGCAAGCACCCCGGGCACACCTGCATCGGCGGCGAGCGCGCCCATGACCTGCACAAGTCGCATGCGTGCCTCGTCGGCCGTGATGCTCGACGGCGTCGTGATCTCGCACGTCGCAAGCGGACATTCCTGCGCCGCGGCCGAATCCTCGGCAAACAGGCCAAAGCGAATGAACGTGTTGCCCACGTCGACCGTCAATATATATGCGCACCCATTAAGCATCGCCGGCGCTCCTTTCGTCTGCCCAGCAGTATATCCCGATGATTATTCTGGGACGGGGATTTAAAAATCATTGCGTACCTGATGATTTTTAAATCCCCGTCCCAGAATAATCATCCTTCGGCTTCGTTTGGGATAGCTAAAAAAGCCCAGTCCCAAATTAACTGCCGTGCCGCTATACTGGTGCGCGGTCGTTTGCGAGCTCACGCGGCGGCCCTTGGTAACCCGACTTCCCGCGCCGTATCCGTAACGGCGCTCCCGGGGGAAGCGGATATACGCAAAGGAGTTTTATATGAGCAATCCCTCGAACCGCGCTTCGATGCGCGGGCAACTCACGCTGCGCGGCGTCGTCATCGGCGTCCTTGGCTGCGTGATCATCACGGCAAGCTCGGCCTACACGGCCCTCAAGATGGGTGCACTCCCCTGGCCGATTATTTTCGCTGCCGTCATCTCGCTGTTCTTCCTGAAGCTCATGGGCAACGCCAGCCTCAACGAGGGCAACGCCAGCCTCAACGAGGCCAACGTCACCCACACCATCATGTCCGCGGGCGCCATGGTCGCCGGCGGCCTGGCGTTTACCATCCCGGGCGCCTGGATGCTGGGCTATGCCGACCAGATCAGCTGGCTCGACATGTTTATCGTGGCACTCGCCGGCACTATCCTGGGCCTTCTGGCGACAGCGCTCATCCACCGTCACTTTATCGTGGACGCCGCGCTGGAGTTCCCTACCGGCAACGCCGCAGCTCAGACCCTGCGTGCTACCGAGGCCGGCGGCAAGACCGGCAAGCAGCTCTTTGGCTCCATGGCCATCGCAGGCATCTACAGCGTGCTTCGCGACGCTCTGGGCGTGGTGCCCAGCATGCTGTGCACGCTCAATATCCCCGGCGTGACCTTTGCCATCTATAACTCGCCCATGCTGCTCTCCATCGGCTTTTTGGTTGGCTTCGCCCCGGTTGCCTTCTGGTTTGCCGGCGCGCTGCTAGGTAACTTTGGCATCATCGTGGGCGGCACCGCTGCGGGTCTATTCGACGTTGTGACTGCGCAGGGCATCGTCAAATCGCTCGGCATGGGCCTCATGATGGGCTTTGGCGTCGCCGTCGTCCTCAAGGACATCCTGCCGCAGGTCGCCGGCATCGCCCGCGGCCTCGCCGCCGACAGCTCCAGCGACACCGACGAGCAGTCGCTCATCTCGGGCTCGCTTAAGCTCGACGCCGGCATCATCGGCCTGGGTACTGCCGCCATAGCCGTGATCGTCGCCATCGCGCTCGACCTTGGCCCCGTCCCGGCCGTCATCGTCACGCTGTTCACCTTTGTCACCACCATCATGAGCGCGCAGAGCTGCGGCCAGACGGGCATCGACCCCATGGAGATCTTCGGCCTCATCGTCATGCTCATCGTGGCTGCCTTCGCACAGATCGCCCAGGTCAAGCTGTTCTTTATCGCCGGCATCGTGGCCGTGGCATGCGGCCTTGCGGGCGACGTCATGAACGACTTTAAGGCCGGCGCCGTGCTGGGCACCAACCCGCGTGCGCAGTGGATCGGCCAGGCCATCGGCGGCATCGTGGGCGCCCTGGTCGCCGCTGCCGTCATGGTCGCGCTCGTCACCGCCTATGGTCCGGATGCTTTCGGCCCCGACAAGAGCTTTGTGGCCGCGCAGGCAAGCGTCGTCGCCACCATGGTCTCGGGCATCCCGAGCGTGTCGTGGTTCGTAGGCGGCTTTATCGCCGGCATCGTCATGTACTGGCTCGGCATTCCGGCCATGATGATCGGCCTGGGCGTGTACCTGCCGTTCTACATGTCGCTCACGGCCTTCTTGGGCTCCTGCGTCAAGCTCGCCTACGACAAGTGGGCCGCACGCCGCGACGCCGCTGCCGGTCTTTCGGACGAGGAGAAGGCCTCCAAGGATGCCGCCTTCCAGGAGCAGGGCCTGGTCGTCGCCAGCGGCCTGCTCGGCGGCGAGTCCATCGTCGGCGTTATCCTGGCGTTTGTCTCTGTTGGTCTGAGCCTGCTGGGGTAGGCCGAACAACAACGCACCAGCGCAGAGCGCGGAGTCGGAATCAAACCGGCCCCGCGCTTTTTTGTCTATTTGACTCTTATGATCCTCGCGGCGTTTTAGCCATGTCGATTGGCCTGACTTCCAGGTCAACAAACCTTGTCTGACACCTCGCCTAACGCGGTGTAGAGTAAAGACGACAGACGCAAGAAGCGGCTCAGAAGCTAAACGAGGTAAGCATGGAACTCGACAAACAACAGATCAAGCGGCTGCGCGAGCGTCATCATCGTCGTCACGGTATACGCCCTGCACACAGCGAGGCCATGGAGAATGCCACCCGTTTCCTTAAGCAGGCGTTCAACATACGCGAGGGACGCGCGCCCTATCACGTGATTCGCAAGCGCTTTGTAAACGGGGCGCGCCTGACTGGCTCGCACTTATGCATCCTGATCATTGCCATGTTGATCGCGAGCATCGGCCTCGATATCAACTCGGATATCGCCATTGTAGGTGCCATGCTCATCTGCCCGCTCATGGGCTCGGTCCTTGCCATGGCATACGGCATTGCCACGCTCGACCGCGAGATTGCCGTCGAGGCAATTGCCGGCCTCGCGCTGCAGATGGTCTTTTGTCTAATCACGTCCACGCTGTACTTTAAGCTCTCGCCCCTTGGCACCACCACGGCCGCCATCATCGATAACTCGACACCCACCGTATGGGACCTTGCCGTCGCGCTCGCGGGCGGCTTTGCGGGTGGCCTGGGCAACTCGCGCGACCAGGAACCCGCCACGCTCATCGCCGGCGTGGCCGTGGCGACCGCGCTCATGCCGCCCCTGTGCGCGGCGGGCTATGGCATCGCCATCGCAAGCGGGTCGCTGTTTCTTTCAGCCCTCTACGAGTTTGGCATCAACGTGGTCTTTATCGCACTGGCTGCCGAAGCCGTGCTGCTTCTTTTGCGCGTGCCGCTCAAGCGCGACCTCAACGGCGACGGCATTGTGACCGCCGAGGAAAACGCCGAGGTCGATGAGCTGTCACACAAGGTGCGCCGCCGCATCATCGTGGGCACGGTGATCTTTGCCATCCCCTGCATCGTTATGACGGCGGGGTCTATTGGCTCGGCGCAGGCCGGCGTGCAGGACGGTTACGGCGTCACCGAAACCACGCGCGAGCTTGCCGCGGTGCTGCCGGGCTTTAAGGATTACACCGTTGCCGTCGAGACCTCGGCCACCGAAGACGAGGAGGAGGGCCTTGTCGAGCGCGAGGTTGTCGCCCATGTGACGACAAGCGAGGCGCTTGGGGCACACGACCGCCGTGTAGCCCGCAAGCTCATCGACCTCAATGTGCCCGAACTCGATCGCGTGGAGTTCGATGTGAAGTAACGTGATGTAGGGCGCAGATCACGACTGCGCCCCGCTCGCTGTTTTATTGCCGTGAATCAGCTGTCCGCATCGACATCGCCAGACTCCACTGTAAACGCCGGGCCGGTACTCACCAGATAAAAACGGGTCACCCTGGTATCTCTAAATAGGTAGAGCAAGCCCTGATCGCGTCGGCGCGAAATATACGCCACGTGGACCGTACCGAATTCTTCGCCGTTTTCCTTCTTTAATATCAGGATGTTGGGGTCATCCGTACGCTTAAACTGCCCGTCTGCGCAGATTCCGTCTTGGTCGACCAGCTGCCATCGACAGTTGTCCTCCTCAAGAAAAGCCAGGGTTTCCCGACTTGTTTCGTCATCCCGATAGTAACCGTCAATGGCAAAGCCTTCGGAAGCACATTCCTGCATATAGGATGTTTCTCGACTTATAGCGAACTGCCCTATAGCGCCCAGAAGCACTGCCAGGCAAACCACTGCAACGGTTATCGAGACAAAACGGCGGCTCATGTCAGCCAGCCCGATACTTGTTTAACGGAGCACGAAACATACTTGGTACCTCCGATATCATGGCGAATGTCACCTACGGCCTGTCGGCAATCATATGTTTCCAACATCAAACCATATGGCAACCACTCGCGAGAGGAGTATCGGCGAACGGTGCATTTTTGCGTTCTATTGGGCAAACGTCAACGCGCGCTACAGCTCTTGCTCGACCTATTCAGATCTTGTCGCATACTACCGTAGATCCTCAACGCTTCCGCCCCCAAGAGATCATTTTTAGTACTTGAAGAAGCCCTCGCCCGAGCTTTCGCCCAGCTTACCTTCGTCGAGCATTTTCTTGAGGACGGATGCCATAGCCTTAAAGTTGTAGGGCATCATCATCTTCTTGAGCAGCGGGCTCACCAGGCCCGGGACCTTCTGATACTGCATGACGATGTTGTAGGCCGTCTGGATACCCACCGTGTCGAATACGCGGAACGGGCCCTTGGGGGCGCCGGTGCCCCGCGTCCATGCAAGGTCGATGCTCTTGGGGTCACTCACACCCGAAACATACAGGTCAAGGCCCGAAAGCAGCCACGGCACCAACATGGAATTGAGCAGGTAGCCGTTCTTTTCCTTGTTGACGGGCAGGGCAAGCATACGGATATCGTTGGCAAAGTCGACGAGCTCGTCGAAGTAGCGCTTGTCGGTTTGGTCCTGTGCCATGACCTCGGTCATGTTGTTCTTCCAGATGGAGTTGGCAAAGTGCAGCGACAGGTACTTCTCGGGACGGCCGGTGTACTTGGCAAAGGTGCTCGGCAGCAGCGTGGATGAGTTGGTCACGATGACGGTCTTTTGCGGCAGAACCGGGGCGAGCTTCTTGTAGAAGTCGATTTTTGCCTGAGTGTCCTCGGCCATAGACTCGATGACCAGGTCGGCGTCGGCCACGGCCTTGGCAAGATCGAGCTCCAGCTTGAGTGTGGAGTAGGCACGCTCGACGGCGGCGAGCGCCGCTTCCTTGTCGAAGGGCTGGGTGCCATCGGCGATACCGGCGCACCACTCGCCCGTGCCGTCCGCCATGCCCTCGATTGCCGCGATGTACTCCTTGCGCACGTGATCGATCTTGGGCTGGGTGCGGCCGATGCTGCCCTCGCTGCGCAGCCAAATCGTTACATCAAAGCCGCAGTAGGCAGCCTGAAAGGCAATCTGGCTTCCCAACACGCCGCCGCCGGCAACACAAACGGTCTTGTAGCTCATGGAACGGCCCTCTCTTACGTAATTCCATAGATGTGTATTTATTCAACCGTAAGGATGACGCGCGCTGGGGGTGGGTTCTATAAACGGGCGGTATTTCGCGGCAAACGGCTACATATGTTCATTATCTCAGGGGTTCCGAGGGCAGTTTTTGGTGCCACCGAGACGTCGTTTTCGGAAGTATGCGGCAAATTCCGAAACTCTTGAGCACGTCCTGATTTTCGCCAATAAAACCGCAGGTACAGAGCTTTGTCATATCCGGTGTGCTCGGCCTATTCAGATTTTGCCGCATACTTCCGAAATCTAAGTTCGCAAAGGGTGATAGTTGGGGCGTTTACGCAACATATGTCCAGCAAAAACGGGTGGTAGCCGGCACGGCTGCCACCCGTTTGTCTCATATCTAGCCCATAGCGGGCAAGCTACTTCTTAATGCCGCGTCCCAGACGCTCGGCGACCGACGCAACGGCTTCCTCGCTGGCCGGCTCGCAGCTCACGCAGCCGTCGTGGGCGCGCATCTGGCCGGTGACCTCGTCCATCGCGAGCGGCGCCACCTTCTCGAGCTTAAAGCCCTTGCCGGCGCGCATGTTCTCCTTGGCCACACTGATCATGAGCTTAATACGGTTGAGCTGGTTGACCTCGGACGCACCGGGGTCGTAGTCCACCGCGACAATGTTGCTCTCGGGATGCTGGCGGCGCAGCTCCTTGATCACGGCCTTGCCCACCACGTGGTTGGGCAGGCACGCGAAGGGCTGCGTGCAGATGATATTGGGCGCACCGTGATCGATCAGGTCGAGCATCTCGGCCGTGAGCAGCCAGCCCTCGCCCATGTTGTTGCACACCGAAAGCACCGTGCGGGCCTTGTCGGCCATGGTGCCGATGCGCTCGGGCGCCTCAAAGCGGCGGGACTTCTCGAGCATCTCCTCCACCGGCGTGCGCATCCAGTCCACCAGCTTGATGAGCGCCTGCATGCCCGCGCGCGTAGTGGGAGAGCTTCCCAGCTCGTCCTTCTGCAGCTCGGCGTTGCTCATGGAGTACAGGAAGAAGTCGAGCAGGCCCGGCACCACGGCCTCGCAGCCCTCGCGCTCGATAACGTCGACCACGTGGTTGTTGGCCGTGGGATGGAACTTGACCAAGATCTCGCCGACCACGCCCACGCGCGGCTTGGTGCCCTCGCCCACGAGCGGCATGGAGTCGAACGCGCGGATGGCCTCGCGGCACAGCTTGGTGTAGTTATGCCTGTTGAACTTGGGCGCCAGCTTGCGGGCGCGCGCCATGTACTCCTCGTAGAGTGCGTTCGCCGCACCGGGCGTTGCCTCGTACGGGCGGCAACGATAGAGCATCTGCATCATCACGTCGCCAAAGAGCACCGCGTAGACTGCCTGCTTAAGCAGCGCCGGCGTAATCTTAAAGCCGGGGTTGTCCTCGCCCAGCGCCACGGCCGAAAGCGAGATCACCGGAATCTCGGGGTGGCCGCTCTCGCGCAGGGCCTTGCGGATAAGCGCGATGTAGTTGGTGGCACGGCAGCCACCGCCGGTCTGGCTGATGACCACGGCTGTCTTGGACAGGTCGTACCGACCGCTCTCGATGGCCTCCATGATCTGACCCGTCACCAGGATCGACGGATAGCAGATGTCGTTGTTCACATAGCGCAGACCGGCCTCGACGGCATCGTGGTCAGTCGAGGGCAGCAGCTCCAGGTTGTAGCCGGCACCGCGGAACACCTCTTTGACCAGGTCAAAGTGGATCGGCGCCATCTGCGGGCACAGGATGGTGTAACCCTCCTCGCGCATCTGCTCGGTAAAGGGCACCTTGGGCCATGCGGTCGAGGCGCTCTCACGCTGCGCCTCGAACGTGTACTTGCGGCTCGCGAATGCGGGAGCATCCATGGAGGGTGCCACCGGCGCGGCGTCGCCCTGCTCGTAGGCCTCGCCCGCTGCCGTAGCCTCGGCCAAGCGCTCGGCCTCCTGGTCCTTGAGCGCCGCCATGAGCGAGCGGATGCGGATGCGCGCAGCGCCCAGGTTGGACACCTCGTCGATCTTGAGCACGGTGTAGATCTTGCCGCTGGCCTCAAGGATTTCCTGCACCTGGTCGGTGGTCAGAGCGTCCAGGCCACAGCCGAAGGAATTGAGCTGGATCAGATCCAGGTCGTTGCGCATCGTCACAAAACGGGCGACGGCATACAGGCGGCTGTGGTACATCCACTGGTCGACGACGCGAATCGGACGCTCAGGCTTTACCAGGTGCGCGAGCGAATCCTCGGTAAAGACCGCAAAGCCAAAGCTCGAGATAAGCTCGGGCAGGGCATGGTTGATCTCGGGGTCGTTATGGTAGGGGCGGCCGGCGAGCACAATGCCGTGGCCACCGTGGTCCTCGACCCACTTAAGAGCCTCCTCGCCCATGGTCTGGATGTCCTCATGGAAACGCGCATCGGCCTCAAAGGCAGCGTTGACAGCGGCATCGACCTCGGAGCGCGTGATCTTGGGCCCACGCACGCGACCGCGACCGGCTTGCGCATCGGCCACACGGTCGACGGCGAGCACCTGATACAGACGGCGCTTGAGCTCGGTCTTGTCGTGATAGGGCACAAACGGATACAGGAACTCGATGTTCTGCTCGCGGATCTCGTCGATGTTGAGTGCCAACGCCGTGGGGTAGCTCATGACGATGGGGCAGTTATAGCAGTTGCCAGCCGTCGGATCCTCCTTGCGCTCCCAGCGCACGCACGGCATCCAGATGAAGTCGACGTCACGGTCGATGAGATTCATCACGTGGCCGTGGCTCATCTTGGCCGGATAGCACACGCTCTCGGACGGCATGGACTCGATGCCCGCCTGGTAGGTCTTCTTGCTCGACTGGTCGGACAGCTGCACGCTAAAGCCCAGGCGCGTAAAGAACGCGTGCCAGAAGGGGTAGTTCTCGTACATGTTGAGTGCGCGCGGGATACCCACGGTGCCGCGCGGGGCCTCGTCGGGGCTCAGCACCTCGCGGTTAAACAGCAGCTCGTTTTTCTTTTTGAAGAGGTTGGGGGCTTCGGTCTTTTGCTTTTTGTGGCCGGCACCCTTCTCGCAGCGGTTACCGGTAATGAAGCGCCTGCCGCCGCCAAAGTCGTTGACGGTGAGCTGGCAGTTGTTGGAGCAACGGCCGCAGCGGACATGCTTTTGCGTCACGGTGAGGTGCGCGATGTCCTCGGCAGAAAGAATGGTCGAAATGCCATCGGCGCCGGCGCGATCGCGGGCGAGCAGGGCCGCACCGTAGGCGCCCATGCAGCCGGCGATGTCGGGGCGCACGGCGTGAACGCCGGTGAGCTGCTCAAACGCACGCAGCGTGGCATCGGACATAAAGGTGCCGCCCTGGACGATCACCTGACTGCCGATCTCCTTGGGGTCGCGCAGCTTAATGACCTTGAACAGGGCATTCTTGATGACGGAATAGGACAGGCCGGCCGCGATGTCACCCACCGTGGCGCCTTCCTTTTGCGCCTGCTTGACGCGCGAGTTCATAAAGACCGTGCAGCGGCTGCCCAGGTCGACGGGGGCCTTGGCATGGATGGCGGCGTCGGCGAACGCGCGCACGTCCATGTTCATGGAGACAGCGAAACTCTCGATAAAGCTGCCGCAGCCCGACGAGCAGGCCTCGTTGAGCATGATGTGCTCGATGACACCGTCCTTGACGCGCAGGCACTTCATGTCCTGGCCGCCGATGTCCAGGATAAACTCGACGCCGGGCAGGAATGCCTTGGCGCCGCGCAGGTGCGCAACGGTCTCGATCTCGCCGGAATCGGCCTTGAGGGCCTCGATGAGCAGCGCCTCGCCGTAGCCCGTAGTGGTCACGTGGCCGATGGTGCAGCCCGCGGGAATGTGGTTGTAGAAATCGGCCATGATGACCTTGGCCGTGCCTAGGATGTCGCCGTTGTTGTTGCCGTACCAGGTGTGCAGCAGCTGACCGTCCTCGCCCACGAGTGCGGCCTTCATGGTGGTGGAACCGGCGTCGATGCCAATGAACACGCGGCCGGTGTAGCCGTCGAGCTTGCCCTTGGGGACGACTTCCTGGTCGTGGCGGGTTTTGAACTCAGCAAAGTCCTCGTCGGTGGCAAAGAGCGGATCCAGGCGCTCGACCTCGGCACCCTGCGTGTCGCCTAAGCTGTCGATAGCCTCGATGAGCTGCGGGAACGTGCTGAGCTTGTTGGACTCGTGCGCCATGGCGGCGCCGCTCGCCACAAACAGGTGGGCGTTTTGGGGCACGATACGATGCTCCTCGTCCAGGTTGAGCGTGAGGTAGAAGCGGTGGCGCAGCTCGGAGAGATACCGCAGCGGGCCGCCCAGGAAGGCGACGTTGCCGCGAATGGGACGGCCGCACGCCAGGCCCGAGATGGTCTGGGTCACAACGGCCTGGAAGATGGAGGCGGCCACGTCTTCGGGGCGGGCGCCCTCGTTGAGGAGCGGCTGCACATCGGTCTTGGCAAAGACGCCGCAACGGCTAGCGATGGGATAGATGGTGGTGGCGTTGGCCGCGAGCTCGTTGAGGCCGCTCGCGTCGGTGTGCAGCAGGGTTGCCATCTGGTCGATGAACGCGCCCGTACCGCCGGCGCAGGTGCCGTTCATGCGCTGCTCGATGCCGTTGTCAAAGTAGATGATCTTGGCGTCCTCGCCGCCCAGCTCGATGGCGACATCGGTGGCCGGAATGAGGGTCTCGACGGCACGCTTGCTGGCGATGACCTCCTGGACAAACTCCAGGTCGAGCCACTGGGACAGCAGCAGGCCGCCCGAGCCGGTAATGGCGCAGGTCATCTGGGCCGTCGGCAGCACGGTCGCAGCACCCTCGAACAGGTCGCGGGCGCAAGCGCGGACGTCGGTGTGGTGACGCTGGTACTTGGCGTAGACAATCTGGTTGTCGTCGTTGAGCACAGCGAGCTTAACGGTGGTGGAGCCCACGTCGATGCCCAGGTGCAGGTTGCCGCGGGCGGCCTCGGGGTTGAAGATCGCGCCTTCGGGGGCGTGGACAGCGGTAGCGGCTACGGGATCTGCAGCGTTGGCCGCGGTTGCGTCAGTCGTTGCGCCGGCAACGAATGCCTCCCCCGCCGCGCTCTTAGCCTCGGCGACTTTCTCAGTGACTATCTCGGCAGCAGCGGTCGCCGCCTTCTGCGCGGCATCCGCCACGGCGGGCGCGGCCTCACGCGCGGCAGCGACCATACGGTCCTTAATGCCCTCGACGAGTTTGCTCATCTGTCTCTCCTCTTAGTTATGGGACTCAACGGACACGGCGGTGTCGACCGCGTCTTCGAGCTGCAAGTTCAATAGCTTCATGCCGTATTCCGGCACGTTGATATCGATGGGTTGGCCATACAAGTCGCCGGGACGCACAAAGGCGATAACCGTCATAATGCGTGCCATGGCCTCGGGCGATTCGGTGAGCCCACGCTCAAACCAGCGCTGAATCATGCCGACCTCGGCACTCACAACGTAGGTGACGTAGTAGTCAAAGAACGTACCCAGCGCTAGGCCCAAAATGCCCGTCTGCGCACGCGGCACCACAGCCTCACGCGCGGTGTCGATAATCCTTTTAATAAAGGCCTGGTCGCCGCCCGGACCCAGCAGCGCACCGATTAAGTCGCGGTTGGCCGCAAGATAACGCAGCAGATCAACCGAACCGGGCGCCGGCTCGAGCTCATCGATGTTGTGATAGAGATCGGGCAGCTGAGCTGCGGTGATGAGCTCAATGCGCTCACGGATCTCGGCCAGCAAGCCGTCCTCGATTTGATTGATAAAGTCGGGGATATCGCGGTAATGCGAATAGAACGTGCGGCGCGTAAGGCCAGCGCGCTCGGTGAGCGACGCGACATTAATGCGCGAAAGGTCGCCGCTTTCGGCAAGCTCGCTGGCAAGTGCCTGGCGAAGGGCACGCTGCGAGCGAAGGGACCGGCGATCGCATTTCTCGAGCTGGGACAAGCGTCCTCCTTGCTACTCAGCCTGTGCGCTATTGCACAGTGCGAGTATTATTGCACACCGTGTGCATCAACACGTAAAGGCAATATTTAGATTGTGGCAAAGGGACTGTCTTTTTGTCACATTAGGTTGCGCTCAGCTTTTAGAAGCGACATTGCCGATTGTCCAAAATGTCATTCGTGGGTAGAATGGTGTCGACGGCAGCCCAAGTTCTGCAAAGCTGGGCAGCGCCGTTGCGTGGATTAAGGGGTCAACGCCTTAGCGGCGGCGACCCCTCTTTCGTTGCTTCGAGCGTTGCTTGAGTGCCTCGGAAAGTCCGATAAGCGTCGTAAGAAGCGAGACCAATGCGGTCAGGAGCCTCACGAAATCAATCAAATCGGTCATGGGCATCACCTCCCATCAGATGGAGGGCTCTGCCCGGCACATGGAACTGCCGCCAACAGCAACAATTCTATCAAAGCGCAGTTAAATATGCGAATATATGTTCGTGTTTAAAGAAGCTAGTCCCCACTGTGACAAAGGGACAGTCCCTTTGTCACATTATTCAATGATGGTGCGGGAGCTCTGCTTATGCATGGTGGCGAGCATGTGTTTGGGGACGGCGTGGACCATGCAGCTGCCGATAGTTGCGCTCGCAGCAGCCTTAGCTGCATCGCTAGCGTTTTTGGTCGCATAGCTGTGGCGGAAACGCTTGAGCATGGCGATGTCGTTGCCGCCGTCGCCGTAGACCGCGACCTCGTCCTCGGCAATACCGTAGTAGCCCGCCAGCCAGGCCACACTCTCGCCCTTGTTGCACGCCACGTCCGTGATCTCGAACATCACCGGATCGAACGGCGCGTTGACCACATGGTCCGAGCGTTCGGCAAGATAGGCCTTAAGGTCACGCTCCAGCTCGGGCGAGGTCACGCGACAATTGATCTTGCATACATCGTGGCGCAGGATGTCACCGATCGACTGGTCGAAATACTGCTCCTCGTGATACCCACCGCGCGCACGCATGCCGCGCATCACAATACGCTTGATGGGGCTGTCCTTTTTAAAGCCCGCCTGATGCATCTCGAACGAACCGCTCGAGTACATGCCATCGGGCGTGGAACAATCAAAGCAAATGTCCGGGAACGCCTTGAGCAGTTCCTCAGTGACCTGCGGATCGATGGTCCAAGTCTTGAGCACCTCGCCATGGCTGTCGCGCACGATGGATCCATTGGAGCAGCAGGCGTCAAGCGCCAGGCCCGTAAAGCCATGCTCGCCGATCGGCAACGTCGATCGTCCAGTCGCGGGAACCACGTGCAGGCCAGCCTCAGTCAGCTCGCGAATGGCGCGGCGGATGGTCCCATCCGCCTCGTGCAGGGCGTTCAGCAACGTTCCGTCTAAGTCACTCGCGAACATCTTGATCATGGACATGCCTCTCCTTCGTCTGCCCGATATTGTAGACGAAGGAGAGGCATGTCCAAACAATGCCGTCCCGGCGCGGCGTACCACCGCCTTCACAAATTCACGGTGCCCCAGCGCGTTAAGACAATCGCCGCAATCGATTTTTCAGCCGATAAAACAGAGCCGTCATCAACGTCAGCACCGCCAACATGGCTGCGAATACAATCGCCGGTGTCCATCGATCATATGCAGCCCCGTACGTCAATTGGCCGATAGGCGTTGCGCAGGAAAGGACCATGTAAACGACCGAAAGCACTTTTCCGCAGAGCTCAGTCGGCGCTGCCCGCTGAACAAACGCGATGATTTCAACCGACGCAATGCTTGCCCACACCATGACCCATGCCGAACCAACTGCAAACACGGCGAACGCACATACATCAGTGCCGCACAATAGCGCGACAATGATCGGCGCGACTCCAAAACAGATCATCGCAACATATCGACATATGCCATTGAAAGAAAAACGATGCGGCCAAATGCCGACCAAGCCACTGCCGGTAAGACCACCCAAGCCCAGAGCAACCTCAACTATCCCAACGCAGGACGATTGCATGCCGAGATGCTTTGTAACAATAATGGGAGCGCCAATCGTTAGCCCAACCAACGCAAGGTTCAAAACGGCCGCAAGCAAAATCACAGCGACCAATGATGCATTTTGCAACAGATACCGAATCGACTCCCGAAAATCGTTTCGGCATGTCGTGCGAGTCGCGCCGTCTCCCATCGTTTCAGATGAGGCATTTTGCTTGAGTACGCCACCAAACAACAGAGCTGAAATCGCAAACGTTACCGACGCGATTGTGCAAAGAGCATCGATGCCAAAGCACCCATAGACTGCCGTCCCGACCACAGGACCCAAGATATTGCTCACCATGGTCACCTGCGAAACCAATGCAGTGGCCCGCTCAACCTTCTTTTCACCCGCCATGCGCACCGTCTCAATTTGGAGCATTGGCTTTAGCAGCGATTGAACACCATATTGAACACAAAGTATCGCTACTACGACGACCGCAAGAGGCAACGAGCGCTTCATGGGGATAGACAGCAGTGATGCAGTCATCAGAGCAATGCCGAGGGCCACGAGGACCTCGCGATGTCTTCCCCTATCCGCCAAGATTCCGCCAGCCGGAGTTGCAAGTACGCCGGGTATGAACGCTATCGCCGCGACGACGCCATATAACGTTGACGATCCACTGCGATCGAACAAGTAAAGTGGATACGCAAAGCACAGCGCCGACAGCATCGAATACGTGCACAGCTGCGCAACCAGAAGTTCCGCGAGCCTGATTGACCGCACTGTTTTTGATTTCAACGAGACACCGACGTCTCTCAGCCCAGCCATAAGCCCACCCCCTATACATACCACTAGTATGTATTTAATGACTTGAAAAGGGCAGCCGTGGCTACCCTCACAAATCAATTACATACCGTTGGTATCTATATTACCACCCGGCGCAGTCCCATACGTCCCAAATCTGCGCCGTTGTCTGGAGCACTTCCTCGCCCAAATCGAGTCCCACCGCAGAGGCCATCTGCGCCAAACATTGAGCGCGAGCGAGCATTCGATCCTTGGGTTCAAGCGGACGAAACAGTGGCAGCAACCAGAGATTCGCCAGCAACGATACGGCCTCTGCCGCTTCGCGCGGGCATTCGCACGCAATGGATCCGTCGGCGATGCCCTCCTCGATCACTGGCAAGAGACAGCCATCGGCCGACTCGTCAAATGAGCCCTGGTACTGCATCGCCAGTAGGCGCGAGCTTTTTACCGGATCTGCTGCAGGACGCATACGTGCCCATAGCTCAATTTGTGGAACAACGGACTCGGGAGCGTACAGTCGCTTGAGCTTTTGGGCTCCGGTCATATTACCGACGCCAAGCATCGAGCGGCGGCGCTCAACAATCGGAGTCATCGCCCGATCAAACGCGGCGTTGAAAATCTCTTCTTTGCTCTTGAAGTGATGATAGACAGCGCCCTTGGTCATGCCGTCGAGACGGTCAACGATATCTTGAATACTCGTCCCCTCATAACCCTGTGCGCAGAATAGCTCCAGTGCCGCGTCGAGAATCTTCGCGACCGTCTCCTCGGGATATTTATTGCGACCCATAATCCGCCCATCCGCAACGCAAGTCTTGTGCCTCATTGCAGCATTTTAACGTTGCGGATGGCAGACGGTCGATTCTACACCGCGGCCGGGCCGTGTTCGCCGGTGCGAATGCGGATGACTTCTTCGACCGGCTCGACCCAAATCTTGCCGTCGCCGACGGCACCGGTGCGAGCGGCGTTGCAGATAATGTCAACGACACCGTCGACATGCTCGTCGGCGCAGATGAGGGTGAACTGCACCTTGGGGATCGTGTTGACGAGCAGCTCGTTGCCGCGCACGTATTCCTTCCAGCCATGCTGCGCGCCGCAGCCCTGCACCTGGTTGATAGTCATGCCGCGAACATCAGCAGCAAACAGCGCGTCTTTGAGAACCTCAAGCTTTTCCTGGCGCACGATAGCCGTGATCTTCTTCATAGTGAATTCCTCTCTTTATAAAGAAATGAACCGCCCATTCATGTGGCACGGCTTTCCCAGGCACCCGACCTTGCCCCGAAAGAGGAGCGCCGCGTACTTCGGTACGCAAGCGACGGTTTGAGGGGCAAGGTCGGGTGCCTGGGAAAGCCGTGCCGCTAATCGAGTCCGGAGAAAGAAGGATACGCGCTCTCGCCGTGCTGACTCGCATCCAAGCCCAGTGCCTCGTCGGCCTCGTCCACGCGCAAGTTGCCGTGGAACAGCGCCTTGACCACTGCGGCGATCACCAAGTCGAGCACCAGCACAATAACGACCGTCACCATAATGCCCAAAATCTGCGAGATGAGCAGCGACACGTCGCCCGTGTAGAACAGGCCGCCCTTACCGGTCCACGAAAGCTCCGGCACGCAGAACAGGCCCGTGAGCACGCCGCCCAAGATGCCGCCAATGCCGTGGCAGCCAAACGCGTCGAGCGCGTCGTCGTAGCCAAACTTGGTCTTAAGATGGCTGATAGCCAGGTAGCAGACGGGCGATACGATCAAGCCCATGACCAGCGCCGCCCACGGCTCGACAAAGCCCGCGCCCGGCGTGACCACCACGAGGCCCGCGACCAGACCGGTGCTGGCGCCCACCAGCGTGGGGCGACCGGTGTGCACGCGCTCAACGACAAGCCACGAAACCATGCCCGCCGCGCTGGCCGTCACGGTGTTGAGGATGGCAAGCGCGGCCACGGCGTCGGCCTTGAACTCGCTGCCGCCGTTAAAGCCAAACCAGCCAAACCAAAGCAGGCCGGCTCCCAGCGCCACAAACGGGACGTTATGCGGACGGTAGCTCACCATGCCAAAACCGCGACGGCGGCCGAGCATTAAGCAGAGGATCAGGCCGGTAAGACCAGACGAAATGTGCACCACGTCGCCGCCGGCAAAGTCGAGCGCGCCGATGATGTCGCCGATAAAGGAGCCCTCGCCACCCCAGACCATGTGGGCGAGCGGCGCATAGACCACGAGCAGCCAAATGCCCAGGAAGGCCGTCATGGCACCAAACTTAACGCGGCCTGCCAGGCTGCCCGTGACGATAGCAGCCGTGATCATGGCAAACGCCATCTGAAAGGCGATGTTGATGATCTGGGGGTAGACGGCGCCGTCCGCGGCGTTGCCCTCGGCCGCCTGCAGCACCTGGTTGAGCACCGGCAGGCACAGAAGCTGGTCAAGGCCTCCAGTAAACGGACTCGAGCCGTCGCCGCCGTAGGCCAGCGACCAGCCGGCAACAATCCACAGCACACCGACCAGGCCAATGGCGCCAAAGCACATGAGCATGGTGTTGATGACATTTTTGCGCCTGGACAGGCCGCCATAGAAAAACGCCAGACCCGGTGTCATTAAAAACACGAGCATGGTGCAGATGAGCATAAACGTTGTCGATCCCGTATCGTACATTCGCTCCCCCTTGGTCGCATGAACGTTGTCGGCGCTCATGATGCGGCCGAGGGCCAACTGGTGTAGACCAGATACGGCGTTGTTAAACGCTGCGTTGTCGAATGGAAACGGTGCCGCAATCTTGGAAACGGCACGGCAACGGGCGCGAAACGAACGGGAAACGTGCGAACGAGAAGGGCGCGCTTGGCTCCGCTTTGGCTAGCGCCGGAACAGCTCGCGGGCTCGGTCGCGGAGGTCGGTAGCTCGGATGACGCCCTCGTAACGATTGATGCGCAGACGCGGGAAGGCGTTAAAGAAGCGTAGGTCGCGGCGGCTGAGTGACACGCTCGGCACCGGGCGGCTCATGCGCTTGCCGGCAAGGCGACGACCGAGCGACGGACGCGGCATGCTCGGCGCGGCATCGGCCACGCGACGGGCAGCGAGCGCCAGGCCGCGAGCACCATCCGAAATAAACGTCGGCATCGAAGCCTTCTCGCGCAGGGCATCGAGCGCCGCGTCGCCCAGCTCGGCCAGCCAAGCGTTAACGGCGCGACCGCGGATATGCGTCTGCGCCACCGAGTCGATCGCCGAATCGGGAATACGTTCGAGCATAGAGTTGGAGGCATCGGCAAGCGACTCATTGATGCGGTCGGCAAGGTCGGCACGCACACGCTCCAGCTGATCGGACAGACGCCGCCAGCTCGCCAACGAGCACGCCGCGTCGACCATCATCGCGACCGCAACGATAAAGGCGGCCAAGCGCACGATTAGCACCGGCAGATGGCCAAGCAGCCCCAGCAATGCCGGCTCCACTAAACGGCAAATACACAACGCACCCAAGCCAAACGCGCAGGCCCAGTACAGGCAGATGCGTCCGTGCAGGTTAAACGGCAGATGCGAGTAATCCCAAAACCGGGCACCCGTCGTTTTTTCCAACAGCACGCCCACGCTATATTCGATCACGCTGCATACAAGCGCCGCGGCGACAAACTGGCTCGAGGCATCCGGAATCCCGCGCAGCAAAAGCCAGCAGGCTATGCCGCCCACACCATAGATAGGACAACACGGCCCCAGCAAAAATCCGCTGTTGGCAAATCGCCCGTGATTGAGCATGGCGCAGACTGTCGATTCCCATACCCAGCCGCAAAAACCGTAGAAGGCAAACGAGAGCACCAGCGCCGAGAGCGGACAGGCGACAAGCGTCGCGCCGTCAAATGCCATGTCGATCGCGGTCCCCACCGTCTACCCTCTCCTCTTTTCGCTCGATTCGCCACTCACGCCATCGTCCGCCTCGCCCTTGCGCCGCAGACGACCGGCGACCGTCTCGCGCAGCGCGCACCACTTATCGGCCAGGCATACAATCCATGCCTCACGACACGTCGGCGGCACCGGCACCAGCGGAAACATATGCCGCACGATGATATTCCGCTCGCGCGGCGTCAGCTCAAAATCTTCCTCGGCACGCGCCAGGGCAAAAAATGGATGCCGAAATCCGTGCAGTCGATGGCTTGGGTCGGGATCGTGCCAGTCATAGAGAAAGTAATCGTGCAGCAGGGCTCCGCGCAGCAACGAGGCGCGATCGACCGAGACACCGACGCGGCCCAGGTGCTCGGCAAAGGACAGACTTGCCCGCGCCACCGAGGTCACATGCGCATACACCGTCACATCGCCATGCTGGATAAACTCGCGCGTCAGGTCCAGACGGCCCGCCTGTGCCAGTTGACGGGCAGCATGGTCTACTTCGCACGCGATTTTCTCGGCGCGAACGACATCGGACATGCTGCCTCCTTCCAGCGACTCACGGCGACAAGCCACGGCCTGTGCACAATCGATAAAAACATCATGGAACACATTAGTATGGCATCGGACAAAACGTTTTGCCCCACCAGTTGGCGAATTACCGCGCCGCCGTCACATATCAAACGCCAAAATGTGCGAGACTGTCTTGTGCAATTGTGCCGGCCGAGGGAGCGCCGGCGCTCGATTCGCATGGAGTAACCCACAACGATGCTGCTTACGCAAACGACAACGCCCGAGGACGTCAAGGCTCTTAATCGCGCCGAGCTCCCGCAGCTCTGCGGCGAGATTCGCCACGCCATCCTCGAAAGCTCCGCCGCCGTCGGCGGGCACGTTGCCCCCAACTTGGGCGTCGTTGAGCTTACGGTTGCGCTTCATCGCGTATTTAACTCCCCCATCGACAAGATTGTCTTTGACGTTTCGCACCAGACCTACGCCCACAAGGCGCTGACCGGGCGCGCGTACACTTATATCGATCCGGAGCGTTATGGTGAGGCTTCTGGCTTTGCCAATCCCGACGAGTCCGAGCACGACCTGTTCGCCATGGGCCATACCTCCACGTCGGTGAGCCTGGGCTGCGGCCTGGCGCACGCTCGTGACCTGGCGGGCGATACGTACAACGTCATCACCATCATTGGCGACGGCTCGCTTTCGGGCGGCCTGGCGTTTGAAGGCTTTAACAATGCCGCCGAACTCGATAGCAACCTGATCATCATCGTCAACGATAACGACCAGTCCATTGCCGAGAACCACGGTGGCTTGTATCGCAATCTGGCCGAGCTGCGCGCCAGCAACGGCACCTGTGAGCGCAACGTTTTCCGCGCGATGGGGCTCGACTACCGCTATCTGGACGCCGGCAACGATGTGTTGGCCCTGGTCGACACGCTGCAGGGACTGTGCAATATCGATCATCCCATCGTGCTGCACGTCTCCACCGCCAAGGGCAAGGGCTTTGAGCCAGCCCAGAGTGACCCCGAGCGCTGGCATCACGTGGGTCCGTTTGACATGGCGACTGGGCGCAAGCTCTGCCCGGGCCATCCGAGCGAGCCTGCGCCGCGCACCTATGCCGACATTACGGGCGAGGCGCTCAGCGCCGCCATCGAGCGCGATCCGCAAGTCGTGGGCATCACGGCCGCCACGCCCTACATCATGGGCTTTACACCCGAGCTTCGCGCCGCCGCCGACAAACAGTTCGTCGATGTGGGCATTGCCGAGGAGCACGCCGTGACCTTTGCCACCGCGCTTGCGCGCTCGGGTGCCAAGCCAGTCTTTGGTGTGTACGGCACGTTTTTGCAGCGCGCCTACGACGAGCTGTGGCACGACCTGTGCCTCAACGATGTCCCCGCAACCATCCTGGTGTTTGGCGCATCGATCTTTGGCACCACATCCGAGACGCATCTTTCGTTCTTTGATATTTCTATGCTGGGCGCTCTCCCCAATATGCGTTACCTGGCGCCTTCCTGCATGGAGGAATACCTATCCATGCTGAGCTGGTCGCTCGACCACCGCGAGCATCCCGTGGCAATCCGCGTACCGGGCATCGGCTTGGTAAGCCGCCCCGACCTGGCGCCCGCCGAAGACACCGACTACAGCGCCGTTCGCTACAACGTGGTGCGTCAGGGTCGCGACGTGGCCGTGCTCGCGCTTGGCGATTTCTTTGAGCTGGGCGAGCGCGTGGCAAACCGCTTGGCTGCCGAGTACGGTATCGAGGCGACGCTCGTCAACCCGCGCTTTGCAACCGAGCTTGACCGCGAGTTCCTCGACAGTCTTGCCGCTGAGCATCGCGTTGTCGTCACCCTCGAGGACGGCATCTTGGACGGTGGCTGGGGCGAGCGCGTCGCGTGCTATCTGGCCTGCACGCCTGTGCGCACGCGCACCTTCGGCATCGCCAAGGGCTTCCCCGACCGCTACGACCCCAACGAGCTGCTCGCTCAGAACGGCATGACGGTCGAGAACATGGCCGCCGAAGCCGTGAGACTACTTAACGAGTAAAAAACCTCCGCAAAGGGAAGCATCCCTGCGGAGGTTTTTATTTTCGCGGCGCGATTATCTCAATCTGTAACATCTATGGCCCGAATTCCCGTCTAACTGTTACAGATCGAGATAAGACATCTTAGTCCCAGACCTTTGTCTCAATCTGTAACAGATAGGGACCTTTTGGCCGTCCAGATGTTACAGATTGAGACATTCGAATTCCCCTGAAGAGAAAATCTCAATCTGTAACAGTTGCTCGGCAAAAATGGCTGCAGATGTTACAGATCGAGACAAAACAGCAAGGCATGCCGCTGCATCGGCCAGAACCGCCACAAAGGTGCCTGTCCCTTTTGGTAGGTAGAATAACCCATAAGGTAAGTATGTTTCTGAGTTATTTCGTGTTGACCCATTTGAGCGCGATAGGGTATAACTCTACTCAACCGCTAGGGATTTTATTGAGAAAGGTGTTCTACCATGAGCAAAAACCTCTCCCAGCAGGTCGTTCTCGACCGCCGCGGCTTCGTCGCCGCCACCTTCGCAACCGTCGCCGGCCTTGGTCTTGCCGGCTGCTCCGACACCAGCGCCGAAGCCGACAAGGGTTCCGCCGCCGGCTCCTCCAAGAGCTCCGAAGATACCGAGGCTTCCACCATACTCGATGCCAAGGCATTCGACAAACTCGTCGACAACGGCCCCAAGGCCGATGACGACGCCATCGCCGCCAGCACCTGGGCCACGGCCGTCAAGGACGCCGGTGTCTTTAAGATCGGTGGCGTTCAGACCTCCACACTTTTCTCCCTCCTCAACGAGAAAGACGGTCAGACCCGCGGCTTCGACGCCGGTATCGCACAGCTCCTGTCCAACTACATCCTGGGCGAGAACAAGGTCGAGATCACCCAGGTGACCTCGGACACGCGCGAGTCCGTCCTGCAGAACGGCCAGGTTGACGCCGTCTTTGCCACCTACACCATCACCGATGAGCGCAAGAAGCTCGTCTCCTTCGCCGGTCCCTACTACTACACCCAGCAGGCTATCCTGGTGCTCGCCGACAACGACGACATCAAGGGCGTCGACGACCTGGCCGACAAGAACGTCGCCGTCCAGTCCGGCTCCAACGGCCCCGCCATCCTGGAGGAGTTCGCCCCCAAGGCCAGCCAGCAGGAGTTCAAGACCGACGAGGAGGCACGTCAGGCACTCCAGCAGGGCCGCGTCGATGCCTACGTCATCGACAACAACATGCAGCAGAGCGCCCTGGTCCGCGAGCCCGGCAAGTACAAGATTGCCGGCAAGCCCTTCGGCAGCAAGGAGCCCTACGGCATCGGCCTGCCGCTCGATTCCGACGGTGTCGCCTTTGTCAACGACTTCCTTAAGAAGATCGAGGATGACGGCACCTGGACCGAGCTGTGGCAGATCTGCATTGGCGACCGTACGGGCGACACCAATGTTCCCGAGCTGCCCGAGATCGGCGCCTAGGCAGCGAGCCTAGTAACGGCCGCTACGAAACCATACGGAAACGCACGATGCGCTTTATTGCGCTAAACTGTTTCCTCACTGAGTTGTCGGGGCTTCCGTACACACGGGAGCCCCTTTCCTTACCGGCGGGAGGTCCGCATGAGTCTCTCCGAGCTCTGGTCGCTCTATGGCCAGAACTATATCGACGCGCTGCTAGCAACCTGGGGCATGACGCTTGAGTCGTTTGCCATCGCCATGGTGCTGGCCGTCGCCGTCACCGTGATGCGCGTGTCGCCGCTCAAGCCGCTGCGCGTCTTT
>CATWVA010000007.1 GCA_958354105.1 uncultured Collinsella sp.
GGCGCGGAGAGCCTCATCATTGCGGGCGCGACGTACTGCGTGCCGGGCGTGTCGGGCCCCGGCTGGGCCTGGACCGATGCCGACCACCTGGAGCTTGACGGCTACGCGGGTGGGGCCATCGGCGCCGACGGCGACCTGGTGCTGACGCTTGCCGGGCAGAACTCCGTGACGGAGTCGCATGCGCCCGATGCGGACATCACGCTGTGCGGCATGGAGGTGTGGGGCAACCTGACGCTTCGCGGCGCCGGGACCCTGACGGCGACGGGCTCGCAGTGCGGGATCCACGTCTCGCAGGCGCTCGTGGTGGACGGATGCACCGTCGATGCCCGGGCAGACGGGGCCGATATCACGGACGAGGCGGTCGCCGGTGTGATCGCCGGCGACATGGCCGTGCGCGGCGGCGGGCGCGTCGTTGCCGCGGGCGCCGGGTACGGAGCGGGCGTGCGCGCCTACGGCGTGTATCTGCAGGACGCGGGCCTTGGCGACGGTGCGGTTGGCTGCCGGCTTTCCGTCGACGCCTCGCGGCTCGATGCGACCGGTGCCGATAGCGGCGTAGCGTGCACGGGCGGGTCGCTTGTGTCCGCACGGTTTGTGACGCCTGCCGACGGGGCCTTTGGTGCTAGCGGCGTGTTGGATGCCTCCGGTGCGATGGCACCGCATGTGGTGGTTGTGCCCGATGTCGCCACGCCTCCGGCGGGGGAGACCGACAGGGGCGAGGTGACTGGCGATAGCGCGGACAAGCCCCCCCGCCGATGCAAGCCCCGCCGCTGGAGAGCCCACCACAGTGCCCACGGCAAATCCCTCGATGAGACCCGCGGCCACAACAACCAAGACAACAACGACAGTAACCAAGACCACAGTCGTCAAAGTCCTCAAGCCCAAGGCTGCCACTGTGACAACAGCGGCACTCCCCAAGACCGGCGACAACAACTGGGTCGTCGCGTCCGTAGCGCTTTTCCTACTGGGGACAGTGCTCTTGGCCGCCGCATATCGCTGCTGAAATAGCTACCATTTGGAAGAAAGGGACATCCACAAGGTATAGCTATTTGCTTGTTTGTTTATAGGCGCCCAATTATCGAAGGCAGAGGCCATATGGACGCGACCATGGGCTGAATCGTGACATGCGACCCAGATCCACATGAGTGAGACAATCAATCAATATTGTCGCAGATTGGACTGAGGGCAACGAAAGGGCACCGGGATCTATGTCGACCTTGGTGCCCAAGTGAAAGACCAGCAGAGTTGCCTCGCAATATTCGGCGGTGCTAAAGCGGGCAAATATTAAACCGGGCTCATTGGTGGGCTGTGTGAGCTGGCTTCTTAGTGACATCACGGATTGTCTATAAGCAAAAGTCTGGTGTTTCGGAAATGTTATACCGTTCACCAAAACTGTCAATTTCCCTTTTCAACATAGCTGGCTCAATCTCTGCAAGCAGCCGCATAACGTCATAGATTCTTACGATGCCTCGTATCTTCTTACTCCTCATCCGCACGAGTTCGTAAATCAGTTGAACAGAAATAGTTGTTGTATACGTTTCGCCGCTTCTATCAAGATTTAATGCTCTTGCAGCATCATTTATCGCAGTGCAAAATAGGAGCTCAGGGGAAATCCCTTCAGCGGGGTTTTCGATTTTGATATTTACCTTATCTGCGCAAAGCTCAATTTCTGTTTCTCCGACTCTGCTTTGTTTGAGAAAGGGTTCCGTTTTACCTAGACCTAAATATTCCGTTCTTTTAAGACGCTGCCTGCGGCAGCTCTCCTTAAACATATTGTTACGACAATCTATGATGGCGGCATTCGCAATCTGGTCAGTCAGGCATGGGTAAAAACCTATTAGGATCCAATCGACCTCGCAAGATGCCTTGAAAAGGAGATCGTAAATTTCCGCATAAAGTGGGCATTGTCCACTGTCGAGGCGGGCCACTCTTGTTCCATCGTGAATGAATAATCCCTGAAAATCTGAATGAATTTCAATTAAATAGCCCAATTCAATGCGTCCACCATCACCGCTAAGTTCAGTAAGGTGATTGCGGTATTTAGGTAATTTGCGAGCATGACCTGTTTTTCCACCAAACAATCGAGCATCAAGGGAGCGCGTCAAATCATCGCAACATGCACAGCTTTGATGATATTTGGCCACTGAGACATAGTTTGCGACTAAACTCGCCATTTCCTCCGACGATACGTCGTCGGCTTTTAGCCTTGGCACCAGCTTTTCATAGTCAGCTTTCATTACCGATGTGAGCTCAGCAGATTTTGATTGAGCGTTTCGACCATGTTTGATGTTATGGTCGATTCTAAAATGCTCCAAACCAACAATGGATCCATTTTCGCGGGTAATAACAATATCAGGGCACTCGCTGCCTGCGTTAATAGATCCACTCACCTTCAAGGCAGCTTTCTTCTTGTAACCACCCGAGGCCATTGATAGATTAAGAACATCATTGAACACTTGCTCTTCGTGCGCGTTCTGGTCGCTTTTGTTCTTGCTCATGCTGGATCCTCCGCCCTTATAAGTTATACATAATTCAACTCGCGCCTTTTAACGTTGTCGATAGACGCTCACTGAAAGGTAAGCAATTCAGCAATGTCATCAAGGGAGCCAAGTCTCAAACCCTGATAGGGAATGTAACCGTTGAACACGTTGTGCGTTACACCATCCCTGTCCTCCTGTTTAAAGTCGATATCGCAGTCGTGGCCAGTGACGATTCGAAACTCATGTTGATATTCATATGCACGATTCTTGTGGAAAGTAACTTCACTGGCTGCCTGCTTAAAGTTGGATAACGCCACCTTGGGCTCAAATATGTCTCCGTCATAAGAAACCAGTCCAAAATTGATACCTTCAGGTTCCGCTTCCTGAAATCGAAGCAAAAACTCGACAGGATCCTTAATCAAAACTGCAGCGCCTCTATTTGAAAATTCGTCTCTAATGCGCCGCCCATCCTTACTCTGTAGGAAGAATTGATAATTCGAATCTTCAAGTGCCGTCATGCAGTAAATTGCACGACTTGAACCAACAGACATAAAACTTGTAAGGAGACCCTCGTAGGCATCAGACCTTCCATCTCCCGCCTCTTTTGATCTAAATTCATCAATCGCCTGCAGGTAGGGGATTCCCTGGATAAGTTGTTCCGCATAAACTCTCTGCGTCACAAATTTGATTAATGACCCGACACGCCACTGCTCAAGTACGCCGGCAATTTCCGATTTAGAGATTCGCCGAACCATACAATCATCTCCTTGCTGCTATTCTTCGCATCTTATCAAGAACTAATCCAGTGAGCTTAAACGATGGTGTATATGTATCAACGTTCTCCTCTTGCATTGTCAGATGACGCCGATTCGTCGACGAAAGATGGCCTGATCTAACCAGCCTCATAAGCTCACCAATATTCCGTTAGACTCGCACAAGCTCATAATGAAATGGCTCCGATCAAAGCAAACGCCCTATGCGTAAAAATGCTCAATAATTGGATCGCGTGATTACTGGATTTTGTGTAAGAATTCTATTGGAGAGAAGCACGATGCCTGAATTTATATGCTCGGTATCTTCTTTAGCTGCGACAATTGTTATCGCCTTTATACAAATATATCAGAGCAAGCGCATGGAAGTATTCGAACGTCGTCAGGACGAGAGGGATGAGCGTAGGCACGCCGAAGGGAATAAGGCACGAGCGATTGAGTTCATCTCGAAGCATTACGCCGACAGAGGCCTGATTCCGCTTTGCGCCGTTGCCGCCATGCACAATGATCTTTTCCATTATTCACGTAAGATGTATTGGGAATTCTGCTGCCTAGTGCCGGAGGTGCAGAATCTGATTCTTAAATACTGCAGTCTTGACTTGCGGGTCAGGGGAGAGGATGACCTGTTCGTCCGTTGCATCGCCGCAGTCGAAGCCGTCCTCCGTGACCGCTTCCCAAAAGATGAATCTGTTCTTTATGATGATGGGAAATACGTGCTTCACAGCCTCGAAAGGTATGCGGGGGAGAGACTGCCAGAACCTCGGGTTAACCTTCTTCCCGAGTGCCTGGACTCTTCGTTCCTGCCCCCTGATAGCTGTACCCCGGGGTACGATTACCTTATCCGTAAGGTCCTTTCCGAGGCCTTCGAATCGAGGGGCGCTTCCTTCGCCCCCATTTCCTATCTAAAAAATGACTATCAATTCGAATCGAGCCTCGAGATAGAGGCCTGCCGATTCGCGTCGACCGCTGCATTCTACGCGGCAACCTACGGCTCTGGTGACGAGGCCAACAATAGGTACTACGGGTGCCCCGGCGGTTTCGATGGCGAGAGAATCGAGACCATGGAAGACCTATTTCTTCTTACTGTCTTCCAGATATATACCAAGCTTCTGCTTCCGAACAAAGGGTAAGAAATAACACGAGGCATTCGTTATTTGACTCTGCCTAATTCTGCCAAACTCATTTTCGAAATCTCACTCATTTCCTTCATTACCTGAACATACTTAAAATCAGAAATTGGTCGTAGGGCGTGACCAACGGAATCAAAAGAAAGCCCACTGAGAAGATGCCTTCAATCTCTTTGGGTTGGAGGCATTTTCTTTTTCGGAGAGTCTGCATGAATTCTAAAAATGTCTTTTTGACAAACTCCTTCTAAAAAGAACATCCAAACCATCTAGTCTGCTCTTAATACTCGGATATAAACACTAAGGAGATAGTCATGTTATGGAGCTATGTTCAGCTTAATGACGGCACTCAGTTTGCCTACTCAGAGACAAGAGATGACGGGGCCGTTCGTGTAGCCGTCGAGCGTCCGGTTGATTTTAGCTTTGACCACGTTGAATGCTACTTGCCTACGGTCAAGTGGTTCAACTTCGAGGGATTTACTGCCGACGATCTGGATTTTTTTGACCGAGTTCGTTAGATCAAACGCTCCGTTTATCTTCGAGCTTGCAGAACGGCAAAAAGCCAGACCGGCGGTTTCGACGCTGGCCCTCGGACGTTCTACTGTTAATCGCCCAATTGAGACATGATTTCATTTGATTACATATCATCCGCGGTATCCCGCGTGCTGGCTCAATACGACGTCAGAGAAGCCTATTTATTTGGCTCGTTTGCCCGAGGCGAGCAAACGCCCAATAGCGATATTGACTTGCGCCTAGTCTGCGGCAACACCATGACGTTCGGCACGCTTTACGAACTCTCCCATGAGCTCGAGAGGGAACTTGGGCGAAAGGTTGATATCGTCACCAACCCACCAGAGCACATGCGCCTGCCCTTCCGCAAAAGTATCAAGCAAGATGAGGTGCGCATCTATGAAGCAACATGTGCGGGACGATGAGTTTGCGAATATCATCCTGCTATCTGATCCTCCCGTTGTACTCAACGTTGAGAACCTAAAGGCCATCCGCGATGGGGATGCGTTAATAGCCACGGGAAAGCCCAGCCGGTCTAACGCAAAAATAGCTCGCCACCCAATCGGGGGTTTACTTCGCGCTATACAGCTCTACGAGCAGATCCGACTCGACCTACGCCGTGCCTCGCTCTCTTCGGCATTGGCGCTCGCAAAGACCCTAAACTGCGCCATCGAAGACCCTGTCAGGCAACCGGTTGCTCTGGAGTACGATTCGAAACCCTGTTCGTCCGAAACAATCAATAGTAAGAATATTGCTGTTTAACTTTCCTTTACGTACGTATTTAAATTAAACAATAATACGTATTAGAGACAGATTTTAAAGGAGGTTGCTATGGTTGCCGTGATAGACAAGAAACTCGTTTTCGGACGCGAACAGGTGCTGACTTCGACGCAGGCAAGCAAAAATTTTGGCGAAGCGAGACGTCGCGCTCGAAGAGAACCGCAATTTGTCTCAGACAGGAACGATGGCATCGATACTGTTATCGTTGGCTTCGACGAGTTCGAAGCGATGGCGGTCGAACTCGAACAGCTCCGAGAGGAGCGCCTGCACGCTATAGCCGCTGCAAGGCTCGCGCAGGGCGACACTGATTCGAATCGCAAGGGCATTCCGTTCTCCGATACCGTGGGACGTGAGAGGTTCGAGGCCATGCTAGAAGCCGAGGCAACCGATCCCATTTCCGACGAGGAGCTGTTCGAGTGAGCGTGGCTAGGTTTAAGGTTGAGTTTTACGACAAGACTGCCGAGAAAGAGTATCTGTCACTCGATGGCTCGGTTCGCGCTATGGCGGACAAAGGTATTGCGCGCCTTGCACTTCGGGCCGATGAAATTGGCAAGCCGCTTTCGGGTCTTCTTGCAGGTTGTAGGGAACTTAAGTTTCGTACTGATGGCATTCGCGTAATTTATCGCATCCGCGACGGGCACGTCGAAGTAGTTCAAATCATCGCAATAGGCGCAAGGGACAAGGTCAAGGTTTTCGACCTGACATCTAGACGCTTGGACAGCGATGATTGATTGCCTCAAGAATATCAATTTAGGTTGCATGGTCGAAATGCCCGGGTTAAACGCTCGTATTCAGTCAGCAGAAGGACGGCGTGATGAAAACGTTAAATGCAACGACATGCCCTGATAGTTGTTGCAGCAATTATCCTGAAAGCATGACTTTTGACAACTGTACAGCAGACGCAACCGACCCTATCGTGCCGAAAGCACCCCGTACTTTACCCGATGATCTGGACAGCATCGCCTTGATCGACGAAGCCATTCAGTCAACTATTGCGGACATGCCCAACGCACTCAGGCTCTTGGAGAACTCATGATGGCGGTCGCGTCGTTGGTGCTCGATGATTCTAGATCGCTCGGGACCATGGCCGCGGCCGTCATGAGCCTGCATAGCATGCTCATGACGATCGGACGCTGTTATACGACCGACGCCGCAGTGGACCGGGCTGCGCTCAAGCTCGGACGCGTCGAGTCCGTGCTAGCGGGTGCGCAGTTCTACGGCGGCCGGATCTAGCTACTGCTGCCGCTGTACCTGACCGTCAACAAGCCCGAGCTGGCGCTAGCCATCCAGCACGAGGATGGCTTCTATGCCGCGCGCACCTGCCTTACGCTCGACATGGCCTACAACACCGCGCGACTTATTTGCCGGCCCGAGACCTCGTGGATAAAGCGATAAAGGGCTTTTTACCTGCTGGTTTGTTGGGTGACTTGGCTGCTTTGGCTTGACTTACGCGCACGAATTTATAATCGAGGGCAAAAAGTTCTTGGTAAACCGCGCACGGCTATGTTAGTATCTCTTTTGCCGAAAGGCGACGGGCGATTGGCTCAGGGGTAGAGCATATCCTTCACACGGATGGGGTCACAAGTTCGAATCTTGTATCGCCCACCATCTAAAGCTCAGGTCAGAGGTGTTAAGCCTCTGGCCTTTTTCTTTTTGACACTAAAATCGAAGCGAAGTTACCTAAGGCGTTATATGTTACGCAGTTCACCTTAGGTGTCGTCATTGCGCGTTTTGAAAAATTCGTCTGCGTTCATTCATTGAATTCCCTGCGTAATCTATGTGCAATTGTGGAGACAGAGACCGCTGGCTCACAGCTTGTACCAGCTCGTTCATGCCTATGGCGGCTTTTCAACGAATTGCGTCAAGCTTTTGGTCAGTGTTTGGTCAGCTTCCCGTACTTACCCGCATGATGCCCCAGTAGATAATCGGCCATGCCCGCAATCCGCACGGCCCGCGGCCGAAACCAGGGGAGGCGCAAATGGACGAAATCGTCTGCGCAAACACTGCATTCCACTATTGGCGCTGCCCACCGCAGGTGCGCGACCTCTACCCGCGCTTACCTAGCTCCGAAGATGGCTGGCGAGCTCTATCCCAAGCCCCTTTTGTAACCGAAGTTCTCAAGACGCCAGTCATCACAGCAGCATCAACACGAAGCAACCTGCATTCCAAGACAAGACGGACCATCCGATGGAACAACGCCTATACGGAGAAGGTTTCCATCGACACGGGCATGGGCTTTAGCGTCACAGACCCTCTTAATACGCTATTCACCATGACTCGAAGCGTTTCTTCATGCGATCTGGTTCTGGCTATGTACGAATTTTGCGGATGGTTCTCGGTTTTTAAACCATCGCCCGCGGTTGACATGGCACTTGAGCAGGCAAAATCAGAAGAAGAGCAGTACACCACAGAAAGTCTGTTTGAACTAGACGAAACCCAAGACGAGGCCCCATGGAAGCGAGTCTATGCTCGGGTGCACCAGAAGGACAGCGAGAATGATCAAAGTGGACAGCGGGATGACGGATTCGGAAATAAAACTAACGGAAAGGGCACATCGCTTTGGATGAGAAGGCCTCTTATTGAAATAGAAGAATTACATAGATTTGCGGCGAAGGTTAAGGGCGAGATGTGGGGAAAGCAATTCTGCGAAGCCGCACAGCAGGTAATGTGTATTGCTGCATCCCCGCTAGAAGTTGCTGGAATCATGTTGCTAAGTCATCCGAGGCGTGCCGGCGGAGCGGAGTTTAAAAACATATTCGTCAACGACCTAACACCGCTGTCAAATTCAGCTCGGATAATCGCAGGTCAGAAAATCTGTTACGGCGATATCGTCATCGTAAACCCAATAACAATGAAGGCCGTGATTATCGAACTTCAAGGTGAGGTTATTCATGGATCGGGCGCTGTGCTTGACCACGATGCCACCCGAATGACAGCATTGCAAAGCATGGGATACGACGTATTTCTTGTAACCCATGACATGCTCAATGATCACGATCAGCTTGATGCCATCATTCACAGTGTGTGTGAGCGATTGGAGTTGTGCTACAAACCAAAAACCGAGGCGATGAGATGCGCTGAAACCAGATTGCGGGCCAACGTTCTGTGCAATTGGCTTGGTATTGGTAAGTAATAATTTCAATGTGAGCAATTTTAATACTTTATATGCTGTTAGTAATTAAGTGCCATTTTAAAACCATGCCGGTTTACTACGTTGGATTGAGGGTGGCTGAGCACACCGAATTCGCCGCTCGTAAAACCGCAGGTAGATCGCCTACCCGTTATGCGAAAGTAAGCGAGAGGTCGGAAATCCGGGAATCAGCGTAGTAAACCGATCTGTTTTTGAAGCGACAGGATGGATCGGGCATCGTGGGTCCTTTCGGCCCCACACCCGTTCCACGCGCCGCAAAATTGTTCAAAATTGTCCTTGCATCGGCTGGGGAGTTACCGTATAGTACTTCTTCGCACGGGGGCGTAGCTCAGCTGGGAGAGCGCTTGACTGGCAGTCAAGAGGTCAGGGGTTCGATCCCCCTCGTCTCCACCCGAGCATTGAATGAGGCTCCAACGCAAGTTGGGGCCTATTTTCATATCAATCGATTTACACATCTGTTGGCTGGGCAGCATCTTGGCTACATATCCATTGTTAATCATGAATATGAATGTTAATAACTTTACGTCTGTGGATGGCAAAGCTAGTCCGCAGCGCCAATAACAAAGAGGCCAGGCGTAATGCCCGGCCTTAAAACTCTCTGGTGGGCCCTCCGGGATTCGAACCCAGAACCCAGGGATTATGAGTCCCCTGCGCTAACCGTTGCGCCAAGAGCCCTTATGAACGGTGAATGCAATTCTAACAAAGGCAACTCAGACCTAATTTCTTCGCTTCACGACGTGAAATACTACCATGCACGAGCAAGTCGCACAACGCAAGATCAAGTCCGATGCTAACCAACAGCAATTCTAGGCGCGTCGCAGAAAAGACGCGATCTAAAAATTTAAGGCCTTTAATTCAGGGCTCCAACACACTTTTGCGTGAAATCAACCTGATGCCATTTCAAAACCATGCAGGTTTACTACGACGAATCGGCGACCCCCGAGCACCGTGTGTTCTCCGTTTGCAAAACCGCAGGTAGGTAGCCCGCCGGTTGCACGAAAAGGCGTGCGCGGTTGGACATTCCTGATTTATCGTAGTAAACCGGCATGGTTCTGAGGCGCTGGGGAGGGGCGCTTCGCAATCGGACCCGATAATGGGACTGGCGGCGCACGGAAAACCCTGTTGAACGGGGCGCGTCGTGTTCCACGCGCCAAGTCGGCCGGCGTACGGGCCGTGCGGGGGCCAGGCGCCCCGCGGGCTGGCGCGGTCCCGTGCGCGCCGACACTCGCGAAAATTTTTCCAAAATTGTCCTTGCATCGTGGTCCGAGTTCCCGTATAGTACTTTTTCGCACGGGGGCGTAGCTCAGCTGGGAGAGCGCTTGACTGGCAGTCAAGAGGTCAGGGGTTCGATCCCCCTCGTCTCCACCCGAGCATTGAATGAGGCTCCAACGCAAGTTGGGGCCTTTTTTCATATTGGCACACAAGGTCAAAGGCGGCACCATGATCCTCCTGGTCGACAAGATCGAAAAAAGCTTCGGCGCACGCGTCCTCTTTAGCGGCGCGTCCTTCCAGATCAACCCCGGCGAGCGCTTCGCGCTCGTGGGCCCCAACGGCGCCGGCAAAACCACCATGCTCAAAATCATCATGGGCATCGACAGTCCCGACTCCGGCCAGGTCCAGTACGCAAAGGACTGCCAGGTGGGCTACCTAGAGCAGGAAACTAATCTGGAACAAAAGGACACCACCATCCTCGCTGAGGTCATGGCCGCCGCCAAGGAAATCCGCCGCATGGGCGAGCGCGCCAACGAGCTGCAGGCCCAGATCACTGAGCTCTCCGAACAGGGCAAGGACGTTGACGCGCTCCTTAACGAGTACGGCCAGGTCCAGGACCGCTTTGAGCACCTGGGCGGCTACGAGCTCGAGAGCAACGCCCGCAAGATCCTGTCCGGCCTTGGCTTTAAGGTCACCGACTTTGAGCGCCCGTGCTCCGAGTTCTCGGGCGGCTGGCAGATGCGCATCGCGCTGGCCAAGCTCTTCCTGCGTCACCCCGACCTGCTGCTTCTGGACGAGCCCACCAACCACCTGGACCTCGAAAGCGTCCAGTGGCTGCGCGGCTTTATCGCCAACTACGATGGCGCCGTGCTCATCGTCAGCCACGACCGCGCTTTCATGGACGCCTGCGTCGACCATGTCGCCGCTCTCGAAAACCGCCGCGTGACCACCTACACCGGCAACTACAGTAGCTACCTCAAGCAGCGCGAGGACAACCTGGAGCAGATGCGCGCCAAGCGCGCCGCCCAGGAGCGCGACATCGCCCATATGCAGGTCTTCGTTGACAAGTTCCGCTACAAGCCCACCAAGGCTGCCCAGGCTCAGGAGCGCATCCGCAAGATCGAGCAGATCAAAAAGGAGCTTGTCATCCTACCCGAGGGCCACAAGCACATCGACTTTAAGTTCCCCGACCCGCCGCGCTCCGGCGACATGGTCGTGGGGCTCGAGGGCGTGGCCAAGTCCTACGGCAACAAGCACATCTACAGCGACATCGAGCTCAAGCTCTACCGCGGCGAGCACGTGGCACTCGTCGGCCCCAACGGCGCCGGCAAGTCCACGCTCATGAAGATCATCGCCGGACTGGAGCCGCCCACCACCGGCACCCGGGACCTGGGCACCAACGTAGGCGTAGCCTACTACGCCCAGCACGCACTCGAGGGCATGACCGAGTCCAATACCGTCCTGCAAGAGATTGACACCGTCACGCCCAAGTGGACCGTGCCGCAGCAGCGCAGCCTGCTGGGCGCCTTCCTGTTTAGCGACAACGACGCAATCGAGAAGCAGGTTCGCGTCCTCTCCGGCGGCGAAAAAGCGCGTCTGGCCCTGGCCAAGATGCTCGTGGCCCCCGAGGCGCTCCTGTGCCTGGACGAGCCCACCAACCACCTAGACATCGACTCGGTGGACATGCTCGAGAACGCCCTGCAAAACTTCCCCGGCACCATCGTGCTGATCAGCCACGACGAGCACCTGGTGCGCGCAGTGGCCAACCGCGTCATCGACATCCGCGACGGACAAGTCACGGTCTACGACGGCGACTACGACTACTACCTCTACAAGCGCGAGGACCTCGCAGCCCGCGCCGCCGCCGAGGCGTCCACGGAGAGCGCGCCGGCCACGACCAAGTCCGCCAAGGCCAGCGCCGCCCAGGCCGACACCCCCGTCGACGCCCCCAAGCCTGCCGAGGGCAAAAAGACCAAGGAGCAAAAGCGCGCCGAGGCCCAAGCCCGCGCTGCGCTCAACAAAAAGCTCAAGGGCGTGCGTAACCAGCTCAAGAAGATCGAGACGGAGCTCGACAAAAAGCGCGCCCGCTATGACGAGCTTATGGAATTGATGGCAAGCGAAGAGCTTTATGCCGATCAAGACAAGTTCAACGCCGCGCTGGGGGAATATAACGGCCTTAAGCAAGAGCTACCCAAGCTCGAGGACGAATGGCTGGAGCTTTCCACCCAGATCGAAGAGGAGACCGCGCGTGAACTCTCGTAAGGCCGCTGCCGTGGCGATGAGCATCATCGCCGTCGCCTGTCGCATCTGCGGCATCTTTATGAGCGCGATGACCGTGCTGCTGTGTTTTAGCGGCCTCACCGCCAAGCTGCAGATCGTAGGCTTTATCGTTGAGCTTTCGCGCGCACTGCCGAGCGCCATCGCCGGCTATGGCGTCATCACGTCGCCCTTTGGCGGCGTGTTCCGCCTGGATTACGCCATCGTCGCCGTGATCCTGTTTGTGATCGACTACCTGCTCACGCGCGCCTCGCGCCGCGTCCGCTAGGAGAGCGCTATGTCCAGCAGCTACCTCATGAACCTGCTCGCCAGCGCCGTCGCCGTCATCGTGGGCATCGTGATCCACGAGAGCGCACACGCCGCCGCGGCCTGGGCGCTCGGCGACAAGACGGCCCGTTCGCGCGGCCGCGTGTCACTCAACCCGCTTAACCATATCGACCCGTTTGGCACCATCATCCTGCCGCTGCTCATGCTCGCGGCCGGCGGCCCGGTTTTCGCCTTCGCCAAACCCGTGCCCGTCTACCTCAACAACCTCAAGCACCCCAAGCGCGACGAGGTCCTGGTGAGCGCGGCCGGCCCCGCGTCGAACATCGCACTCGCGTGCCTTGCCGCGGCACTCATGCACGTGGCGTACGGCAACCTCTACACCGGCATCTCCTTTGCCCTGGCGTCACAGATCATGAACTTCGGCGCCACGTTTATCGTGGTTAACCTGTCACTCGCATTCTTCAACCTCATCCCGATCCCGCCGCTCGATGGCTCGTCGATCATCGTGCCGCTCCTCAAAGGCAAGGCGCTCAACAACTACTACCACCTGCAGCAATACGCCATGCCCATCCTCATCATCGTGCTGTATCTGCTGCCCATGTGGACTGGCATTGATGTGATCGGCCGCTATTTCGACGTTACCGTGTATCCGCTGGCCGAGTGGCTGCTCAACTTCGCAATCGCCGGCATCTAAGGTAAACTTACAGGTCGACCGCGCAAAACGGTCGCAACATGCACCCAAACCGCGCCGCGAAGGCGCCGTCAAAGGAGGTCGAAGATGTCGTATCGCGTGTCGACTCAGGTCTACAGCGGGCCGTTCGACCTGTTGCTGCAGCTGGTAACCCGCCAAAAAGTAGATATCGGCGCCATCTCCATCAGCGAGGTGGCCGAGCAGTACCTTGCCGAGGTGGAGCGCATCGAGGCGCTGGACCTGGACGTGGCGAGCGACTTTCTGCTGGTCGCGGCAACCCTTCTGGACATCAAGGCCGCCTCTCTGGTGCCGCAGGAGGCCCCGCGCAAAGTCGATGACGACGATGACGAGTTCGACGAAGACCTCGAGGAACTCAGCGCGCTCGACGGCGACGCCTTGCGCGAGGTCCTGATCCAGCGCCTGATTGCCTACAAGCAGTTTAAAGGCGCGGCTGCGGCCCTCGGTGCCCGCATGCAGGCCGAAAGCCGTATGCATCCGCGTGTGGCCGGCCCCGACCCTGAGTTCCTAGGGCTCATGCCCGACTATCTGGCTGGCATCACCCTGCGCGGCCTGGCCGTTATCTGTGCCGACCTGGATGGCAAGCGCCAGACCTTCCTGCTGGAGGCCGAGCATGTGGCGCCGCATCGCGTACCGCTCGACCTGACCGTGGCCTCAGTCGACCGCTTTACCATGGCGCACCAAACCTGCACCTTCCGCGAGCTGTTGGACGGCGACGCCACCACCGAGCAACTCGTCGTCACCTTCCTGGCCATGTTAGAGCTCGCAAAGCGCGGTTCGCTCACGCTGAGCCAGGACGAGATCTTCGGAACCATCTGCATCAACCGAGTCGAGGGCGCCGAGGCATACGTGCCCGGCGAGGGCCCCGAGCTCACCGAATAGGAGCAGCAACCATGTCAACCCTTTCAACGCTGGAGGCAAACAGCCTCAAAGGCGCCCTCGAGGCGCTGCTGCTGGTGTCGAGCGACCCGGTGAGTGCGCCCGCGCTCGCCGGCGCACTGGATATCGCCCCCGGCGAGTGCGCATCGCTGCTCGCCGAGCTCAAGGTTGAGTACGAGGAGGCCAACCGTGGCTTTCAGCTGCGTGAGGTCGCCGGCGGCTGGCGCCTGTTTACGCACCCCGCCTACCACGACGTGGTCGAGGCCTATGTGTTGAGCTGGGACACGCAAAAGCTGTCGCAGGCCGCGCTCGAAACACTGGCCGTCATCGCATACCACCAGCCCGTGACGCGCGAGGTGGTCAAGGGTATCCGCGGCGTCAATTCCGACGGCGTCATCGCGTCGCTCGTGGACAAAGGTCTGGTGCGCGAGCTCGGACGCGACCCCCAGCGCGGTCAAGCCATCATCTACGGCACGACCAACGCCTTCTTGGAAAAGTTCGGTCTGCGCTCCACCCGCGATCTGCCCGATCTGGAGCAGTTTGCCCCCGACGAGCAGTCGCGTCAGTTTATCCGCGAGCGCCTGAGCGGCCGCAGCATTCAGTCCACGCTCGAGGAGCAGGCCGAGGACCTGGACGAAGAGCGCGAACTGCTCGATACCGATCTTGAAGATGTTGAGGCAGTCGAGGACTTGGAGACCCTGGTCGTCGACAAGACCTCGGAGGATTTACATGACGAGGACTAACGAAGTAGGGGAGACGCGCGCCATGGGTAACGCAGTACCCGCTGCCGACGCCCAGCCTGTCTACCCGCACACCATGCGCCTGCAGCGCTTTTTGGCGCGCGCGGGCGTGGCGAGCCGCCGCGGGTCGGAGGACCTGATGACCGCCGGACGCGTGACCGTTAACGGCGAGGTCGCGACCGAACTGGGCACCAAAGTCGACGTCGAACGCGATCACATCGAGGTCGACGGCATGCCTGTCAAGCTCAACCAGGGCGCCGTGTACCTGATGCTCTACAAGCCGACCGGCTACCTCACTACCATGAGCGACCCGCAGGAACGCCCTTGCGTGGCCGATCTGGTCCCGCGCGACCGATTTCCGAGCCTGTTTCCGGTGGGCCGCCTGGACCGTGACACCACAGGCCTTTTGCTCTTTACCACCGACGGCGACCTGTCGCAGGATCTACTGCACCCCAGCAAGCACGTCTACAAGACCTACCAGGCGCTCGTGGACGGGCAGCTGTCCGACCACGATCTTACGCCGCTGCGTCGCGGCATCGAGCTCGACGACGGTCTGTGCCAGCCGGCTATCTGCCGCATCATCACCGCACGCGAGGCAGAGGCCGTGGCTCCGCAAGGCGTAAAGCCCGGTACCACCGCCGTGGAGGTCATCATCCGCGAGGGACGCAAGAACCAGGTCAAGCGCATGCTGAGCAAGATCCACCATCCGGTGATCCGCCTGCACCGCTGCAACTTTGCCGGCCTGGAGCTCAAGGACGTGGCCAAGGGCTCGTGGCGCGAGCTCACCGACCGCGAGGTGCAGATCCTCAAGGCCGGCGGCTTGCCGCCCAAGCAGGCGAGCGCCAAGAGCAACGGCGGCAAGCCCCAAGACACGCCCGCCAGCCGCACGCGTCACCACGGCAGCCACGGCTCCGCACCCAAGCGCAACACCTACCGCGAGCGCTACACAGGCTAGGCAACCCGCCGCGCCCCAGCGCCCCGAACCATACCAGCACGTCAACCATCGAAAGGAAGTATTGCATGATCGTCGCCATCGACGGCCCCGCCGGTTCCGGCAAATCCACCATCGCCAAGGAGATCGCCCGCCAGCTGGGCTTTAACAAGCTCGACACGGGCGCCATGTATCGCGCCGTCACCTTCGCCGCGCTCGACCGCGGCATCGATCTGGACGACGAGGCGGCCATTGACGCCCTCGCCGAGCAGATCGAGATCCGCTTTACCAACGGCACCGGCGAGGATACGCGTTTGACCATTGACGGCAAGGACGCTTCGGCCGCCATTCGTACCCCGCAGGTCGACGCAAACGTGTCCAAGGTCTCGGCCTACCCGGGCGTGCGAGCCGCCATGCTCATTCACCAGCGCCGCGCCGCCGAGGACCGCGATATCGTGGCCGAGGGTCGCGACATCGGAACCGTCGTGTTCCCTAACGCACAGGTCAAGGTCTTCCTGACCGCCGACCCGCGCGAGCGCGCCCGCCGCCGCGTGCTGCAGCGTCACCAAAACGACGCCCAGCCGCTCACGCCCGCGCAACTCGAGGCCGAAGTCGACGAGACCCTCGACGCCCTCAAGCAGCGCGACAAGCTTGACAGCAGCCGCGAGGTCGCCCCGCTCGTGCCCGCCGAGGACGCCGTGCACGTCGACTCCACCGCCCATACCATCGACGAGGTCGTCCGCATTATCGAGGACCTCATCAACCAAAGGAGGTAGCCCATGCGCCTGTTTAAGCAGACGCCCGAGGATTATTACAACGCCCCCTACGCAGAGTTCCCAGCGCTCATTCGCGGCACCGTCGTCGTAGTCATGGCCATCCTTTGGGCCTTCTCCAAGCTCATGTGGCGTTGGAAGGTCGAAGATGCCGATCTGCTGTTTGAGCGCCAGGACGGCCGCGGCAGTGTGGTCATCTGCAACCACACCTCGATGGCTGAGCTCTTGGCCGTGGAGACGGCGCTGTTCTTTGGCGGCCGCCGCATTCGCCCCATCTTTAAGTCCGAGTTCGCCAAGAGCAAGGTCGTACGCTGGGCCTTTAGCCGCGTGGGCGGCATTCCCGTGGAGCGCGGCACCGCCGACATGAAGTGCCTGCGCGCCGCCCAGCATGCGCTGCAGCGCGGCGAGGACGTCCTGATTTTTCCCGAGGGCACGCGCATCCGCTCGCGCGAGATCAAGCCCGAGGTCCACGGCGGTTTTGCGCTCATCGCTCAGATGGGCAAGGCGCCCGTCAACCCGCTCGCCATCTGCGGCTGGTCCGATATCACGCCCGCGGGCAAAAAGCTCATGCGTCCCAAGAAGTGCTGGATTCGTGCCGGCAAGGCCGTCTCGCTTTCCGATGCACCGGCCGGGCTTAAGCGCACGGAGCGCCTGGCCTGGTTTGAATCCGAGGCCATGGGCCGTGTCTATAAGATGCGCGACGAGCTGTGCGCCGAGCATCCGGGCAGGTTCTAGCCATGAGCGAGAACGTGACGAACACCGCCGCGACTGCGTCCGACCAAGCCACCGCGCCCACCATCGAGATTGCAGCTCACGCCGGCACCTGCTACGGCGTGCAGCGCGCGCTCGACATGGCATTGGCCGCCGCGCCGCAGGCAGGGGAGAGCGCTCAGGTCCACACGCTGGGTCCGCTCATCCATAACCCCATCGTGGTGCGCGAGCTCGCCGAGGCAGGCGTCGGTCTGGCTGAGACCCTAGACGATGCCGCATCGGGCACCGTGATCATCCGCGCTCACGGCGTGGTGCCGCAGGTGATCGATGCCGCTCGCGAGCGTGACCTTACTGTGGTCGACGCCACCTGCCCGTACGTGAAGAAGGTCCATGTGGCGGCCGAGCGCCTGGTGCGCGAGGGCTACCGCGTGATCGTCGTGGGCGAGCCGGGTCACCCCGAAGTCGAGGGCATCCTGGGCCATGCCGGCGATGACGCGCAGGTCGTGAGCTGCGCTGCCGATGCGGACGCGCTGTCGCTCAAGGGTAAAGTGGGCTTGGTTGTGCAGACCACCCAGACTGCGCAGAACTTGGCCGAGGTCGTGGCTGCTATCACCCCGCGCGTGCAGGAGCTGCGCGTGATCAACACCATCTGCGCCGCCACGAGTGAGCGTCAACAGGCAGCAGCCACACTTGCCAACCGCTGCGACTGCATGGTCATCGTGGGCGGCAAGAACTCGGGCAACACCCGCCGCCTGGCGCAGATTTGCGCAGACGCCTGCGAGCGCACGTATCACATCGAGGAAGCTTCTGAGCTCCAAGCCGCGTGGTTTACCGACGCTCACCACATCGGCATCACCGCCGGAGCCTCCACCCCGCAAGAACACATCGAGCGCGCCGTCGAGCGCATCAAGGAGCTTTGCCGCTAACCATGGACCAGACCGTACCCGCATACGCCGCCGAGGTGGCCGATTACGGGCGCAGCCGCGACCCCGAGCCGGGTGAGGGCGCGCTCGTAAAGAACGTGCGTCCCGAATCGCCCGCGTGGGATGTGGGTATCGAGCCGGGCATGCGCGTGCTCACGGTCAACGGCGAGGCGCTCTCCGACATGATCGTGTGGCTCTGGGAGGCCGACGACGACACCGTCGAGCTGGAGGTTTTCGATCCGCGCGACGGCACCGTCACCCCCGTCGAGCTCGATCGCTTTCCCGGCGAGGACTGGGGTCTGGAGTTCGATGGCCCCATCTTCGATGGCATGCGTACCTGCGTAAACGCCTGCGTGTTCTGCTTTATGACCATGCTGCCCAAGGGCGGACGCTCCACGCTCTACATCCGCGATGATGACTACCGTCTGAGCTTTTTACAGGGCAACTTTGTCACGCTCACGAACCTCACCGACGAGGACGTGCAAAACGTCATCGACCGCAACATGAGCCCCATGAACGTTTCGGTCCATGCCGTAAGCCCCGACGTCCGCCGCCGCATGATGGGCCGCAACGCCCAGCGCGGCATGGACGTACTCGAGGCCATCATGGCCGCCGGCATCGAGATTCACGCGCAGATTGTGTTGTGCCCCGGCATGAACGACGGCGAGGAGCTGGAAAAGACCCTGCGCTACTGCGAGGAACATGAGCAGATCACCAGCCTTGGCATCGTGCCGCTCGGCTTTACCAAGCATCAAAACCGTTTTAGCTGGTCCTACAGCGACAAACCTGAGTTAGCGCGCGAGACCATCGCCATGATCCGTCCCTACCAGGATCGTGCCTACGAACGCTTTGGCCGCCACACCTTCCAGATGAGCGACGAGTTCTATCTGGACGCCGGCATCGATCCTCCCGAGGCAGACTTTTACGACGGCTATCCGCAGTACTACGACGGCATCGGCATGATCCGCTCGTATCTGGACGAGACCGACGACGTGCTGACTACCGATGCCGAGCGACTGGCCCGCGTCCGCGAGGCCATCGCCGACCGTGGCCAGCACCTGATGTGCCTCTCGGGCGCCAGCGCGCGAGACACCGTGGCACGCTTTTTGGAGTCGCCGCATGGTCTCGGCGGCACCGTCACAGCCATCAAGAACCGCTACTTTGGCGGCAACGTGGACGTGACCGGCCTCATCGTCGCGTGTGACATTCTGGAGCAGCTGCCCCAAGATCTGTCGGGGGTTATGCTCTTTGTGCCTAAGCTCATGTTCAACGCTGACGGCATGACGCTTGACGAGTATCATCGTGACGATTTACTCGCAAGCCTTACCAGTCGCGGCGCCGAGGTTCATGTGGTGTCGACCATGCCGCATGAGCTGCTCGATACCCTGGAGCACATCCTTGGCATTGTGCCTGCCGACTCTACTAATTCCGCTGACCCTACCCATTAAAGGAGAGCAGATGAAACCTATCGTCGCCGTCGTCGGACGCCCCAACGTGGGCAAGTCCACGCTCGTTAACCGCCTGGCCCAGACCTCGGACGCCATCGTCCACGAGTCTCGCGGCGTCACTCGCGACCGCTCGTATCACACGGCCGATTGGAACGGCCGCGAGTTCACCATCGTCGACACGGGCGGTATCGAGCCGCTCAAGAGCGACGACGTCTTTGCCACGTCCATCCGCGACCAGGCGCTCGCCGCCGCCGAGGAAGCCGCCGTCATCCTGTTTGTGGTCGATGGCCGCACCGGCGTCACCGAGGAGGACGAGTCGGTCGCCCGCATGCTCAAGCGCTGCGACAAGCCGGTCTTTCTGCTGGTGAACAAGCTCGACAACCCCGATCGCGAAAACGACAGCATCTGGGAGTTCTATTCGCTCGGCATCGGTGAGCCCACGCCGCTCTCGGCCCTGCATGGTCATGGCACGGGCGACCTGCTCGACGATATCGTGGCCCTGCTTCCGGAGGAAGAGGACGAGGTCGCCGACGAGTTCCCCGATGCGCTGAACGTCGCCATCATCGGCCGCCCCAACGCCGGTAAGTCCTCGCTGTTCAACCGCATCCTGGGCGCCGACCGCTCTATCGTGTCCAACATTGCCGGCACCACGCGCGACGCCATCGACACCGTCGTGGAGCGCAACGGCAAGCACTACCGCATGGTCGACACCGCGGGCATCCGCAAGAAGAGCACCGTGTACGAGAACATCGAGTACTACTCGATGGTCCGCGGCCTGCGCGCCATCGACCGCGCCGACGTGGCGCTGCTCGTCGTCGACGCCTCCGTGGGCGTTACCGAACAGGACCAGAAGGTCATGGGTCTTGCCATCGAGCGCGGCTGTGCCATCGTTGTGCTGCTCAACAAGTGGGACTTGCTCGACGACGACCGTAAGCGCGAGGCCTGCATGGAGACCATCGACCGCCGTCTGGGCGTCATGGCTCCCTGGGCCCAGTACCTGCGCATCTCTGCCCTTACTGGCCGCAGCGTCGAGAAGATCTGGGCGATGGTCGACGCCGCCGAAAAGACGCGCTCGCAAAAGATCAGCACCTCGCGCCTCAATACGTTCCTCACCGACCTGCGCGAGTTTGGCCACACCGTGGTAGACGGCAAGCGTCGCCTGCGCATGCACTACGTGACCCAAACGGGCGTCAACCCGCCGACGTTTACGTTCTTCGTCAACCACAGCGACCTGGTCAACGACACCTACCAGCGCTACGTGGAGAACCGCATGCGCTCGACCTTCGATTTTGCCGGCACGCCCATTCGACTCTTCTTTAGGAAGAAGGAGCAAAAGGATGCATAATCCGATTCTGCTGACCGCCATCTGCGCCGTGGTCTCGTTCTTTATCGGAGCGATTCCGTTTGGCCTGATCTTGGGCCGCGTGTTCAACCACACCGACATTCGCAAGGCGGGCTCCGGCAACATCGGCACCACCAACGCCCTGCGCGTGGCCGGCCCCAAGGTGGCCGCGCTCACCCTGCTGCTCGACTGCCTTAAGGGCGCCATCTGTGTCCTTATCGCCCGTCCGCTCATCGCGGGCGTGGGCTATGGCTTCCCCGTAAGCATCATGGCGCCCGGAGCCCCCGGCGATTGGATGCTCGGCGTCATTTGCCTGGCAGCGGTGTGGGGCCATATCTTCTCGCCCTACCTCAACTTCCATGGCGGCAAGGGTATCGCGGTTGGTCTGGGCGTCATCCTCGCCTGGTACTGGCCCATTGGCCTGTCGCTGCTGGGCATGTTTATCGTGGCCGTCGCCATCACCAAGTTTGTGTCGGTGGGCTCGCTTGCCGCGGCCATCGGTCTTCCCATCGCCGCCTGCGCGGTCTTTCCGTACAGCAGCCTGGGACTTAAGTTTTGCATGACGCTAATCGGCATCACCGTGGTGTGGGCCCATCGTGCGAACATCAAAAAGCTCATGACGGGTAAGGAGTCCAAGCTCTCGTTTACTAAGCGCGTCACCGAGCCCGACGATAAGTAGGAGAGAGTCATGAATGTTGCGCTGATTGGCTCCGGCTCCTGGGGAACCGCCGTCGCCGGCCTTGCCGCCGCGCGAACCGAGCGCGTGACCATGTGGGCCCATAGCGAGCAGACGGCCGCCGGCATCAATGGCGAGCACTGCAACCCCCGGTATCTGGTGGACTACGAGCTGCCCGGCAACGTCGTCGCCACGACGGACCTGGCGCAAGCGCTCGACGCCGCCGACGCCATCATCTTTGCCGTGCCCTCCACACACCTGCGCAGCGTATGCCATCAGGCAGCGCCCTTCATCGCCGCCGACACCCCGGTGCTCTGCCTTACCAAGGGCATTGAGCCCGAGTCCGGCCTGCTCATGAGCGAGGTCATCGCCAGCGAGATCGGCAACGAGCGGCGTGTGGCGGCCCTCTCGGGCCCCAACCATGCCGAGGAGATCTGCCGCGGCGGGCTTTCGGCCGCCGTCATCGCCAGCGAAGATCCGCAGGTAGGGGAGACCTTTAAGGACCTGCTCCTATCCACGGCCTTCCGCATCTACCTGTCGCAGGACATGACCGGCGTCGAGGTTTGCGGCGCCATGAAAAACGTCATCGCCATCGTGTGCGGCATTTCCGCCGGTTCTGGTGCGGGCGACAACACGCTTGCCCTTATCATGACGCGCGGCCTGGCCGAGATCAGCCGTCTGGTGCACGCCCGCGGCGGTCAAGCCATGACCTGCATGGGTCTTGCCGGCATGGGTGACCTCATTGCCACCTGCACCTCCGAGCATTCGCGCAACCGCACCTTTGGCTACGAGTTTGCCCACGGCGTCTCGCTCGACGAGTACCAGGCACGTACGCATATGGTGGTCGAGGGCGCCGTCGCGGCCCGCAGCGTCAGTGAGCTTGCCCGTTCACTGGGCGTAGACATTCCGCTCACCTTTGCCGTGGAGCAAACGCTCTACAACGGTGTTACGTTGGATAGGGCGCTCGAGATTCTTACCGACCGCGTACCCTCCCAAGAGTTCTACGGACTCACCGACTAGTGCAGAAAGGCTACTACCATGGGTTCCATTAAAATCGCTCCGTCCGTCCTCTCGGCCGACATGGCCAACCTCAAGGGCGAACTCGACAAGATCGCCGGTGCCGACTACGTGCACTTCGACGTAATGGACGGCCACTTTACCGGCAACCTCACCTTTGGCGTTGACATCCTCAAGGCCGTCAAGCGCTCCACCGACGTGCCGGTCGACGCGCACCTGATGGTGTCGAACCCCGACGAGACGGTCGATTGGTACGCCGACGCCGGTGCCGACATGATCACCGTGCACTACGAGGCTTCCACGCACCTGCACCGCACGCTCACGCATCTGCAGCAGCGCGGCGTCAAGGCCGGCGTGGTGCTCAACCCCGCCACCCCCGTGTGCGTGCTCGAGAGCATCATCGACGTCGTCGATATGGTGCTGCTCATGAGTGTGAACCCGGGCTTTGGCGGCCAGAGCTTTATCCCGGGCACGCTGCCTAAGCTGCACGAGCTTACGGCCATGTGTGAGCGTCACAGCGTGTCGCCCCTGATCGAGGTCGATGGCGGTATTTCTTCCAAGAACATCGCCGAGGTCGTCAAGGCCGGCGCCAACGTGCTCGTAGCCGGCTCCGCCGTTTTTAAGTCCGAAGATCCCGCCGCCGAGGTTGCGCTGCTGCAGAAGCTGGGCAATGAGGCCGCACAGGAGGCATAAACCCTTATGACCGCAGGTCAAAACCGCATACCCGTGAATCTTGACTATGCCGCCTCGACGCCCATGCGCGCCGAGGCGCTCCTTGCGCAGCGTGAGTACGATGATAGCGAGCTCGCCGGCGTCAACCCCAACTCGCTGCACTCACTTGGCCGCAAGGCCGCCGCACGCCTGGAAGTCGCCCGTCGCGAGATCGCCCGCAGCTTTGGCGCACGCGTTCGCCCGTCCGAGATCATCCTTACCAACGGCGGCACCGAGGCCAACCAGCTGGCGCTGCTCGGTCTTGCCGAGGGCGCTCGTCAGCGCGATCGCAAGCGTAACCGTGTGATCGTATCTGCCATCGAGCACGATTCGATTCTGGACAACCTGCCGCTGCTGCGCGCCGCCGGCTTTACCGTCGATCTGGTGCAACCCTGCCGTGCGGGCTACATTGAACCTGCCGCGCTCATCGAGCTGCTCGGCGACGACGTGGCGCTCGTAAGCATCATGGCCGCCAACAACGAGACCGGCGTGGTACAACCTATCCGCGAGCTTGCCTCGGCCGCGCATACCGCAGGCGCCCTGTTCCACACCGATGCCATCCAGGGCTACTTGCATATTCCGCTCGATGTCACCGAGCTGGGCGTCGACGCTATGACCGTTGCCGCGCACAAGATCGGCGGCCCCGTGGCTTCCGGCGCTCTCTACCTTAAGACCCGCACGCCACTGCGCCCCCGCATTTTTGGCGGTGGACAGGAAGCCGGACGTCGCGCGGGCACGCAGGACCTGCGTACACAGCTGGCTTTTGCCGCTGCCGCCCGCACGCTGGCGCCCCATGTGGCCCAGGAGCGTGCGACGCTGCAAACCCTTTCCGACAAGCTCTATGCCACGCTTACGGCCCATCCTCGCATTCACGCCACGATGGGCGACTATGTGCATGCCGACCGTCTGCCCGGCATGGTATCGATCTACGTCGACGGCATGGACTCCGAGGAACTTATCGTCAAGCTCGATGCCGCCGGCTTTGAGGTTTCAGCCGGATCGGCCTGCTCGAGCGGTAGCATGGATCCCAGCCACGTTTTGAGCGCGATGGGCATCGGTCGCGAGCAGGCGCTGGGTGCCCTGCGCATCTCCTTCGATGACCGCGTGAACCCAGCTGACCTTGACGACTTTGCCCAAGCGCTGCTGTCGATCGTGGGTGCGGCATGATCGTCGCCGACCTTGAGCGCGCTCTGCTGACGCGCTATCCCAAGACGGACGCCGAGGGCTGGGATCATGTAGGGCTCTCCGTGGGCGACCCTGCCGCCGAGATTACCGGCGTGGCCTGCGCGCTCGATGCGACCGAAGCTAATGTTCGCCGTGCACAAGATGCCGGTGCCAACGTGCTGCTGACGCATCATCCCATATACATCAAGGCACCCGAGGCCTTTTGTCCGGCGGATGCCACACGACCCCAGTGCAGTGCGGCCCTCTACGAGGCTGCTCGCTGCGGGGTGAGCATTATCTCGCTCCACACCAACCTGGACCGCTCGCACGAAGCCCGTGTCTGCCTGAGCAAGCTGCTAGGTGCCGCACCCGTGAGCTCACTGGAGCACGTGGACGACCCCGAGGCCACCGGCCTGGGCGCACTTGCAACGCTCAACGACCCGTGCACGCTGCGCGATCTTGCCACCCGTGCTGCCACGGCCTTTGGCAGCGACCCGCGTGTGTGGGGCAAAGCTGATCGCCCGTGCCGCACCGTCGCCATTTTGGGCGGCTCCCTGGGCGACTTCGGAGAGCTCGCCATCGCCGCGGGCGCAGATGTTGTCGTGACGGGCGAGGCGGGCTACCACGTGGCGCAAGACCTTGCCTTGCGCGGGCTGCCGGTGATCTTGCTCGGCCACGACCGCTCCGAGGAGCCGTTCGTTGATATATTGATGAACTCTGCAGTTGACGCCGGGGCCGACCCCCGTCATGCGATTAAAATACTGAACCCTTGCCAATGGTGGACTGTGACAAAAGGAGAGAACTTATGAGCGCCGGCGCTACGCTACTCAAGCTGCAACAGATCGATTTGGAGCTCGCCCGCAACAAAAGCGAACTTGCCAATATGCCGGAGCTCAAGGAGCTCGCTTCCAAGCGCAAGACCTACGTTAAGCTCAAGGCCGAAATGACCAAGCTCTACGCCCAACGCAAGGACCTGGATATTGAGCTCGACGATCTCAACACCACCGAGATCCAGACCAATAACGCCATCGAGGCCGCTAAGAAGCGCCACGTTGACGGTTCCGACTACCGCGAGGTTCAGGACCTGGAGAATGAACTCGCCACCCTGGCCAAACGTCTGGACAAGATTGAGCACACCCGCAAGGATGTCGTTGTCGCCCACAAAGAGGCGCTCGACCGCGAGACCCGCGCGCAGGCCATCATCGCCAAGTTCGAGGAGGGCGTGAAGGCCGATACCAAGGCCGCCCGCGCCAAGGCTGCCGACCTGCAGGCTCAGATTGACGCCGCCACTAAGGAGCGCACCGCGCTTGCCGCTACGCTGCCGGCCGACGTGCTCACCGACTACGAGCGTCTACTCAAGCAGTTCCGCGGGCTGGCCGTCGAGACCATCCAGGGCAACATCCCCACGGTCTGCCACACCGCGCTGCAGGCATCGTCCATGAGCGACCTCAACCATGACGGTAGCGAGATTACGCACTGCCCGTACTGCCACCGCCTCCTGGTACTCCCGAGCAAGGAAGCCTAGCGATGACGGCGGCATCCAACAATTCAATGCAACTTGAGGGAAAAACGATCCTGCTGGGCATTACCGGCGGGATCGCCGCCTATAAGTCGTGCAATATCGTGCGCCTGCTGCAAAAGCGCGGCGCCCGCGTCAAGGTCGTTATGAGCGAGCATGCCACGGAGTTCGTGGGGCCGCTCACCTTCCGCGCGCTTACGGGCGAGCCCGTTGCCGTGGGCCTGTTCGACGACCCTTCCGACCCCATCCACCATATCTCGCTGGCGCAGGAGCCCGACTTGGTGGTCGTAGCGCCCGCGACGGCCAATATCATCGCTAAGATGGCCAACGGCATTGCCGATGACCTTATCTCCACGACGCTGCTCGCCACGCCGCGACCCATTGTGATCGCGCCTGCCATGAACAATGGCATGTGGAAGGCGCCGGCGACGCAGGCCAACATGGCCACGCTGCGCGACAGAGGCGTGCATGTGGTGGGACCCGGCAGCGGCTACCTTGCCTGTGGCGACGTGGACACAGGCCGCATGAGCGAGCCCCAGGACATCGTCGAGGCTGTCTGTGAGGTGCTCAACCCCGCGCCTCAGGACCTGGCAGACAAGCGCATCGTGATTACCGCCGGCCCCACGCACGAACCGATCGACCCGGTGAGATTCATTGGCAACCGTTCTTCAGGCAAGATGGGCATCGCCCTGGCGGGGGAGGCCGCACGCCGCGGTGCCGAGGTCACGCTCGTGTTGGGAACGACATCGCTCGATATCCCCCGCGGCGTGGAGTGCGTGCGCGTGCAGACCGCCGCAGAGATGCTCCAGGCGGCCCTGAGCGCCTTCCAGACGGCCGATGCGGCCATTTGCGCGGCTGCCGTCGCCGACTACACCCCCGCGGCCCCTGCGGACCATAAGCTCAAAAAGGCCAACGAGCGCTTGGATCGCATCGAACTGGTCGAAACGGTCGATATTTTGGCCGAGCTCTCGCGCCAGAAGGGCGAGCGATGCGTGATCGGATTTGCGGCCGAGACTGATAACGTTGTCGAGTACGCTGAGCGCAAATTGGCCCGCAAGGGTTGCGATGCAATTATCGCCAACGATGTCTCGCGCGCCGATTCGGGCTTTGGGACCGACACCAACAAGGCCTGGATTGTGAGCACAACGGGTACGCAAGAACTTCCCGTACTAACAAAACCCCAGCTCGCAGATACAATTTTGGACTTGCTTCAAAATTTGTAAAAAAGTTCTTGCACAAGTCTAAAGTTTCGGGTTAATATACTCCCTGTTGCGAGCGAGAGCAGAGCAACAAACAAAAGCTTCGGGACGTGGCGCAGCTTGGTAGCGCACTTGACTGGGGGTCAAGGGGTCGCTGGTTCGAATCCAGTCGTCCCGACCAGAAGTTTGCAGGTCAGGCACCTAGTGCCTGACCTTTTTTGTTTTAAGCAATTGCTTAATTTTGATTAAGCAACAGGGTGCCAAAAATCTACCTACGCGATAATCGCTATTTGTGGCTACTTGCGCGTTTTGCACGCGCTTGAGCCGATTTATTAACGCGATATGAATCTACATACGCGTAGCTGGTATACAGTCGAGTACAGGCTGTATTTATCGCGGCAATTTACGCAGATATAGCGACTATAACGAACAAGCGTGTCGCTGTATTTATTCCAGTAGTCCACATGATCGGTGGACAAGTGGGCTGTTGCAACGAAACGCCAAGCAGGATGGGCTCTATACGAGGGCGCAGCAGAGGTAATGGCGGGGGAGCGCGGCAGACGCTCTGAGAGCCGCCGTATGGCCCCATTTTTCCTCAAATCGACTACCTGTGCCATGAACCTCAAATTGTTCGAGAATCGCCAAAAGAAAGGCCCGCGCGGAGTCGCACGGGCCTTGCATTAGACAAGCTAGAAGCACCAAGCGGGACAGACGCAAAGCAAGCCAGCCGCGCCATCAGTATTCGACGGATTGCCGCTGTAGCCGACACAGAAGTATCTCGTCGTAGAGCTGAACGGACTCACCGAACGCTCCCACCAATGGTAGCCAATCTGCAGGCAGGCATTTTCAGAATGGTTCTCCGTCACCTTGCCCTTGAAGGCCTTGTACTGGGAACCCTCGGAGGAAGTCCAGGGATACTCGGCTGCCCAGTAGGAGGTGGGGACGATCTCGGAGTAGCTGAGCAGGAACAGCTTGTCCGAGGTGGCCTTCACGGCGGCATTCTCGTCGGTTCCGCCGACGTTGTTCGTCAGCTTCCTGACCGATTTCACCTTGGACTGGAAGTCGGCGGGCATGAGGTTCCAGATTTCGCCGGAGTTCATCTTCGCGCGGAGTTTGGACTTCTCCCAACCGCCAACGTTGGTTTCTGGTGCGTTCACGCTGGAAGAAATATTCCTCGAGGTGGTGAGGAACGTCAGGCCCGCTTTACCGCTTCCATCGGCCAAATCATCGTGGTCGATGCCGATGATCTTGTACTCAAGCGACTGCCCGTCCGTCAGCTTCATCGAGAACTTCGTCCCTGCGTCCATCGCTGCCCTCGCCTTGGCGTAAGCGGGCGATACCTCGCCCTTCGCGGCGATGTCCTCGGCCACTGCCTTCTGCTCGTCGAGCGTCCAGTCCTTCGCGTCCTTGGCGATGGCCGCCTGGACGGTCGCGGAATCGGCTCCTGCGGCACCGCCGCCGGACGCCCCGCCGGCATCGGTGCCGCCGGTCGTCCCGCTGTTCACCGTGTTGCCGACCAGGTTGAACTGGTTGCGGATGGCTCCGGCCACGCCGGGTCCCGCGAACACGATGACCAGGCCGATGATCGCGATGATCAGGACGTACTCGATGATTGATTGGCCTCGGAGAAGAGCACCTCTAGGAGATACCCCCCCCCCGAAGGTTCCGCGCCGCTGCATACATATGCGACACTCCCTTCGCTCAGGGCTTGTAGATGCATCGCCGAGCGTAGGACTATCCCAAAAGGTTGCGCTGGTCTTGCCGCAGCGGCAAAGAATAATTAGTCCAACGCCTGCGCGGCTTAACCGACCACTCGCATATCCAAATTTGTTGCTCAACAAATTCGCAGGTAGCGTAAGTAAAATTGAGTTGGAAAGCTGGTGGGAACCGTCTTATAGCCTAAGCCGTTCCAAAAGCCGCGAATACAGGAGGTAAGGTGATTGGGTAACTATAAAGTTGTCTTCAGGGATGACTGGTCCGGGGATTCGAGTCTGCTGAAATGGGAGCCCGGATGCCCGGCGATGGTAACGGTCGTCCAGGTCGCGAGAAACGTCGACACCTCTGAGGCTTATCTGCAGATAAAGATCGAGAATCTCTCAGCGGATATCTTGAACTCCATCTCCGGAATCGCCCATGTCGACTATGCCGATGGGTCCAGAGGCTATGTCCCCTTTTCGGAACTAGACTTAGACCTGCCGCAATGCGAGCAGGGAGCCCTTAAGGCAACGGCGCTGCCGAGGGGAGACGTCGAGTCCGTTTTCATCAAGCTGCTTCAAATCGACTCCCAGCAAGGGAAGTGGCACTCGACCGGAGAGCCTGCCGAAGCGCCCGAGCGCGAACCGCTTTCGATGATCGAGAAGGCGATGGCCGAGAGGGACCGCCAGCTGAAGGAACTGCATGCCGACAGTCGAATCGCCGGCGGCAAGGCGCAGTTCCATCAGGGATGGTGGGTGTGTGCATGCGGGTGCATTAACGTTGAGCGGGAAAGCTGCCACAGGTGCAAATGCCACAAGGACCTCCTCTCGGATTTGCAGGACGAAGAATCCCTATGCAAATCGGCCGATATACGGTCTCAGAACATATACGACAGGGCCGATTCACTTATTGCCAGCGGAGAGAGTGTCGAAAACCTGAAAAAAGCGCGTGAACTTTTCAAAGGCATCTCTGGTTGGAAGGACACCGAAGAGCGTGCTAAGGAATGTTCAGAAAAGCTAGCCGTGCTCGAGCCGAAATCGGCAAAGAAGCGCAAATTGCTGCTATGCCTCGCCACGGCCGCCGCCGTGCTTCTCGTCTTCTTTCTGACGGCGGGAAGGCCGATGGCGATAAAGGCAATTACTGGGCTGCAAAAAGAAATTCGGTACAGGGAAGCATTCTCGCTTTACGAAGGCGGCAATTATAGGAAGGCGTATGCCGAATTCAAGTTGATTCGATCATACAGCGATGCGTCGGAGATGGAGGCGAAGGCCGCCAATGCCCTGGCGGAGGATTATGCAAAGGAAGGGGATACGGACCAAGCTATCGAATGGTTCAAGAATGCGGACAATGAAACCGGCGCCCACGAGGTCGAATACGGGTACGTGAAGAAGCACTATGACAGCAGCGATTCCAAAACGAAGGAATACATGGACGAGCTCGTGGACGTAGGCTATCGCGATGCCACCGAACTTTATTCCGACCTTTACAAACTGGATGTAAGGATTCTTGTGAATTCCGATGAGAACGATACCGAAACATCCCTGACAGAAATCGGCTCGAAGTCGATGGGTGACGCCTATGTACACGTTTTCGTTGACGGCGGAGACCGATCGCAAGAAGAGGTCGATATCCGCGTGTTTGAGGAGTACGCATGGGGCATCGATGGCGAGGTGACAAATAATTATTCTGAAACGCAGCCCGCGAACTACGTAAAAGGATTCAAGCGCGGGTGGAACCTCATTCGGCTTTGGAATCAAAGTTCCGTTATTTATGACCATAGAATCACGTTAATTGAGCCCGTGACGGGAGAGACGCTGGCGACGACAGAATTCCGCACTCCCTATAACTAAGCATCGGCTTTCAGTCAACGATATTCCGAATGTCGGGCAAATCAAGTATTTTACGAGTTAGGAAGAGAAGCACATGCAAATCATCTTTTACGCCCTCATAATCTGCTACGGCATAGCCTGCTATTTTTCAGGGGGGCTAATTGGTAAAGCAGCGAGTGACAAAGGGTATGGGGACCAGAGGTTAAAGCTGGCCTTCATAATCGTTTCGCGACGCCCGCGAGCGCCGCGATGATCGTTGCGGCGCTTCCCGACAAGAAGCTCCAAACCAGCGTTTCCGATGATTCGACGCCGCATTCGATAGATGCCGAGCTTCCGAAGCTGTAAGGCATCATTGCGAGTGGGCTCGTTCAAGCTCTGAATTGGCAGTTCAAAATCAGGCATCGCGTAGGGCCGGACTAATGCCTGCGCCCTATGCGATGCCGCCGCACCGGTTTTGCCAAGCGTTTCATACCGTCCATCTCTGCGCAATGACGCTCGGAACATTGTCGTTAAAGCTCCCGTGGCAGATGATGTTAGAGACGCTGCAATCCCAGCAGTCGTATCCAAGCGAAACGCGGCTTTCAAACATGGTGTGCTTCTCGCCTACAGATCGGGCGTTGAATTTGCTCGCGTCCCAAAACGCATACCGCTCGGCGCCTAAAAGCACACTCTTAATTCCGTGCAAATCGAGCGTCAAATCCCAGTGCCTAAATCTCCTTGTTAATTCTCAAAGGAATTCATATATGAGGTGAGGGAGCAAGATGACGCGTAAATCCTATTTCCACGGTTATAAACGCCAAAAGAAAGCCCTTGCGGGATTGCACTGGCTTTCCAGTAATTGCAGGTGAGTTTAAAAGCAGAATGCCGGATAGAAAGGTTCGGTAACTAAGGCTTCCTGGGAGGCATTAGTGGCGTTCTCTCCAAAAATTCTAAAAGCCGTGCCTGGCCAATTAGCATGTGATCATGACCACCAATAGCCGGCATGCGTTAGGCTTCCGTAGTTCGAGCTCGATACGCCCTTGGCGGTATACAGTTCATACTGATAACCCTGTGACCATACGGATTCGCCACCCCACACCTCGGTGACACTAAGGATGAAAACCTCATCGGGTGTAGCCGTAGCTTGAGCAATATAATTACCGCCTTTGTTGTCGGTCATTATATTCACGGATTTAATTTTGGCCGTGAGTTCGGTCGGCAAAAGTGCCCAGAGGTCACCCGAATTAAGGCGCCCGCGCAGCTCTGACTTCTCCCAGCCGCCGACGTTGGTGTTCGTCGAGTTAATACGCTGCTCGCCCATGACATCGTTGGTCGTCTCGATCGTGAGCCCTGCCTTACCGGAGCCATCCGAAGGGTCGTCATGGTTGATGCCGACGATGCGGTACTCGAGCGTCTCGCCGTTTGCGTCCGTCCTCGATGTGCAGCGGAAGGTTCTCGAGGAGGTCTCCAGCGCGCCGTTCGAGGCGACGGATGGAAGGGCGGGCGACATCTCCTATATCGCTCCCGCTGCACCGACGTGGGTCCGCGCCCTTGTCGACGTCGACGGAACCATTGACGCCATCGAGACATCAAATCACGCCGACCTTGCGTCCTGGGTCGCCAACATCCGTGCTGCGGCGGACGAGATGACAACTCGCATCGCCGACATGCTCATGCATGTGGACGTCGACTAGACAGGGCGATCCCCGCAACGGGCATTATTATCCGGGAATCGTTTGGTTGCGAGGTACGACAGTGTGAGGGCCTGAGTGGTCAGGCCCGCACAGGGGGACCGCGATGGTGGCCACCGCACCGCCCGAGGGGCCGTTGGCGAGCGAGACGGAGCCCCCGTGGGCGCTCGCGGCCTCGGAGGCGACGTGGAGGCCGAGCCCGTAGTGGCGGCCTCCGTCGCGCGAGGAGCGGGACGAGTCGTCTGTGAAGAGGCGCTCGCAGCCGCGTTCGAGGGCAGCGGGAGAAAAGCCCGGTCCGTCGTCGGCGACCTCGATGACGAGGTACCCGCCCGCGACGTCGCAGGAGACAGCCACGCGCGAGCGCGCGTGCTCGGCGGCGTTGGCCACGAGGTTCGCGGCGGCTCGCGCCAGGGTGGTTCGGTCGAGCGGGGCCTCGGGCGCGCCCGCGACAGCGGGGCCCGTGGCCGCGTCGAGCGCCACGCCTCGCGCCCGGGCGATCTGGGCGGCCTCGGCGAGAACCTGCTCGCAGAGCTCGTCCGGCCGCATGGGGGCCCTCTCCGCCCCGCCGGACCCGCGCGAGGCCTCGATGAGCAGGCGCACGTAGCCGTCGAGCCTTTCGACACCGTCGGCTATGTCGCGCGCGGCGGCCGAGAGGTCGCCGTCATTCTCATCTTCCAGCTCCTCCGCCACGAAGTCGGCGTTGGCGCGCAGCACGGTGAGCGGCGTCTTGAGGTCGTGGGCGAGCGACGCCATCTGCTCGCGCTGCCCCCGCTCCGCGGCCCAGCGGGCCTCGAGCGACTCGGCGAGGGAGACCCGCATGGCGTCCATCGCGGCGAGGACGTCGTTCACCTCGCGCACGTTGGTGCTGCCGACCGCGAAGTCGAGCTCCCCCGCGCCGACGCGCCCCGCCGCCTCCGCGAGCGGCGCCATCTTGCGCGAGATCACGCGGCTCGCGCGACGCGCCACGAGCGCGAGCGCGAGCGCGCTTCCCGCCGTGGCGCCGACGAGCATGAGGCTCTGCGGGTTGGGAAGCAGGCCGGCGAGATCGCGCGAGACCCACTGCGGCAGGTACTCGCTGACGAGTGCGCAGGCCCCGCCGCCCTTGAGCGGGAACGCGGCGTAGGTGAGGCCCGAACCCCCGCCCTTGATCTCCACTGTGCCCGGATCCGCGGCGAGTGCCGCACGGGCCATTTCCGTCGCGTCCTCGAGCCGCGTGCTCTCGAGGTCTGTCATCAGCACCTTTCCGTCCTTGTTCAGGATGAGGTAGCGGTACGCCGTCGGCACGTCCTGCTGCCCGCAGACGCCGTCGCGTGCCAGGCCCTCCGCGACCTCGCGCGCATTGGCCGGCCCCCAGCTTGCCTCGTAGACGAAGCCCGCGTTGATCGCCACGGAGAGCACCATGAACGAGGCGAGCCACGCCGTGGCGACCGCCGCGAACGCGTAGGCGAAGTAGCGCGCGATGACGAAGGAGAGCGGCATGCCCCCGCGACCTCGCGCCCCGGTCCTCAGAGCTGCCACTTGTACCCCATCCCCCAGACGGTCGCGATCGGATCGGCGCCGGCCTCGGAGAGTTTCCTCCGCGCGCGGCTGACCTGCATGGATATGGCCGCGTCGTCGGCGTCGCTCTCCCAGCCGAGTACCGCCTCGCGTATCTGCGCGCGGCTCATGACCTGCCCGGGGTGGCGGGCGAGATACTCGCAGATGGCGTACTCGGTGGGCGTGAGCGGCACGGCCTTGTCGCCCACGGCGAGGCCGCGCGCCCCGAGGTCGATCCGCACCTCCCCGAAGGAGAGGGCGTGCGAGCGCGGTCGGCGCTCACGGCGTAGATGGGCCGCGACCTTGGCGCGCAGTTCCGCGGCCCCGAAGGGCTTGCGGACGTAGTCGTCGGCGCCCAGGCCGTAGGCGGTCACGGCATCCTCCTCGGCCACGCGCGCGGTCAGGAAGACGATGGGCCCGTCGAAGTCCGGGCGGATCTGCCGCACGAGCTCGAAGCCGTCGAGCCCCGGCATCATGACGTCGCAGAGCACGAGGTCGAAGCGCGAGAGGTCCATCCCCGGGACCGCCGTCGGGTCCTCGGCCGTGACGACCTCATGGCCGTCGCGGCCGAGGACCCGCGCGAGCGCGTCGAGGATCGCCCGTTCATCATCCACTGCCAGTATCCTCGCCATGTTGACCTCCTGAAACTCTCGTCGGAATTGTACTAGCGCCGCGCCCAGCGGTCTAGAGCCCTGCGCGCAGCCACGGTCGCCTCGGCCGCGTCGCACACGCGGTAGCGCACGCCCGAGCCGCCGCGCGCCTCGATCTCGAGCCAGCCCTCGCCGTTCGACTCCCGCCCGAAGAAGATGAGCTGGAGCTCTCTGACATTGCCTCTGTCGTCCGCCGCGTCCACCAGGTAGACGTAGTTTGCCCCCGCCCCGGTGGCGTCGGCGAAGGAGCTCACGTGGCTGCCGGGCTCGGGCGCGGGCGCCCACATGGCGATCTCAGGGTTGGGCAGCACGCGGACGGCGATCGAGCGCAGCGCCGACCCCCAGCCGGCGTCGAGCAGGGCATTCCCGCCCAGGACGAGCGCTGCGGAGAGGAGGACGAGCATGGAGGCGAGCGGCCTCCTACGCATCTGCCCTCCCGTCCTCGAAGCGGCAGAACCAGGCGAGAAGGACGGCGCCGGCTGCCAGGGTAAGCGCGAGGCTAGCGAGCGCAGTCGTGAGGAGAGGGCCCGCCGCGCGTGCGGCGTCGATGAAGGCCTCCACCCCGAGCGATCCAAGGCGCGCGGGCCAGGCGAGCGGCACCCAGCCCAGGGGCGTCGCCAGGGCACCGGTGAGCTCGCCGGTCATAAGGCCGTGCGCAAGTCCGCCCACCGAGAAGAACGCGAGGAGCATCCCCGCCGCGCCGGCGCCGATGACGGCGTTGCGGCCGAGGCGCAGGGCCACGCCGAGCCCCAGCGCGTAGAGGGGCAGGCTGCCCAGCACGATGCCCGCCCAGGCGGCCGCAAGCGGAGTGGGCCCGAGCGGCAGGCGCCCGGCGACGGCGAGCACGGCCCCGAACACGCCGAGAGCCACGGCCAACGCGCCCGCGCCGAGCGCCGCAAGGGTGAGCAGCTTCGCCGCGACGGCGCGCCCGCGCGAGGGGACCGCCGTGAGGTTGGCGAGGCGCCCGGCAGCGCGCTCCTCGTCCACGGCGAGCCCGCAGACGATGGCGGACATGAGCGGCATGAGGGCGCCGAGGAACTGGGCGTAGGCGTCCGCGCCCAGCGCCGGGTCCCATCGGGCTACGGAGAAGTACTCGCCGCAGGCAAGACCGGCCGCCAGGCCGCAGGCGAGGTGCACCGCCGCGAGCGGGGAGCGCGCCAGGCGCAGGGCCTCGGAGAGCAGGGCCCGCGGGAGAGTCATGCGCGGCGTCGGGTCGGAGAGTCGTGTCATGGCCATCACCTCTCCTCGGAGCGCGCGAACCAGGCCGCGCCCGCCGCCGTGAGCGCGGCGAACGCGAGCGCGCAGACCGCAAGGCCCGCCAGCGTGAGCACGCCGTCCGCCATGAGCGCCCCGCCGAGCGCCATGTCCGCCGCGAGCGGCTCGCCGCTCGGCAGCACGGGAATGAAGCTCGTGGGGATGACCATGCTCGCCGACGGCGGAAAGAGCTGCGGCAACGGCACCAACGACCAGGCGAACCCACCCACGAGCTGCGCGGCGAGCGGGCAGAAGATGCCCGCGAGCATGCCGAGCCGCGCCGTGAGGAAGAGCCCTGCGGGGATCATCCACGCCGCGGTCACCGTGTTGGCGAGCGCGCAGAGGAGCATCGTGAGCGTGCCCGCGGCCGTGAGGCCCTGCGAGGAGAACGCCGATCCCGCGAGGTAGATGCCGAAGACCACGAGGTTCGAGAGCGTGCAGAGCGCGAGGCACCAGAGCGCCTTGGCCCACCAGGCTCGCCCGAGCGGGAAGCCCAGGCCCAGAAGCCCCCGCATCCGCGTGCGAGCGTCCGCCCGCGCGACGCACGCCACCACGAGCGATAGAGACACGGGCAGGAAGAGCGCGTACCAGTAGTTCCACGCGCTGAAGATCTGCACGCCCCGGTAGGGCATCGCGCCGAGCAGCGGCATCGGCAGCGCCATGAGCACGGCCAGGCGAACCGGTGCCGCGTGGCGCGACTTCAGGGCCTCGGCGCGCAGGCCCGCGAGCAGGCCGCCTTTCTCACCCGTCATGCCGCCACCTCCCCGCGCGCTCGTCGCCCTTCCCGGCAGAAGCTCATGAAGAGTTCCTCGAGGTCCTGCCCGGGCCGAAGCGCATCCTCGTAGGCGAGGCGCCCCCCGCAGATGATGCCGATGGTGTCCGCCATCTGCTGCACCTCGGAGAGGATGTGGCTCGAGACGATCACCGTCGTACCCGCCGCCGCGAAGCCGCGGATCTGGTCGCGCAGCTCCTCGATGCCGATGGGGTCGAGCCCGTTGGTGGGCTCGTCGAGCACGAGCAGGCGTGGCCGGGCGATCAGCGCCAGCGCGAGCCCCAGGCGCTGCCGCATGCCCATCGAGAAGCGCCCGGCGCGCTTCTTCCCGGTGTCCGCGAGGTCCACGGCGGCGAGCACCTCATCTATGCGGCTCTCGGGAAGGCCCAGCAGCGTGGTGCGCACGCGCAGGTTCTCGCGCGCGGTGAGGTTGGGGTAGAGCGGCGCCTCCTCGATGAGGCTGCCGATTGCGTAGAGGTCCTCGCGGCGCCAGGCGTGCCCGGCAAAGAGGATCTCCCCGGCCGTCGGCCGCAGCATCCCGCAGATCATCTTGAGCGTTGTCGACTTGCCGGCGCCGTTGGGACCGAGCAGCCCGTACACCTCGCCCTCGCGGATATGAAGGCTCACGTCGGCCACGGCGTCCTGCGCCTGGTCGCCGCGGCCGAAGCGCTTGGTGAGCCCGCGCGTCTCGAGCATGTAACCCATGGGTTTATCCTTTCTCTTCCGGGAGCGCGGGCCGAGTCACCGTGCCCGCGCGCCTTACCTTTCGGGTTCACCATCCATGGTGGGGCGTGTTTCTAACGAAGCCGTAACGGCCGTTGGGCTCTTTTGGCGCCAACCCTTCTCGACCCGCACATCATGATTAATTTGCTTAAGGCAACAACTTTCCCGATCGATGTAATCACCGAATCAAAACGTGTACATCAGCCATCAAAGATGCCGAAAAATGTCATATTTGGAGGCTGATGTACACAAATGCAGAATGCCGCACAACCCAGTAGCATCCTCCATATGTCTGGACTCTCTATGCTTACGCTGGATAGACATCGCCGGAACGGGTATAGTATCGAAAGTTTTGTCGTTAACCAGCGGGGGAGTCCTGTGGGCATCAAAAAGAAGATCAAAAAGGAGCTTATCGGCACTTCCGATTACCCGTCGAATAAGATCTTTACGATCTCCAATTTCATCACCTTTACGCGCCTGATCCTCACCCTGGTATTTCTGTACCTGTTTGTGACGGATAACAACCGCGTCATCGCCATCGTTATCTACGCCGTTGCCGCCTCCACCGACTGGATGGACGGTCAGATCGCCCGCATGACCAAGACGGTCTCGTGGCTCGGCAAGGTCATGGATCCCATCTGCGACCGTGCGCTGCTGTTCACCGGCGTACTTGGGCTGGTGGTTCGCGGAGAGCTGCCAATCTGGGTCTGCGTGCTCATTATTGGCCGCGACATCTATCTGGGCATCGGCACGCTTATCGTGCGTCATTATCACCGTCGCCCCATCGATGTCGTCTTTCCCGGAAAGATTGCCACTGCACTGCTCATGACCGGCTTCTCGCTCATGCTGCTCGGGTTCCCCGTTATTGACGGCCTGCATCTTTTACCTTCAACCCTTACGGCCTTCCCGGGCCTCAACGGAAGCTCGGTGCCCCTCGGCATCTTCTTTGTGTACGGCGGCGTGATCTTCTCCATGCTCACGGCTGTCATCTATTCCATTAAGGGCGGAGTGGCCATTAAACAGGCTCTCGCGCATCCCGAGGACGAGGACATCGACTTTCTGAACCCTGAAATCGAAGACTGATTCGTTGGGGTATGATTACGTACGGTTCATTATTTGCGGCACGTCCGCGATAAGTTAGGGGTTGTCATGGACAACATGGTTAACAATATGCCTCAGAATGATAAGACTGCTGACGCTACCTGCGTATTCCGCGTGCCTTCAAGCGACGTCACCGTTCCCGACCTCATGGCCAACGTGCGCATCACCGCCCCCGTTCTGTCCATCGTCAAGGGTCCGCAGACTGGTGCCGCCTTTGAGCTCGAGGACGACGTGACCACCATCGGCCGCGATCCTGCGAACGGCATCTTCCTCAATGACATGACCGTATCGCGCAGCCACGCGCGCATTATCCGCGAGGGCCTCGGCGCTCGCATCGAGGACTTGGGCTCGCTCAATGGCACCTGGGTCGACGGTGCCATCGTCAATGCAGCCCCGCTGCACGACGGTTCTTCCGTCCAGATCGGTACGTTTACGCTCATCTACCACGAGAGCACGCCGGAGCGCATCGAAACCGGTGAGTAGGGCATGGCCGAACGCAACTATCTGAGTATCGGCCAAGTCGTCAACCTACTTCGAGGCGCATACCCCGATCTTTCGAACTCAAAAATTAGATTTCTAGAAGATGAGGGGCTCATTACCCCTCATCGTACGCCTAAGGGATACCGTCAGTACTCTAAGGAGGACGTTGATCGCCTGGAGGTCATCCTGCACTTGCAGAAGACCCGCTACATGCCGCTCAACGTGATTAAGCAGCGCTTGGAAAACGCCACGGACCTGTCAACGCTCGCCTACGAGGTGGGCTTGCTGTCCGATGTTCCGCTTAAGACGGAGCCCAAGGAGACCAAACAAAAGCTGCATCCCATCGAGACCATTCCCGATATGCTGGGCGTCGAGATCTCGTTTATCCGCTCCCTGGCCGAAAACGACCTCATTCGCATCATCAAGAGCCCGCAGAACCGCGAGCTTGTCGATGGCCGCGATTTCCCGATCATCCGTTACTGCTCCGAGCTTTCACGTTTCCATATCGAGCCGCGAAACCTGCGCCAGTACGTATCTTCGGCAAACCGCGAGTCCTCGATGTTTGAGCAGGTGCTCGTGAGTATGCTCGGCATGGACACTTCCGACGACGAACGCGACGCCAAGCTCGAGCGTGCGTTTAAGAAGCTTCACGACCTGACCGAAGGTGTGCACACTGCGCTGCTCAAGAACCGCGTTTTTGAGTCTCTCAATGCCGTGGTCGAGGACGCCGACATCGATGCACTCGATGAGGAAATCACTCGCTCCGAGTCCACCAAAGCCAAAAACGAAGAGATAGCCACGCCGGCTTCGCACGAGGATTCTCTCGTAAAGCCGCTCAAGGTCGTCGCCCCTTCGCACTCCGGTACCGCCACGGCGGGCAAATAACCGCTGCCGCTTATCCGGCAACCCATTGAAAGGTCATGCAATGTACGACTTCGAATCTCAAATCGTCGACATCCCCGACTATCCCGAGCCCGGAGTCATCTTTAAAGACATCACGCCGCTCTTTGGCAATCCCGAGGCGCTCAAAGCCATGACCGATACCCTCGCCGAGCACTTTGCCGGCATGGGAATCACCAAGGTCGTGGGTCCCGAGGCTCGCGGCTTTATGGTTGGCGTACCGGTGGCTGTAGCCCTTGGCGCCGGCTTTGTTCCCGCACGTAAACCGGGCAAGCTGCCGCGCGAGACCGTAAGCCAGAGCTACGAGCTCGAGTACGGCACCGATTCAATTGAGATCCATGCCGACGCTATCAGCTCTAAAGATACCGTGTTAATTCTGGACGACTTGGTCGCGACGGGCGGAACCGTCGAGGCAACAGGTAAACTGGTGCGAGATATGGGCGCAAAGCTTATCGGTTACGGTTGTATACTTGAGCTTGCGTTTCTCAACCCGCGCGAGAAGCTCACGCCGTCTGATGACGATGTGGAGCTCTTTAGCCTGGTGACGGTAGACTAGCCGTTACCCTTAGTTACTGGAAAGGAAGCTACATGCGCACAGCAAACACGCACAAAAACATGGCACGCTGCGCTGCTACGGCAACCCTCGCTTGTGTTTTGGGCTTGGGCCTCGCGGCTCCTGCCTACGCCGATACCGCATCCGACCTTGCCGCTGCTCGTACGAAGCTCGAGCAGATCGGCACCCAAACCCAGCAGATTTACGATGAGCTCGCCACGCAGACGCAGGCGCTCGACCAGACTGCTGGCGAGATCACGCAAAAGCAGCAGGAGATCGCCGATGGTCAGGCCAAGCTCTCGACCTATGTCGCCGGCGAGTACAAAACCGGCGGTCTGAGCCTGCTTCAGGTTCTGACCGGCGTCGATGACCTGAGCGATATGCTCAACCGTCTGTTCTACTACGGCAAAGTTTCCGATAAGCAGGCTCAGACCATTCAAGAGGTCAAGGAACTCAAGCAGCAGCTCACCGATAAGCAGGCCGAGCAGGAGAAGAACGTCGCCACCACGCAAAAGAAGGTCGACGAGCTTAACGCCCAGCAGGCTGAAGCCCAGAACGTCGTAAACTCTCTGGATTCTCAGCTGCAGGCTGAGCTCGCCGCCGAGGCCGAGGCCAACGCCGCGCTGCAGGCCGGTATCAACGCCAGTACCGCCGAGAAGGCCACGGTGAGCAACGAGACTGCCGGTACGACCGAGAACGCCAACAACGGTGGCCAGACCAGCAATAACAACAACCAGGGCGGTAACACTCCGGCTCCTACGCCGGCACCTGCTCCGACGCCGCAGCCCTCCACGCCTGCTCCGGCTCCGACGCCTTCTGCTCCGAGCCAGTCCGTCGATGGCGGTTCTGTTGTCTCGCGTGCATACAGCAAGCTTGGTTGCGCTTATTCCTGGGGCGGAATTGGCCCGAACAGCTTCGACTGCTCTGGTTTTGTTAGCTACTGCCTCACTGGCCGCTATTGTCGCCTAGGCACCACGGGCACCTTTATGGGCTGGACGCGTGTGTCCGATCCGCAGCCCGGTGACGTTGTGGTCAACTCGTACCACACCGGCATTTACATCGGTGGTGGTCAGATGATTCATGCTTCCGACTACAACACGGGCGTTATCATCAGCTCCGTTGCCGCCGGCATGAACAACAACTATATCTTCGTTCGCTACTAAGTATTCAGATAAAACAAACGGAGATGGACCTCGTGGCTTTGAGTCATGGGGTCCATTCTTTTGCCTTTAGTGCAGGCCGCTATCTAGTTTTGAATACTAGATAGCGGCCCAATCGGTCAGCAAGAAGGCTATAATTGTATGGGAGCAATTAGAAAGGACCCTCTATGAGCTGGGCACTTATCTCAGATTCAAGCTGCAACCTCCGCGATTGGCAACCGACCGCACCCCATACCACCTTTGCATTTGCGCCCCTCAAAATTCGAGTGGGGGAGCGTGAATTCGTGGATGACCTTTCGCTCGACGTTCATGAGCTCAACTGCGCTGTTCAGGCGGAGACGAACGCTTCTTCGAGCGCTTGTCCCAGCGTAGGGGAGTGGGCCGAGCTCTTCAAATTAGCAGACAATACCATCTGCATGCCGATCTCTGAGGGCGTGTCGGGCAGCTACAACGCCGCCGCCACGGCTCGCGATATGGTTCTTGCCGAGGAACCGGACCGCAATATTCATCTTGTCAATTCACGCGCAGCTGGCGGCAAAATGGACCTCATTTTCTTGCTGTTCGACCGCTATCTTGCAAGCAGTCCGGATATCTCATTCGAGGATGCTTGTGCATACTTCGATAGCCTTGAACAGAACAGCAAAATCCTCTTCAGCTTGTGCAATTACGAAAACCTCGCCAAGGCCGGACGTATCCCTAAGGCAGCCGGCGTCATTGCCAACAAGCTCAATATTCGCATTTTGGGCACGGCGAGTGAGGCCGGCAAAATCGAACTCGTCGGGCACACGCGTGGCGAAAAGAAGATGTTCAACAAGATCATCGACACCATGGAAGCCGAAGGTTTTACGGGCGGCGAGGTCGTTATCGACCATGTCGAGAATGAGACAGGCGCCCAAGCACTTGCCAGCCGAATTGTGGAGCGCTGGCCAGGCTCCAAGACTATCATCATGCCCTGTAACGGGCTAGATTCATACTATGCCGAAATGCATGGGCTCATTATCGGCTACGGCATGGGCGTGGCTTCGGGCCAATAACGTCCAACCAAGCAAAAATACGGGCGGGACAAAGTGACAGATGACCCTTTGCTCCGCCCGTTTTATACGTCGGCTAGCTATTAAACCCATTAAACTTTAGATAGCTCATCAGGTACGCCTTCGAAACGAAGGATGAAACCGCACTGCGCACAAGCAGCGACTCACGCGTTACCTGATGCGCCGTATCGGGAACCGGCGTCTGCTCGACGGAAAACGCCGAACGAATCGATGCCTCGAGCTGATCGACCACATAATCGAAGGCCGTCGGGGCATCGTAGCTCAAACGCTGAATGTTAAAGAGTGCCTGCACCGCAGCAATAGGTAACACCTGCTTAAAGAGGCAGATAGCGATCAAGCGGGCAATCTGCTCGCGGCCATATTGCTTTTTGACCGGAGCAGGCACCAGGCCGACCTTCACGTAGTTATTGATCATCGATGGCGTAATGACAGGGTGCTCAACGCAAATGGACAGCGGCTCCATCCACAGCGCAACATACTCAATGACCTGGTCGCGGTAGAGCGTCACATTGGGCAACTGGTTATAGCGCGGCAGACTCAACGTATTGAGTTTACGCACGATATCGGACTGAATGAATGCATCGGGTAGCACCGTGGGCTGAATATCCTCGGGCTTAATGCTGACCGACGAATCGGACATCGGAATAACGTATTTAGCGTGGTTCATAAGAGGCCTCCGTTCGTTTTCTATATTGTATTCTAGGTTATCTAGTTTTGCATACCACATAGCCGCCAAGAAAATTGGCGGGACAGTGCACTGATGCTTCGTCCCGCCATTTAGTAAATTGATAACAACCTTACATAAGATATATTATCGTACTTATTCACGGAGAAACGCGTATGCGCTCGTTGCTGCTATGGCTCCGTCCGAAACGGCGGTCACAACCTGGCGTAAACGCTTGGAACGGATATCGCCGGCTGCGAATAAGCCGGGCGTACGGGTGGCCATCGAATCGTCGGTGACAATGCCGCCGTCAGGAGCCAGATCGACTAGATGCTCAACCAGCTCGGTATGCGGCAGCATCCCCGTAAAGACAAAGATGCCAAACGAGCCAGGTTCAAATGACTCGGTATGAGTCTCACCGGATGCATTGTCCTTAAAGGTGATCGTCGTTGGCATTGCTTCGCCCGAGAGCTCCACAATACTAGTTTGGTACCTAACTGTAATATTGTCCTTTTCGAGTACTTTCTGAACAACACCGTCAGGCGCACGAAACTGGTCGCGGCGCAGCACGATGGTCACGCTGGTGGCAATGTCTGACAGGAACAGCGCCTCTTCGCATGCCGAATTGCCACCACCGATTACAAAGACCTGTTTGCCGCGGAAGAACATGCCGTCACATGTTGCGCAATATGAAACGCCACGACCGCGATACGTATCCTCGCCTGCGAAACCTGCCGGACGCGGCGTGGCACCCATGCAAGCGATAACGCTCGAGGCTAGCGTATCGCCCATATCGTGATGTACCGTAAACAACGCTGCATCGGCATCGTAATCGATACCCGTAACCATGCTCCATGTAACCTGTGCTCCCAGGCCCTCTGCATGCTGCTGAAAACGCTCGCCGAGTTCGGCGCCACTCAGGAGCGGGAAACCCGGATAGTTCTCGACCTCATTGGTTGTGGCGATCTGCCCTCCCGACATGCCCTGCTCAATCACGGTCGTCGTCAGGTTGGCACGCGCAGCATAAATGGCGGCAGCATAGCCCGCGGGGCCGCCACCGATAATCGCAACATCGATCGGCTTATCGGTAGTCATGAAGCGTCCTTTCGTCGAAACGTTGTCGTTCTTTGCGCTCGTACCCAAATTTACGTGAACGTGACACTCATGCACTACAATGATAAAACCGAATTACAAAGCTGAAGGGGAGTTATCGATGGACCAGGCGCAGACGAGTGACGACGCTCCCCTGCTCACGCACAGCACTCCTCAATCGGAGCAAACCACGCTCCTGGCTCAGCAAAAACCTCTCGTGACCATCGTGCACGCCTCCGTTGGCTCGGGCCACAAGGCCGCCGCAAATGCGATAGCGCAGGCCTTCGACCTCATCCGCGGCACCAATGGCATCCCCGAGGATATTGAGATTGAAGTGCTCGATATCCTTGATTTTGGACGTATTAAATTCGACGGTAATAAGACCGCGGCTTCTTTTACGGGAGCCACGCGCCCCATTTACGACCTGACCTGGAGATATACACTTACGGGACATCTTCTCTGGGGTGGCGGCACGGCATGGTCGCGAATCATGTTCCCCGCCTTCAACGAATATATTCGTAGCCGCAGGCCCATAGCCGTGGTCGCAACGCACATCACAGCAGCCAATGTTGCCGTGGGTGCCCGCATAATTACGGGTATCGATTATCCAGTCATCTGCGTACCGACCGACTACGAAGTCGAGGGCTGGTGGCCCCACAAGGACACCGATCTATTCTGTGTTGCCAACGAATTTATGGCCGAGACACTCCGCCCCCGTAAGGTCCCCGAAGCAAAGATTCGCATTACAGGCATCCCCATTCGCGCTGGGTTTGACACGGATTACGATCGCGAGGAAGAACTAGCCAAGTTCAACCTCCCCACCGACAAGACCGTCGTGCTGGTAATGGCCGGTGCCAGCTTGCCTCAGCCTTACGTCCGCTTTCGCGCGGCGATGGACCGCACCCTTCCCTTCCTGCGCAGTTTCGAGGATATGCACTTTGTCTTTTTGCCGGGCAAAGACGTGGAGTATGCCGCCCGGCTGAAGACGCTCTTCGATGCCATGAAGCTCGAGAACGTCACGGTGTTGGACTATGTCGACGACATGGCGGCCCTCATGCACGGGTGCGACCTGGCAATCCTCAAATCGGGCGGACTCACGGTCACCGAGTGCCTATGCGCACATCTGCCGATGATTCTGCTGGGCAAGTCCTATGGCCAGGAAAAGGCCAACACCACCATGCTCACCGGCATGGGCGCCAGCATGCATGTCACCACCGCACGAGAGCTCATCGTAACGTTGCGTCATCTCCACGATCATCCTGAGTCGCTCAAGGCACTGCTCATCAACGGCGAAGTACTACGCCGTCCCCACGCAGCCGAAGACATCGCCATCGCCACCATGGAGCTTGCAGGCAAACCCCAAAAGCGCAAACGAGCCTTCTGCCGCTTCTACTGGGGCGGCAAACCCGCGCATATCCGCTAGTCGAATGTCCGCCGCTCTGCCGGAGCCGCCCTTATATCATTCCATGCTCAAACATTCTCGCTTCGCTGCGAAACTGCGCGTGGAACGATATAAGGGCGGCTCCGGCAGAGCGGCTGCGTTTACTTACTAGCAGCTACTTCGGTATCCCCTCCATTAGAACCTGCAAAGGTAAAACAGGAAAATATAAATACAGTAAGCCGATTCGACAAAGGGACAGCCCCTTTGTCGAATCGGCTTACTAGAAAAGTAAATATTGTTTCAAGCGAGTAGCCGCCCGCCCGGGGCTTACCTATATCATTCCACGCGCAGTTTCGCAGCGAGCGAAGCGACGCGAGAATGTTTGAGCATGGAATGATATAGGTAAGCCCCGGGCGGGAGGGATACGAGCGCCCTAGGCGATGCCGCTGGAGCCGAAGCCTCCTTTGCCTCGGTCGGTTTCGTCTAGTTCTTCTACTTCTATGAGATTGACCGTGGGGACTTCTTGGATGACGAGTTGGGCTATGCGGTCGCCTTTATTGATTTGAATGTTATTGGAGGGATCCAGGTTGATGAGGATAACCTTGAGTTCTCCTCGGTAGTGAGCGTCGATGAGGCCCGGCGTGTTGACTATAGACAGGCCCTGCTTGATGGCCAAGCCGCTGCGGGGCTGGACGAAGCCGGCGTAGCCATCGGGCAGAGCGATGGCCAGCCCAGTAGAGACCAGACGGCGTTCGAAGGGCTTCAGGACGCAGTCCTCGTTGGAGCGCAAATCCAAGCCGGCATCGGTGGGATGGGCGTATTTGGGAAGCTCAACGGTGGGGTCGAGACGCTTTATGTTGACGGTAATGTTGGACATGGAATCACCTTAGCTTGTCGAGCTCTTGCAGAAACTCATCGACGTCTTTGAAATCACGGTAGACCGAGGCAAAGCGGATGTACGCAACCTTGTCGATCTTGGCCAAGCGCTTGAGCACCATGTCACCCAACTCATGGGACGTGACGGCCGTCAGCGTGCGAGAGCGAAGCTCGACCTCGATGTCATCGATAATCTCATTGAGCTTCTTAGTGTCGATATCGCGCTTGATGGTGGCGCGCATCAAGCCGACAAGAAGCTTATTGCGATCGAACCGCTGCTTAGTTCCATCTGACTTAATGACCTCGATAGGGTCCTCGCATCGCTCAAACGTTGTAAAGCGGTAGTTACACGAGCAACATTCGCGACGGCGCTTAATGGTGTTATTTGACTCCTGCATACGGGAATCAACGACGCGGGTATGTGCCTTGCCGCATTTGGGACAGCGCATGGTACCTCCTCTTAAACGATAACAAGGGTACCATGCGCAGCGCGATAATGATTACGAACGAGCAGGAACCTTAAGATGCGCACCGGCGGCGAGCGAACCATGCTCCAGATGATTGACGCTACGGATCATGTCGGAAGTCTCTTGCGTGGAAAGGCCTTCGATTGGATATTCTTCGGCAAGCGACCAAAGAGAATCGCCAGGCTGAACGCGAATGGTCTCGTAGGTAATGTTGGAAACGGACTCGGCATACGCGGCGTGACGAGCGCTAAAGACCGACATAGCGAGGACAAAGAAGAGCGTAAGCGCAACGGCGACGGCGACAATCGTCGGAACCTTCAGGGCAACGCGGGCCGGCGCGACTACAGCCTGCTGATTGCGCGCAGGCTTTACGGTCAAAGGCTGAAAGCCGGAGCGGCCACCCTGAACAACCGTAAAAGTGGGTTCTGCAGGCGTCTCGAGCTTAAGGGCGAGGTTTCCCTGGACCATATTCGTTGCGTTCATCATGTTCTCCTCTCGCGTGTTTTGCTGAGAACAGTTTTATCAAGCCGCGCGGACAAAAATGTCTAGCGCGAGAACGAATGTTCGGTTATTATTATCTTCGAACAGTTGTTCCTGTCAAGCAAAATTCGAACATTTGTTTGACATGGGTAGAGAGGATGCCCTGATGGCTCGCAAAATTACCAAGCGTCAGCAGCAAATTTACGACTTCATCAAGGAATATCAGCAGGAGAAGGGTTATCCGCCCAGCGTGCGCGAGATGGCTTCTGCCGTGGGCCTTTCCTCCCCCAGCACCGTGCACGCCCATCTCTCTGCCCTGGAGGCGCGCGGGCTACTCAAGCGCGATGCCACCAAGCCGCGCGCCCTGGAACTCTTTAACGAGGATGGTTCCTCTGTCTCAATTTCCAAATCTGACGAGCCCACCGCACCTCGCGGAACGGTCTCGCTACCGCTCGTTGGTCGCGTCGCGGCTGGGATTCCCATTCTGGCCGAGCAGAATATCGAAGACACGTTTACTATCCCGACCGAAATCGCCACTGATCAGGGTTCCTTTATCCTTGAGGTGCATGGGAGCTCAATGATCAATGTCGGCATCTTCAATGGCGATTACATCATCGTCCGTGAACAAAAGAGTGCCATGAACGGCGAAATTGTCGTGGCCATGATTGATGGTTCGGCGACCGTCAAGACGTTCTACAAGGAGCAGGGGCGTGTGCGCTTGCAGCCCGAGAACGACACCATGGAACCTATCTATGCAACGAATCCCGTTATCCTGGGCAAAGTCGTCGGCTTGATGCGCCGGTTCTCGTAATGCAAAAACGCATAACCATCTTTGATACCGTCCGCGGGTTTACGATGATTTCTATGGCAGGTTTTCACGCTTGCTATGATCTCGCCTACCTGTACGGCTGGGATATGCCCTGGTTTACCCAGACTGTCTTTCAAGACGTCTGGCGCGCCAGCATCAGCTGGGTATTTTTGTTTATCGCGGGTTGGATGTGCACTCTTTCGCGCAACAATATCAAACGTGCCGCCAAATACGCCTTAGCAGCACTCGTTGTCTGGTTGGCAACAACACTTGTCTCATTCGACGATTCGGTTAATTTTGGCATCATCTACTGCATGGCCGCATGCACCGGCATCGTGGCGTTGACCGATCCCGTCCTTAAGAAGATAACGGCGAGATGGGGCATGCCCCTATGCCTTGTGTTGTTCGCCCTCACCTGGAGCATCCCCAAAACGATCTACCCTGTCCCCTACCTGGCGTGGCTGGGATTTCCGAGCCCTGGGTTTGTCTCAGGTGATTACTACCCCATCATCCCGTTTATCTTTATGTATCTTGCAGGATACTTCGCCGCACACATAGCGCAGGGAATCGATAAGACCGTCCCCAGCTGGGCCTACGCCAACCCCCTGCCGGTGCTCGCCGGCCTTGGACGTCACGCACTCCCCTTTTATCTGCTGCATCAGCCCATCATTCTGGGCATTTTGGAGCTCGTCTACTCGGTGCGATAACGCTCGAGCCGCGGTGCAATACGAGCCGGCAACTTCGCCACAATGCGAACACCGTCCTCGAGATATTCCTCATGCAGAAGGGTTCCCTGCTCATGCACCAGCGTGATGAGAGCGCCCTCGCGATACGGAATATCAGCGGAAAGCAACACATCGGTGGCAGCTGCCTCGCGAGCAATGCGATCAACGAGATCGTCGAGCCCCTCGCCCGTTTGGGCCGAGAACAGAACGGCTTCCGGATAGCGACGACGGAAACTCAATCGATCAACGCTATCGAGAAGATCGATTTTATTGAATACGGTCAGCGTTAAACGCTCTCCGGCGCCGATCTCATCAAGCACGCGGTCGACAGCCTCCAGCTGCCGCTCATAGTCCTCGTCAGACGCATCTACGACTTTGAGAATTAGATCGGCACCCAAAACCTCGGACAGCGTCGATTTAAAGGCATCGACCAGACCATGGGGCAGCTTTTGAATAAAGCCGACGGTATCGGTAATCGTCATGCCGCGACCGCCGGGCAGGCGATACGAACGCGTCGTCGGGTCGAGCGTAGCAAACAGCTTGTCCTGCGAAAGTACCGTAGAGCCGGTCAGACGATTGAGCAACGTCGATTTACCGGCATTGGTATAACCGGCTAACGCGACGCGAAACGCCGGTGACTCAATGCGGTTCTTGGATTGAACATCGCGACGCTGTTCAACCTGCTTGAGCTCACGACGAAGCGCAGCGATCTTATTACGAATGAGGCGACGGTCGACCTCGAGCTGACTTTCGCCCTGACCAAAACGTGAGCCGATGCCGCCGCGCGTCTGCTCCTTGGCGAGATGGCTCCACATGCCACGCAGGCGAGGCAACAAATATTGAAGCTGTGCCAGCTGTACCTGCAGGCGTCCCTCACGCGTCTGAGCATGCAGGCCAAAGATATCTAGGATCAGTGCTGTACGATCGATAATCTTTACCGGCTCGCCCACGGCTTTCTCCAAATAGGATTGCTGCGAGGGGGTCAGGTCGTCGTCAAAAATAACGACATCGGCATCCATGCGATGCACCAGGCCGCACAGCTCTTCAACCTTACCGGAACCGATAAACGATTTAGGATACGGCTTTACCAAACGCTGCGACAAGCGTGCCACGCACTGGGCACCAGCTGTGTGGGCAAGACGCTCCAGCTCATCAAGCGAGCGATCGAGCGGCCATGCATTGTCGCACCACTCAACACCAACTAAAATGGCACGCTCGGGCTCGGGTGCCGTGGGAACAAGGGGGAAACGGGCCATTAGGCAGCCTCAATACGATGCAGGATATCCTCAACGACCTCATCGATCGTACATTCATCCATATCAAACCACGCGATACGGTCATCACGCTTAAACCACGAAAGCTGACGCTTGGCATAACGACGCGAACGCATCTTAATGAGTTCGCGAGCCTCATCCATGCTCATCACGCCATTGAAAGCATCGATGATCTCTTTATAGCCAATTGCCTGCATCGACGTCAGGGCATCACCCAGCCCCTGGCCCATAAGACCGCGGACCTCATCGACAAGACCCTGCTCAAACATCAGATCGACGCGCAGGTTAATGCGCTCGTAGAGCACCTCGCGATTACGCGTCAGACCAAACCATAGGGCATGATAATGCTCGTGCGGAACACTAAACTGCGACTTTTGCTGCGCATAGGAGACGCCATCATCATGCATCTCAAGCGCGCGAATCACACGCCGCACGTTATGGGGATGAATAACAGCAGCCGATTCTGGATCGCGCTCGGCAAGCAGGGCATGCAGCTCTTCCTCGCCAATACGCTCGAAAAGCTCCTGATAGCCCGCACGGCGATCGTCCTCAAGTTCACCCGAGGGAAAGTCCATCTCATCGAGGGCAGCCTTGAGATACAGCCCCGTACCTCCGCAAAAAACCGGCAGGCAACCCGAACCAAGGAGACGTTCAACATGCGCGCGAGCGTCAGCCTGATAAAGCGCAGCAGAATATGCCACACCCGGCTCTACAATGTCGACGAGACGCAGCGGCACCGTGCACTCATCGGGCGCCATCTTTGCGGTACCGATGTCCATGCCGCGATAGATTTGCATCGCATCGCACGACAGCACTTCGGACGAAAGACGAGCTGCCAAACGGTCGGCAACATCACTCTTACCAACCGCCGTCGGACCGACGATCGCAACGGCGGAAAGACCTGCCCCAGGAGAAGCCATTAGCGCGGCTCGCCCACAACGGAGCCGGACAAATACCAGGTCTTGGCAACGTCAACGTCAACATCAACGATCTTGCCAACAAGCTGATCGATGCTGTAACCCTCGGGGATAGGAGCATGCACGGTCTGATTCTTGGGACTCTTGCCCAGCAGGACCGCGTCGTTCTTTTTACTCGTTCCCTCAATGAGCGCCGGAACCACAGTATGAAGCTCGCCCTGGTTATACTCGTGTGCCGTGGTCTCGATAACCTTAACCAGGCGGTTGAAACGCTCAAGAATAACCTCATGCGGCGTAGGATCGTCAATTTCGGCGGCCGGAGTACCGGCGCGCTTGGAATAGATGAAGGTATAGGCCTGAGCATAGCGGACCGTCTCGGCAAGTGAGAGCGTCTGCTCAAAGTCTTCTTCAGTCTCGCCCGGGAAGCCAACGATAATGTCGGTCGAGAGCGCGATATCGGGCATGCGGTTGCGAATGCGATCGACCAGGCCCAGATAGTCCTCGCGTGTATAACGACGATTCATCTCTTTGAGGATCCGCGTCGAACCTGACTGGACGGCCAGGTGCAGTTGCGGCATAACGGCAGATGTCTCGGCCATGGCGTCGATGGTCTCGGGCAGCAGATCCTTGGGATGCGAAGACGTAAAGAAGATACGCTCCACGCCCGTATCGCCCACGGCACGCAGCAGATCGGCAAAACGCGGCTTGCCAAACAGATCGCGACCATATGAATTAACGTTTTGGCCCAACAGCGTAATCTCACGCACGCCCTGGCGCACCAAACCGGTCACCTCGTCGACAATCTCCTCGAAGGGGCGGCTCTTTTCGCGACCGCGCACGTACGGCACGATGCAATAGGTGCAAAAATTATTGCAGCCCGTCATGATGGGCACCCAAGCGTGATACTGAGTCTCGCGATGCCACGGCATGCTCATGGCGTCCGTATCCTCATGCTCATTGGTGCGGATATGACGCTTGCCATCAAGGAACGCCTCGGCAATGAGCTCGGCCACATGCGCGATGGAATGCGTGCCAAAGATGACATTGACGTTATCGACGTTGGTGAGCAGGCCCTCGCCATCGCGCTGCGCGATGCAGCCACCAACGGCAACCACGCGCTTGCCAGAAGGCGAAGGCGGCAGGCTTTTGCAGGAATTGCACTGACCGTACAGGCGAGTATCGGCGGCCTCGCGCACGCAGCACGTCATGAAGACAACGATATCGGCATGCGCGGGATCGAGCGCCATGAGGCAGCCATACGAATCAAGCAGACCGCTCACGCGCTCGGAATCGTGCTGATTCATCTGGCAGCCAAAGGTGCGGATAAAGTAGGTTTTACCGGCAAGAATATCGCGTACGGAACGCTGGTCCATGTGCATAAGTCCTAACGATGGGGAGCGAAACAAAGCAAGCAGAAGCTATGCCACAGGCTTAACATCATCAATGACGACGTTATCCATAGCAGCTCGATTGATCTGGTGAACGTAGATAGAAAGGCGGATGGCCGTGCGCGACTCCCCGTTAATGAGGATGTCGGAGAACACGGGCGCGCAGGAAATATCAAAACCGGTTGGAATCAAAAAACCGCGCGCGATAGCAACGGCCTTAATGGCCTGGTTGACGGCACCGGCGCCGACACACTGGATGTTGACGGGTACACCATCCTTGACCATGCCGGCGATGGCGCCGGCAACGGACGCGGGCGATGATTTGCTTGATACCTTCAGGCAATCCATGAAGAAACTCCTGCATTTAAAAGTACGTTTTAACTGCAATAACTGTATCGTACCGAGTGGACTCGGTAAAGGCACTATTCCTCTTTGGCAAGATCAAAGGTCACGGTGATTCGATCACGCGAAACGCGAATCTTTGGGTCGCCGCAAAGGTTGAGATAGTACCGGGCAGCAAGGTCATTAAAATCGCGCTCCACAGCACGCGAAAACTGTGCCATGTCATCCTTAGCAATACGTAGCCCGCGACGATCCTTCGCGAGATCGACAGGAGCCGGCGCATGCGAGGACGAGTCGCGCTCGCGCAGCAGACGCGCGGTCACACCGCGAACAGGCTTAATCTGCCCTGCCAAAATACGATGGGCCGTGCGCTCGGACATCTCAAGACCCAAACCCGAACAGATACGGATAAAGTCCTCGGCATCAGAAGCAAGGCCTAAACGATCGACAACCGGAAGCTCGCTCTCGTCATCAATGAACAGGAGACGAGACGTATCAAGCCGGCTTGACGCCTGAGCATAAAGGGTCGCGGCAATCTCGGACGGAGAACCAAGATAGACATCGCAACCACGCAACTCCTCGAGCGCAAACTCACAAGCAGCGCGAATAATATTATGCGGACCGCGAGCACAGACATAACGTCCGTCCTCATCCTTGACGGCCTGGGGCCAGCTGGACTGATCGGCACGCTCACTGAGGCGGTCGGCCGCGACGCTCACCTTAAAGGCTGAACCAAGATCGACGCCGGACGTGACCACACGGGCCTCATCGGTGTTCTGCTTGATCGAAAACAATGCCATGCCACGACCGTGAACGCCCCAACGGTCCATCTTCATGCTCTCGAGCTTGGAGGTAACGCGGGCATCAAAGATTCGCTCTTGCATATCCTGCGGAACGCCCGAACCGTTATCCAGAAAGACAAGCGTGCGGACGCCGTCTTCCTTGGTCGTGGCGAGATAGACCTTGTCGGCGCCGGCATCGCGAGCATTACGGAGCATTTCGATGACGATATCCTCGACATGCTGAATGTCGTGCTTTGCCTGGCGCCGCTCGGCCTCCGAAACGCGGAGGCGGACATACCCCTCGCCAAGGTTCTCCTCGACGCGAAGGTTGCCCTCCCCCGACATCGACGCGATAAATGAGATGAGCTCGTTCGCGTCGCTCATGTTATTTAGCGATATCGACAGCGCGGCTCTCGCGAATCACGACGACGCGCACCTGACCGGGATACTCCATCTCTTCCTCGATCTGATGGGCGATATCGTGAGCCAGGACCGTGGACTGGGCATCGGAAATCTTGTCCGGCTGGACCATGACGTGGACCTCGCGACCGGCCTGCATGGCATAGGTACGTTCGACGCCGTCATGAGAGTTGGCGATCTCCTCGAGCTTCTCAAGACGCTTGATGTAGTTCTCGGCAGACTCGCGACGGGCACCGGGGCGAGAGGCAGAGACAGCATCGGCGGCCTGTACCAGGACATCGAGCACCGTATTGGGGTCGACATCGGCATGGTGAGCCTCGATAGCGTGGACGATAACGGGCTTCTCGCCATAACGGCGGGCAAGCTCGGCGCCGATGACGGCATGCGGGCCCTCGACGTCGTGGTCGATTGCCTTGCCCAGGTCGTGCAGCAGGCCGGCGCGCTTGGCGGTCACAACGTCCAGGCCAAGCTCGGAAGCCATCACGCCGCACAGATCAGAGACCTCGAGGGAATGCTGAAGCACGTTCTGACCAAACGAGGTGCGGTAGCGCAGGGCACCAAGGGTCTTGACGATCTCGGGGTGCAGATCGTGGATGCCGGTATCGAAGGCAGCCTGCTCGCCAGCCTCGCGCACGCGCTGCTGAACCAAGTCGGCGGCCTTGTGATACATCTCCTCGATACGGGCAGGGTGAATGCGGCCGTCGGCGATGAGGTTCTCGAGGGCGACACGGGCGGTCTCACGACGGACCGGGTCGAAGCTCGAAAGAACGACGGTCTCGGGCGTGTCGTCGATCACGAGGTTGACGCCGGAAACCTGCTCGAAGGTCCGAATGTTGCGACCCTCGCGACCGATGATACGGCCCTTGAGGTCATCAGAGGGAATGTGCACGGAGGTAACGGTGACCTCGGCAGTGTGGTCGGCAGCGCAGCGCTGAATCGCCAGAGACAGAATCTCCTGGGCGGTCTTGTGGCACTCGGCGCGAACCTGCTGCTCGGACTCGCGAATGATCGTGGCGGCCTCGTGGGTGACCTCGCCGCGAACCTTATCGAGGAGCTCCTTGTGGGCGTCCTCGCGGGTAAGGTCAGCGATACGCTCGAGCTCGGAGGTCTGCTTTGCGCAGAGCTCCTCGAGCTCACGGGAGCGCTTCTCGACCTGACCGGCCTGGCTGGACAGCTGATGCTCGCGCTTGTCGAGAGCGTCGTTGCGGCGATCAAGGGATTCCTCGCGCTGCATCACGCGGTTCTCGAGCGTACGAATCTCGTTCTTACGCTGCTTGTCCTCGGCCTCGGCGGCCTGCTTGTTCTTGATGATCTCCTCTTTAGCCTCGAGCAGAGCCTCTTTTTTGAGGGTCTCGGCCTGACGCTTGGCATCACCGATCAGGGACTCAGCCTGTGCGTGTGCCGACTGGATTTTTTCGTCGGCCTCGTGAAGACTACCCTGCTTGGCGGTGCGCATGTAGGCAATGGCGGCGATGGCACCCAAAACGATGCCAACGAGCGCTGCGATGATAGGCATGCTCACTCCTTTTTATGGATTCGTTACACAACAAAGCGAACCGTCCTTACGAACGGCTCGCGACATTTGAGTAATATGGGCGCAGCTTATGCGGGTCGGATACAGATAAACATATAAACAAACTCATCACAGATGAGCACATATCACAAAGCAAATGACGCTGTTTATCGTACGTTGAACCACAACAACTGTCAAATAAATGCCCCCAACACGGCGGCTAAAACGCGGTGAACGGCAGGGCCACAAAACGCATACGCCTAAACCGCACATTCCTCGCGTTCGGCATCGAGACGTGCCTTAACGGCATCGGCGGCGATGTGATACGAGAAGCCCTTGCCCATCAAAAACCGAACCAGTTTTTCGAATCCGCGCGTCTCTGGAACACGCCGCTTGGCGAGCAGGGCTGACGCACGCGCCAAATCGTCTTCGACGGCAAAATAATCCTCGGGATAACCGGGAATGTCATCGAGCACGACATGACGGCGCTTGAGCTCGGTCTCGATTTTACGCTGTCCCCAACCGCGCCGCTTGCGTTCCTCGATAAAGTACGAGCAAAAGCGGTTCTCGTCTAAAAAGCGATACTCGGTGGCGCGCTCGACGGCGAAATCGATCGCGGGCTGGCGAAAGCCGTAGCGTGCCAACTTGTCACGGACCTCACCCGTCGCATGGTCGCGGCGCGATAGCATCTCGGTCACCATGGTAAGTGCACATTTACGCTCGATGAGCTGCACCGCTTCACGAAAGTTATCCCAATCACAGGGAAGATCGGGGCGATTTTTGACATACAAGCGCGCGACCCGCACGGGAATCCAAATGGACCGCTCAAAACCGCCCTCAAGCTCACAATCGATATGTGCGCAAGGCTTTTTGGACGCATACCCGCTCGAGAACGAGGAGGCCGCCTTCTTATCGGGAAAGACGACCGTGGCCTCGGTCACAGTATACGACATGAGCGTAACCGCTACTCGTCGTCATCATCGAGCATGGCGGAACCATCGATGGCGTAAAGCTCGTCAAACTCCTCAGGCGCAGGCTGATCGGTCAGCTCGACCTCGGACGGAGCATCGTCGTCAAACTCAAGCCCGCAGGCAAGGCGGACCTTATGCTCAATCTCGTCGGCGCAATCGGGGTGTTCGCGCAGGAACGCCTTGGCGGCCTCGCGACCGTTGCCGAGCTTGTCCTCGCCATAGGCAAACCAAGAGCCCATCTTCTTGCAGATGCCGCACTCGACAGCCATGTCCAGAATCGAGCCCTCCTTAGAGATGCCCGTACCGTACATGATGTCGAACTCAGCAGAACGGAACGGAGCTGCCACCTTGTTCTTAACGACCTTGGCGCGCACGCGGTTACCGATAACCTCATCCTTAAGCTTAATGCTGTCGATGCGGCGAATGTCGATACGCACCGAAGAGAAGAACTTAAGGGCGCGGCCGCCCGTCGTGGTCTCGGGGTTGCCGAACATGACGCCGATCTTCTCTCGCAGCTGGTTAATGAAGATGCATGTCGTGTTGGACTTGGACAGCGAGCCGGCGAGCTTGCGGAGCGCCTGACTCATCAGACGAGCTTGCAATCCGACCGTGGTATCGCCGATCTCTCCCTCGATCTCGGCACGCGGGGTCAGCGCGGCGACGGAGTCGACGACGATGGCATCGATGGCGCCGGAACGCACGAGCATGTCAACAATCTCGAGCGCCTGCTCACCCGTATCAGGCTGGGAAATCAGTACCTCGTCGATATCCACGCCAATGCGCGCGGCATACGTGGGATCGAGCGCGTGCTCGGCATCGATAAATGCCACCACGCCACCCATTGCCTGGGCTTCGGCCAGGATCTCGAGCGAAAGCGTCGTCTTACCGGAGGACTCAGGACCGTAAATCTCGACGATACGGCCGCGCGGCACACCGCCGATACCCAGAGCGGCATCGAGTGCCAGAGCGCCCGTGGGGATGGCCTCAACCTCAAGCTCGGGGCCGCCGTCACCATACCTCATGATGGAGCCTTGACCGAACTTCTTCTCGATCTCGGCCTTGGTGGTGGCGATCATCTCATCGCGCTCTTTACCCGTCGTGCGAGCATGAACGGTACGTACGGGACCTGAATTCTTGGCCATGAATAGCCCTCCTCTTAACAACCTGCATCGATAATAAACGAACGGCTGTTCGTGGTCAACCGTTCAGGCCAATCATATGCAGGCAGTCTTTCCAAAACCCAACCAAACGCCGACCAAACACTGACCAAATGCTTGACCACAAAGGGGCAAATAAGAACAAGAAAGGCAAAAATACACCTATGACCAGTGCAAACGCTAAATTCGTCAGGGGTCCCTATCTCCACAATTAAGGGGCCCGAAGGCCCCTTAAAACACGTCTATTCCATAGAGTTAAGCACAAGGGCAATGCGTCCCAATGCCTCCGCGACCGCATGGGCACGAATACACGAACGGTCGCCCTCATAGTGGCAGCGCACAGAGTCCACGACCGGCACTTCCCCATCAGCCGCGCGATACGCCCAGCCAATATAGAAAGTGCCAGCCGGATCGTCCTCAGTGCCGCCGCCGGGGCCGGCATAACCCGTTGCGCTCACTGCAATATCGCTCTGGTACAGCTCCAGCGAACGCGCCGCCATCTCGCGCGCGGTCTGATGCGACACCGCGGTATAGCGGTCGAGCGTCTCCTGATCAACACCCAAAACGCGATGCTTGATCTCATCGCAGTAGGTCACCGCACCGCCACGCAGCACCGCCGAGGCGCCCGGGATATCGGCAATCGTCGAGTCGATCATACCTGCTGTCAGCGACTCAGCCGTCGAAACCGTCACGCCCCGAGCGCTCGCGCGCTCGACAATATGACGCGCCAGCTCCTCGTTATGTGCGGAAATCTGCTCAAAAGAGTCCGTCATACCCACCAGAACCTAGACCGAAAAGACGATCTTGCGGCAGTTCCAGAAGTACTGGGCGCCCGAGATAACGGTCAGGACAACGGCAACGGCGTACAGGAAGCGCGACACCGAGTAGATGCCGAGCGTCAGCGCCAGCGGGCCAAGGTGCAAGCCGGCCATCGCAAAGACGCACAGGTAACCGCAGATGGAGACCATCGTGGTCGCCGTCTTGTACTTGCCAAGCTTATCGGCGGCAACGACCACGCCGGCGGCACTCGCAACCATGCGCAGGGCGCTTACCAGCAGCTCGCGGAACAAGATGATGAACACGGACCAAACCGACACGGCACCAAAGTCCAAGAATAGCAGCAGGGCCGAGAATACGAGCAGCTTGTCGGCGATGGGGTCCAAGAATTTACCGAAGTCGGTAATCTCGTTGCGCGAGCGCGCCAGGTAGCCGTCAACCTTATCGGTGCACGACAGGATGACGTACAGAATGAAGGCAGCGGCGGCGAGCGGGCCGTCGAAGGTGCTCCAATCTGTACCGGCAACACTCGTGTGAGAAAGCGCCGACACAATCATGAACACCGGGATAAAGACGATGCGAACGCACGTCACGATGTTGGCGGGCGTCCAAACACTCGTCAGTTCCTTATTGCTCTCGTTTGCCACGACGCTCTCCTACTCCACAACATGGCCGATAAGCTCATAGCAGAAGCTATCGGTAAACTCGACCGTCAGAATATCGCCCACAGATGCCTCGCTGGCATCCAGATGCACCGCGCCATCGGAATCAGGCGCCTGGAACCAGGCATGTCCGATCAGCTCGGCGCCGTCCTCGGTCTCTTCGATACCGTCGACAATCACCTGGGCGCGCTCGCCCACATGTGCGGCAGTTGCAGCAAAACCGAGCGACTCGGCCAGGTCCATGGCCTCCTGGGCGCGCTCGAGCTTGACCTCTTCGTCGACCTGGCCCTCCATCTTGGCGGCCAGGCTGCCCTCCTCCTGCGAGTAGGCAAAGACGCTCGTGTAGTCGAAGCCGACGGTGTCCATAAAGTCGATAAGGTCGCGGAACTCGTCGTCGGTCTCGGTCGGGAAGCCGACCATGGCCGTGGAACGGATCACGATGCCGGGGATGCGCTCACGCAGATCGCGGAACAGGTCCTCGAGCTCCTGGCGCGAACCAGAACGGCGCATAGCCTTGAGGATGCGCGCGTCGCAGTGCTGCACGGGGATATCGATATAGGGCAGCACCTCGGGCGTATCACGAATGGTCTCAATGAGCTCGTCAGTCATGCCCTCGGGCTGCAAGTAGAGCACACGGACCCAGACGTTCTGCGGACGCACGGCCTCGGCGACGGCGCGCAGCAGCTGCGCCAGATTGCGCGGCGAGCCATCGGTGACGTCTTCGTCGGCAAAGTCGGTGCCCCAAATACCCGTGTCCTGGCCGATCAGCACGATCTCGCGCACACCGCCGGCAACCAGGTCGCGTACCTCGGAGATAATGCTCTCGGCATTGCGCGAATGATAGCGACCGCGAATATACGGGATCATGCAGAAGCTGCAGAAACGGTTGCAGCCATCGGAAATCTTGACGTAAGCAACGGCGCCCTCGACAGTGCGCTTGACTTGCGGAATATAGGCAGCGATCTCACGCTCGACACCCAGCACGCCATCGATGACCGCCACGATGCCGTCCTCCTCGTCGGCCTTCACAAAGGCAGCGACCTCGGGCAGCTCATCGGGCAGGTCGTCGCCATAGCGCGACGGCACACAGCCGCACATGACGATGGGACAAGAACGAACGCCGTCCTGAACCTCGTTGGCGAGCTCGAGCGTGGTCTCGATGCTCTCGGACGTTGCGGAGGCGAGGAACGAGCATGTATTGACGATGGCGATATCGGCATCCTGTGGGTCGAATGCCTCCTCGTAGCCCGCGGCGGTCAAAAGAGAACGCATGCGGTCGGTGTCAACCTCGTTCTTAGCGCACCCGAGGGTGATGTAGAGCACGGAGCCCAACGGTGTATCCATGTTGGAGAGCAGTCCTTTCGAATGATATTAGCGGTAGTTGGTGAACTGCAGCGGCTGGCCGTAGTCCTGGTCGCGCAGGAATTGGATAACGGTCTGCAACGCGTCCTTCGAAGCAGAGGAAACACGCAGCTTCTCGGCCTCGATGGTCACCTTGACCTTGAGCTTTTGGTCCTTGATGTCCTTATTGATCTTCTTGGCGGTCGCCTGGTCGATACCCTCGACGATATGGCCGAGCACGCGCACGGTGCCGCCCGATGCCGCCTGCGGAGCATCCCACGAGACAGCCTTGAGGTCGATGCCGCGCTTGATGAGCTTGGAGCTCAGGACATCGATGATCTGCTTGGAGACAAAGTCGGCCGGGGCGTTGATCGTAAAGAGCTTGTCGCCCTTCGAAAGCTCGATCGTGGCGCCGGAATCCTTCAGGTCATAGCGCTGGGAAATCTCGCGCGTGGTCTGCTGGAAGGCGTTGTCGACCTCTTGCATGTTGACCTCGGACACGACGTCGAAGCTGGAATCTTTAGCCATGATGTTTCCTTTCGCGTACGAACGGCTTAGTAGCTATCGTACGAATAGTCGGTAGAATCGGTGGGCGTCTGGCCGTCAGTTGCGGTATCGGCGCCATCCGTGGACTGGGCATCGGTGCCGTCGGTGGTGTCGGCACCATCAGAACTTTCACCATTCTCGGAATCAGTCGTCTCCTTCTTGGGAACGGTGATCGTCACGCGCGCCACGCCCGAGGTCTTGGTATCGTAACGGACCTTTTCGCCGTTCTTGGTAACGGTGACATCGGAAGGCTTAGACGTGGTGATCTCGATCGAGGACTCGGGCGTGTACTCCTGCTCAAAGGGGCCAGTCGCCTGGGCGCCATAGACCGACTTTCCGTCGACCTTGACCTCAATCCACGCGGTCTTTCCCTTGGCAACGGAGACCTTAACCTTTGTGACCTCGTTCTCTTCCTTCTTGGCCGTCGTCTTGGCGGCGTCCGAATCAGTCGACTCGTCAGTCGGCTCATCGGTGTCTTCGTCCTCGTCGACCGTTTCGGTCTTCTTAGAAGACTTCTTGGTCGTCGTCTTGGTAACAGCGGGCGTCTCGGGCGTGGTCTCGGGCGTCGAAGATGCGCAGCCGCGCAGAAGTACCACGATGAGCACGATCAGCAGCAACGCCACGGCACCGATACCGGCGTAGACGATACGCGGATCGAGCCCGTTGTTTTGAGGAGCACGGGAACCGCCGCGTCCACGACTGGAACTGCTGCGGCCGCCTCCCTGAGGCATACGGCCACGATTGCTATCGGAACGGCCGCAATAGCCACCCTGTCCCTGAAGGCTGCGCTGACCCGAGCGGGGCACAAGTTCACCGCGGCCTTGATAGCCACGCTGGCCCGCACGCGGAGCCGAAGAGCGCTGGCCATACGGCTGTGGTTGAGAGCGAAGACGCGGCGTCACCTGCGTGGTATCGGCGTCCGCATAGCCACTGCGAGAGCGTCCGGTGGAGATACCACGGTGACCGCGATCGGAATAGCCGCCGTCGCCGTAGCCGGCACGAGGGTCACGCGCCACGCCGCGGGCAGCGGGAAGTGCACGGTCCTCGGGCATCGGCGTACTGCGGAACCGGTCACGCTGCGAGCGAATCTCCTCGCCCGAACCCGTCTCGGTAATATAACCGGCCTGCTGAGGACGCTGTCCATAGCGAGTCGAACGACCGCCCTGAACCATCAGGAAGCGCCCGTTATCGACAGAGGAACGCGAATTGACGTAGCCGGCGGCGTCCTGGAAACGACCGCCCTGCTGCGACGTCTCGCGCTCGTATGCCATCAGCTCGTCAAAGTAGGCATTGACGACCTCGCGTGGATTGAGGCCCAAAAAGCGAGCATAGCTCGAAATCATGCCCTGCGCATAGCCGCGCGGCGGCATCGAAGCAAAGTTACCGGTCTCGAAAAACTCGATGATCTGCGGCCTGATTTTGATGGTGTTGGCGACCTGCTGAATGGAAAGGCCCATTCGGCGACGCTGCTCGAGCAGCATGTCACCAAAGCGTGCAGCCATCAGAATCCTCCAAACTCACGATCTTCACGTGCCATCTCGGCGTCGACAGATTCCAGCGCGGCAAGCCCCTCCTCGTCCAACAGGACCTCGCGCGGCTTAGAACCGTCGGGCGGGCCGACGACACCCTTTTCTTCCAGCATGTCCATAATACGCCCGGCACGCGCATAGCCAACCTTCAGACGACGTTGCAGGCCAGATGTGGAGCCAAGCTGCGATTCCACCACAATATGGGCGGCTTCCCAAATGAGCGGATCATCGTCTTGCGGCTCGGCGACTCCGGTGCGGACAATGCCGCCGCCACCAGCCATGGACATGGAAGCGGGCGCCACGGCGGACAGAATCTCCTCGTGGTAGTCGGGCTCGCTCTGCGACTTGACGAACTCGACAATCTCGTTGATTTCGTCGTCCGAGACAAAGCAGCCCTGGATACGGCGGGGCTTGCCCCAGTCGACCTTGGAGAACAACATGTCGCCCAAACCGGTGAGCTTCTCGGCGCCCATCTGATCGATGATGACGCGCGAGTCGATGCCCGTGGCGACGTTAAAGGCGATGCGGTTGGTGATGTTGGCCTTGATGAGGCCCGTCACCACGTTGGAGCTGGGGCGCTGCGTGGCAACGATAAGATGAATACCGGCGGCACGGCCCAGCTGTGCAATACGCACGATCGAGGCCTCGACATCCTTACCGGCGACCATCATCAGGTCAGAGAGCTCGTCAATGATAATGACAAGGTAGGGCATCTTTTGCGGCGGATTGTCGTAATGCTCAAACTCGCCAGCAGCCTGCTTTTCGTTGTAGGTCGAGATCTTACGCACGTTGAGACGCTCGAAGACCTTCAGGCGACGCTCCATCTCGGACACAGCCCATTGCAGAGCGCTCGCGGCCTGCTTGGGCTCGGTCACCACGGGCACATAGAGATGCGGCAGACCGTTATAGCCCGCAAGCTCGACGCGCTTGGGGTCGACCATGATCAGGCGAACGTCCTCGGGAAGGGCGCGCATGAGCAATGTCGTGATGATGGAATTGATCATCACCGACTTACCAGAACCGGTCGTACCGGCAATCAACAGGTGAGGCATCTTGGCGAGGTCGGCGACAACCGGCGTGCCCTCGGCGTCGCGGCCGATGGCGAGCTCGAGCGGACCGCCCTTCACATAGGGCAGCACGTCGCCCAGATTGACGTTCTGGCGCTTGCGGTTGGGAATCTCGATGCCCACGAGCGAGGTGCCGGGGATCGGGGCAAAGATACGCACCGACTGGGCAGCGAGCGAAAGCGCGATATCGTCCTCGAGGCTCGAGATTTTGCTCACACGCTCGCCCTCACCGGGCTGCAGTTTAAAGGTCGTCACCGTGGGGCCGGCGATCCAGCCGACCACGCGGGCACTGCGGCCAAACTCAAGCAAGGTGGATTGCAGTGACTCAGCGGTCTGCTCCAGCTCCTTGTCCGAAGACGCGGCGGAAGCCGACTGCGGGTTGGCATGCAGGATTTCGAGCGGCGGAAGCTTGAGGCCGTCCTCTTCTTCGCCCTCGTTATCTGCGGCGCCGTCGTCCACTCCCCCATCACGAGCCGCAGCCGATTCGATAGCACTCGTGGCAGGCGCACCGGCAACCTTGGGATGCTTCAGGAAGTCGGGAATCTGAGGTGCGGCCGAGACGGGATTCACGACAAACGGCGGCTCGGACTCGTCGATCTTATCGGAGTCGTCTTCCATCGAAAGCTGGCCGGTTACCTGGCCGCGCTTTGCATGGCGACGCGGCAGCAAAGTTGTCTTTGCGGTCTCAATCGGACCCTCGTCGTCCTCGTCATCGCCCTCGGTGAGCTCAATCTCGCTATCGGACCAAGACGGGTCGGGCTCACTCGTATTGAGCTTAGGCGCAGACTTGCCCTTCTTGGCATGGCGGCGCGGCAACAGCGTGGTCTTGGCTCGCTCGGCTTCAACCGACTCGGATACGTCGACAAACGGGTCATCGTCCTCGTCATCATCCAAAACCGGGTCGACATCGCCACCCATGACCGTGGTCACCGCGGCGTCAGTCCCCTTCTGGCGCAGAATGCTCAGGTGCGGACGGGCGACGCCGGGAACCGATAGGGCCTCTTCATCGCCCCACGGGCTCGCATTGACATCGGCACGTCGACGCTCGGCAAAATCGGCAGCGCGATCGCGTGCGGAGCGCAAAACGCCACCCACCGAAAAGCCGATAATGACCAAACCAACGACGACAAGCCCCAGCAAGACAACCATGGCGATAGGTTTACCCAGGGCGTTTTGCAAGGCACTTGCGATAAAGGCGCCAATGTAGCCGCCCGACACGGAAAGGTTCTGCGGCGTAAACATAAGGTCGCACGAATCGCTCGTGCCCGGCACCATCAGCGAAAGAATGGAGACGACGGCGATAAAGACCACGGCGCCGCCCGCGACAGAGCGCACGTTGAGCGGCGAGTCCTCACCCAAAAAGAGCGTGGCGGCAAACAGCAAGATGACGATCGGCAGCACGTAGGCGCCCAGACCAAAGCCCAGGTGGTAGAAACCGGCAACCGCAGCCGTCACGGGCGCTGTTGCCGGAGAGATCACGGCAATGAAGGACGCGATCGCCAAAACGGCGATGACCACACCGGCGATATCGCGATTGGCCGAAGGCTCGACCAAGGGCTCAAACTCATCGAACTCGGACTCGTGGCCCTTATTGGCACGCAGATGGGAACCGGCACCCTTAGCAGATGCCGGTTGGTTATTGGCCTTATTGCCTTTGGCGTTTTGTGCAGATCCGCGCGCCAAACTAAACCTCCATGACGACCGGGATGATCATCGGACGGGTGCGCGTACGGCTCCAGATAAAGTTAGAGAGCGAATCGCGCACGGCCTTGCGAATGGCATCGGAACCGCTGCTGGTAAAGCTAAACTTACCCTTCTCGATCGTCTTCATAATGGACGCGGAGGCATCCTCGGAGAACTGGTCGTCGATGGCAAACGAGACGCCGCGGCCCGAGAACTCGATGGCCTCGATCTTCTTGTGTTTGAGGGAGACGATGGCAACGGCCGTGACCATACCGTCGTTGGCGAGCTTCTGGCGATCGCGCAGGACGATGGGGTCGGTATCGCCGATACGCAGGCCGTCGACGTAAACGACACCGGACTCGACGGGCGTACCGCGCTTGACGATACCACCGCGCATCTCGAGCGTGTCGCCGTTATCGAGGATAAAGATATGATCGTCCTTGATGCCCATCTTGCGCGCCAGCTGGGCATGGGCGCGCAGATGCACGGCCTCACCGTGAACCGGCATAAAATACGTGGGCTTGGCCATGGCCATCAGGAGCTTGAGCTCCTCCTGGCTACCGTGACCCGAGACGTGGACGAGAGCGCGGTTCTTATCCCACACGTCGCAGCCGAGCTTGGCCAGGCTGTTGACGACCTGCTGGACGGCCTTCTCGTTGCCAGGAACGGGAGTTGCCGAGAGGATAACGGTATCGCCCTCGTGGATGGAGAGCGTCTTGTGCTCGCCATTGGCCATGCGGGACAGGGCCGACAGCGGCTCGCCCTGCGAACCAGTGCACATGACGACGATCTTGTCGTCAGGCAGGTTATCAATATCGAAGGCATCGATGATATCGGCATCATCGATGTTGAGATAACCGAGCTCGCGCGCCACGCGGGTGTTCGTGAGCATGGAGCGACCGGTCACAACGACCTTACGGCCGCACTTGCGGGCGGCATCGCAGATCTGCTGCAAACGATGGATGTGGCTCGAGAACGATGCGACGAACACGCGACCCGGAGCGTTCTTGATGGCGTGCAGCAGGTTGGGACCAACCTCGGCCTCGGACTTGGTAAAGCCGGGAACCGTGGCATTGGTGGAATCGGAAAGCAGCAGGTCGATGCCCTGCTTGGCAAAGCGGCTGATAGCGGCATAGTCGGGCGTGACGCCATCGATGGGCGTCTGGTCGAGCTTAAAGTCGCCGGTGTGCATAACGGTGCCCTGATTAGTACGGATGAACACGCCCAGAGCGCCGGGGATGGAGTGCGTCATCGAGAAGAAGTCGAGCGAGATGCCGCCGAGGTTGACATGGCTGCCGCCCTTGACCTCGCGGAACTTGGGCGCGCGGATTCGGAACTCGGAGAGCTTGCCCTCGATAAAACCGAGCGTCAGCTTGCTCGAGAAGATGGGCACCTTGTTGTTGAGGTCCTGCAGCAGGTACGGAAGCGAACCGGTGTGGTCCTCGTGGCCGTGGGTGACGATGATACCGCGGAGCTTCTCCTCGTTCTCCAGAACATAGGTGTAGTCGGGAAGCACCAGATCGATACCGGGCTGGGAGTCATCCGGGAACATAAGACCGGCGTCGACGAGCACCATGTCGTCGCCGCACTCGAAGACCGTCATGTTCTTGCCGATGCCATCAAGGCCGCCGAGCGGGATGATCTTCAAGGGAGATGATTTTTTAGCTGCCATAGGTTAGTGTGGTTTCCTTTCTTCGAAACGGGTCTGGAACAACCGACGGGGCGCTTCTGGCAAACCGACCGCCGGGAACGTACAAACATGCATCGCAGAGTCGATGCAATAACCACAGTATGATACCCATTTGCCCACCAACAGACCACCCATGCATCAAAGCCCCATCCAAACCGGTCTATCCCGCCGGTTTCCCGTGGGGCGGGCACTGATGAAGTTTCCTGCTCTACAGTCCTGCTCACGACGGAGGCCACATTAAGTGGCCTCCTGTTCGTGCGGAACTCGCGATAAACTTCATCAGTGCCCGCCCCACGGGAAACCTGCCAAAAAGGGACAGGTTTATTTTGGTCGGTTTTATCTGGGGAAATGCTGCAGCGGCTATCTACAGATCTGAAATCTGACTACTGAATAGACTGTCTAACTAAATAGCGAGCGGCACTAACCAGTCCTTTTGCTTGCGCCCGGGAGGGCCGCATATGAAGTTTATCGCGAGTTCCGCACGCAAAGGAAAGCACTTAATGTGCTTTCCGTCTTGCGCAGGACTGTAGAGCAGGAAACTTCATATGCGGCCCTCCCGGGCGCAAGCAAAAGGGCGACCCCTGTCCGGAGTCGCCCTTGCGGTGCTGGTTATGTACGGCTGTTACTCGGCGTCGTGGTGGCGGCGGGGCTTGCGGCCTCCGTTGTCGCCGGGACGGCGCGGGCGGTCGCTGCGCTCAGAGCGCTCGCGACGCGGACGCTCACGACGCTGGAAGTGCTCGCCGTCGCCCTCGGAGGCACCCTCGGCGCGAGCCGGAGCCTCAGGCTTGTCAAGACGATCGAGCGAGATCTTGCCGCGATCATCGACCTCGATGACGACAACCTTGACCTCGTCGCCCACGTTAAGGACATCCTCGACCTTCTCCACGCGGCCCTTGGCAACGCGGGAGATGTGCAGCAGGCCGTCCTTACCGGGCAGCAGGTTTACGAAGGCGCCGAAGGGCTGGATGGAGACCACACGACCGGTGTACTCCTCGCCCGGCTCGGGAACCTTGATGATGAGCTTGATGCGCTCGACGGCCTGATCGACGGACTCGCCAGTGCCGCCGACAAAGACGGTGCCGTCCTCCTGGATGTCGACCGAAGCGCCGGTCTCATCCTGGATGCCGCGGATGACCTTACCGCCGGAACCGATGACGTCGCGGATCTTGTCGGTCGGAACCTGGATGGAGACGATGCGCGGGGCGGTGCTGCGCGTGGTGTGGCGCGGCTCTGGGATCACATCGAGCATCTTCTGCAGGATGAAGGCACGACCCTCCTTGGCCTGCTGCAGGGCGCGGGCCAGGATGTCGAAGGTAAGGCCGGTGGCCTTGTTGTCCATCTGAAGGGCGGTGATGCCCTCGGTGGTGCCGGTGACCTTAAAGTCCATGTCGCCCAGGAAGTCCTCGAGACCCTGGATGTCGGACAGGACCACGGTCTTGCCCTCCTCCTGGATCAGGCCCATGGCGATACCGGAGACCGGGCGCTTAATGGGCACGCCGCCGTCCATAAGGGCGAGCGTGGAACCGCAGGTCGAAGCCATCGAAGAGGAGCCGTTGGACTCCATGACCTCGGAGACGACGCGGATGGCGTAGGGAAACTCGTTCTCGTCGGGGAGCACCGGAAGCAGAGCGCGCTCGGCCAGGTTGCCGTGGCCGATCTCGCGGCGCTTGGGGCTGCCCATGCGGCCAGTCTCGCCGGTGCAGAACGGCGGGAAGTTGTAGTGGTGCATATAGCGCTTGCCCTCGGTGGGCTCGATGGTATCCAGACGCTGGCCCTCGTTAAGCATGCCGAGCGACAGGACGGAGAGCACCTGAGTCTGACCACGCTGGAACAGGCCGGAGCCGTGAACGAGCGGCAGGTAGTTGTCCTTCACCATGATGGGACGAATCTCGTCGGCGGCACGACCGTCGACGCGCTCGCCGGTCTCGACGACCATGGTGCGCATGGCCTTCTTCTCGAGCTTCTTGAGCGCCACGGGGATCTCGCGCTCCCAGGCGGCCTGCTCCTCGTCGGTGAACTCGGCGCGGATGGACTCCTTCAGAGCCTCGACCTTACCGATACGGGAGAGCTTGTCGGCGTCGCGAAGGGCAGCTGCCATCTCGTCGTAGTGGGCGAAGATGCGCTCCTGGACCTCCTCGACGGGCTGGTCGAGCGGGTACTCCTTCTTGACGATGGGGCCGTTGACCTGCTCCCACTCGGCGACGAACTCATCCTGAGCCTGACAGAAGGCAGCAAGGGCCTCCTGGCCAAACTTCATGGCGGCGAGCATGTCTTCCTCGGAGATCTCCTCGGCGCCGGCCTCGACCATCGAGATGAAGTCGGCGGATCCGCCCAGCTCCAGGTCCAGATCGGAGTTCTCGCGCTCCTCGTAGGTGGGGTTGACGATAAACTCACCGGTCTCCACGTTACGGCCGATGCGCACGCAGGCAAGCGGACCCTCGAAGGGCACGCCGCCAAGCGTCATGGCTAGGGAAGCACCCATGACGTTGATGACGTCGAAGGGGTTGACCTGGTCGGCGACAAGCGAGGTAGCGACGATGTGTACCTCGTTGCGGAAGCCATCCGGGAAGCTCGGGCGAATCGGACGGTCGATCATGCGCGCGGTGAGCGTGGCCTTCTCGCTGGGACGGCCCTCACGCTTGAGGTAGCCACCCGGGATGCGGCCGGCTGCGTACATCTTCTCGTTGAAGTCGACAGTCAGCGGGAAGAAGTCGTAGTTCTTGCGCTCCTTGGAGACGACCACGGTGTCGAGCATCGTGGTATCGCCCTGCTTGACCAGGCAGGCGCCGGTGGCCTGCTTGGCAAGCTCGCCCGACTCAAAGGTGTAGGTCTTGCCGTACAGCTCAAAGGTCTTGGATACGAGTGTCATTGTTCTCCTTTACCCCACAGGCCCCTTGCCTGCGGGCTTCTCATGTGACGTGGGCCCCCTGCCCCCGCCACGCTTCAGAGCGTGATTGTTCGCGCCCTTACACAAAAAGAGCGCCCCGCTGCGCAGGACGCTCTTAGCATGTACAAATCCTTACTGGATGTTGTCGCGGATGCCCAGAGCCTTGATGAGCTCACGGTACTCGACGATGTCGTTCTTCTTGATGTAGGAGAGAAGACGACGACGACGGCCGACGAGCATGAGCAGGCCACGACGGGTGTGGAAGTCCTTCTGGTGGGACTTCATGTGCTCGGTCAGCTCCTTGATGCGCTCGGACAGGATGGCGACCTGAACCTTGGGGTTGCCGGTGTCGACCGGGGTGTTACCGAACTGGGCAGTCAGCTCAGCCTTGCGCTCTTTGGAAACAGTCATTGTTTCACCTTTCGTTTCTTGTCGCCCGCGGGCGACACTATTCGCCTCGGACTGGGAAGCCGTCGGTGGAGCGAGCATCCAAGGTCGAGGTACCAACAGGTCGGTATGTTACCACAAGCAGACCGCCCATGCGCATCATCACCGACCCAACATGAATTCCATCGCACGGAGACGTTGATCTGTGTGCGTCGCAGCCCACACGTGCGAAAGCCCCAGCAAAAAGGCAGCGGTATGGGGGTCGACCCTCTCGGCCATGAGTGCATCGAACGTCATGGACATGAGGGCGCGCAGCCATGCGACCTCACCGGTCGACACCAGCTCGGCACCCGGAACGCTCGACGCGCACGACCCGCACATGAGACCGCCCGCCTGGGGCGAAAAATACGACAACATGGGGTCTCCGCACAGCACGCAGGCCGAAAAATCGGGTCGGTAGCCAACGTGGGACAGCAGCTTAAAGACATATGCCGCCACAAGTAGATCCATATGCGCCGCGTCGAGCCCGCCGCCCACCAAGGCAAGCGCTCGCTGCGTGATGGCAAAGGTAAACGGGTCCTCGGCGTCCTCGAACGAGCACACGCGCGCCACCTCGGCAATCGCGCTTGCGGCGCAAGTCGTCTCGTAATCGGGCGAGGCGCCGAGCGGCGCCTCCATGAGCTCGGCCTGAGAAACCACGTCGAGCGACCGACCATGCGCGAGCAGCATATCGACGGTGCAGAACAGCTCGCAGCGCGCCGCCAAGCGCCCGCCGGGTTTGCGCGCGCCCTTTGCCACGGCACGAACCTGCCGACCCCGCTCGTCAAGCATCGTCAGAATCAGGTCGGTCTCTTTGAGCTTGGTCTTATCGAGGACGAGCACCTTCATGCGATATGTCCGGGAGCCTGCCATGCGCGCCGCGCGCCCTTAGTCCTCGGCGTTATAGCCAAAGCGGCGAATCTGGGCCTCGTCGTCACGCCAGCCGGCCTTGACCTTCACGTCCATCTCCAAAAAGACCTGGGTGCCAAAGATGCGCTCAAGGTCGCGACGGGCGTCGATGCCGATATGTTTGATCATCTCGCCGCCCTTGCCGATGATGATGCCCTTTTGGCCCTCGCGCTCGACGTAAATGGTGGCGTGCACGCGCAGCACCTTCTTGGTCTGCTCAAGCGCATCGCAAATCACGCCCACGGAGTGCGGGATCTCATCACGGGTGCGGCGCAAGACCTTCTCGCGCACAAACTCGGCAACGAGCGTCTCATCGGAAGCGTCGGTACCCATGTCCTCGGGGAACCAACGCGGACCCTCGGGCAAAAAGTGCGCAACGGTCTCGATGAAGGCATCGACGTTAAAGTTCTTGACCGACGACGTCACGATCTCGTCGTCATATTCCATAAGCTCGTGGGCGGCCTTAAGCTGCTCCATGACCTGTGCGGGGTCGGCTTCATCGGCCTTGGTGAGCACCAGGACCTTCTTGGAACGGGCATTCTTGACACGCTCGGCAACCCAGGCGTCTCCCCTGCCGATCGGTTTGGTGGCATCAATCAAAAACGCGACAACATCGACATCGTTCAGCTCGAACAGCGCGCTCTTGTTGAGCTCGGAGCCCAGGCCGTCCTTGGGCTTATGGATACCCGGGGTATCGACAAAGACCAGCTGGTAGCCGGGGCGGTTGACGACGGCGCGCATGCGGCGGCGGGTCGTCTGGGCCACCGGCGAGGTGATGGCGACCTTTTTGCCATAGCAGGCGTTGAGCAGCGTGGACTTGCCGGCGTTGGGGCGGCCGACCAGGGCCACAAAGCCGCTGCGGAAACCAGGCTCAACGTCGCCAAAGCCCGCGAGGTTGTCGTCCTCGTCGCACAGGGCGTCGAGCTCCTCGTCGCTCATGCCCTCAAACGGGTCGAACTCCTCGACCTCATCGCAATCCTCGGTCGCCTTAGCATCCAGGGACTCTTCGTCCAAAATCTCATCGGTAGGCTGCATATTGTCGGACATGGGAATCCCTTTCTAAATAAAGCCGAGCGCGTGGGCAAATACCAGCAAGCCCACAATCGCGGCGGTGATTGAAAGTACGTATACCGAGGCGGCGGCGATGTCCTTGGCGCGTTTTGCCAGCGGATGGAGCTCCTGGGTCGCCAGATCGACGATGGCCTCCATGGCGGTATTGCACAGCTCGCCGTGAATCACCAGGCCGCAGCAGATGATAATCGTGGCCCACTCGGCAATGTCGAGCCCCACAATGCAGCCGGCAATGACGGTGCACACGCCTGCCACGAGCATGACCTTAATGTTGCGCTCGGTCTTGACGGCGGTGACGAAGCCCTCCATGGCGTAGGAGAACGACTTTAAAAAGGACGGATGGTCCTTGTTCGATCCGGGAATCATAGACGGCTCCTAGTCGTGGGCGTGGTTGGTGATGGGGCCGACGTGGACTAGCTTGGGGTCCTCGCCGCGCTCGAGCGCCAGATCGCGCAGGATGGCGTCCTCGCGGGCCTCCATGACCTCGGCCTCGTCGTCCTCGATATGGTCATACCCCAGCAGGTGTAGCATGCCGTGT
>CATWVA010000008.1 GCA_958354105.1 uncultured Collinsella sp.
GCGGAGCGCGACTTGGACCCGTGGACGCTCATTGCGCTGATGAGCGCTGCCTGGCGCGAGCTGGACTACGAAGGCGCCGAGCACTACCTGCGTATCCTTGCGCGCTCGTGCCCGCACGCAGCCGAGGCACTTTACTTTCAAACCGAGTTTCCCGATGGCGTCTATGCCCGCGTCAACGTAGGTCCGGGCTCTACCGATGAGCTTGTCCTTGCGCTGTCCGAGGCGACTCCGGTGCTGCAGGAGGGCCTGGGCGCCCCCGACAACGCCAGCTTTGCCGCCTGGGTCGCCACCAACGATATCGTACGTTCCCAGATCGACGAGCGCATCCTGCACGCGGCCGAGCAGGGCTTGCCGTTTAAGGGAGGAGACCTCTAATGGATCCGAGCGTCTTCATCCCCGCCTACCTGGAGCGCACCTATCTGGCGTCGCACCCCGAGCTCACCGATGCGGCACGCGAGCTTGTCCATAACGACATGAGCGCGAATCCCCAAAAGTATGCGCAGTCCGATCATGCCCAGGCGCTGCTGTCCTATGCCGGTGTTCATCGCCACCTGCTCGACGAGCTCCATCGCATCGAGGACATGGGCAGTGACGAGGAGTTTGAGCAGACGCGCAATCGCCTGTTCGACGACATGCGCGACGAACTGCTTAAGATTGTTCGCGTCGATGCGCTGGCCGTCGATGCCCAGTTGCTCGCCATCATTTTGGCGGACACGCCCGTCGATGCCTGTCTGGGCGATCTGATGAAGCTCGAGGCGAGCACGGCCGACTACCTGCAACAGAGCATGCCCGGGTTTGATATGGAGGCCCCACACTACTGGGCCAATAATGTTTTAACGGACGGTGTGACAGCGGCAGAACTCACCGTGAGCGAGCCGGCGCTTATCGGGTGGCTCCACACGCTCGAGGCCATCTCGCAGCTGTGCATGGCGAGCGCCCGCTACCGTGCTGCCGCCAACTACGCCCGCCGCGTCCTTAAGGCGGAGGGCTATCCCACCCGAGCTGCCGGCACCGTGTTGCTCGCCCTCGCTCGCCTAGAAGACGAGGACGGCTTTTTTGCCCTGGCCCACCAGCTCGAGGAGCAGATGGGAGCCGATGCGCTCGAAAACTCTCCTTGGTACCTGCTCGCCCGCACAATCCTCTTGTTCAAAACAAGCAAGATGCGCCCGGCGACGCGCGCGCTGCGTGAGTTCGCTAACCGTTGCGAGGGCGGCGCGTTCTTCTTGCTGAACCCCATGTACCAGACGCCGTATCTTCCCTGCCGACCCGAGCCGCGCGACCCCTGGGACCTCTCGCACCAGGCGGTTTGGGAAGCCGACGGCATTATCTCGGACACCCCCGACTTTGCCCCCTGGGCCAACGCCTGCGAAGATGCATCGCAGCTTGCCCAAGAATTTGCGCGCCGCTACGGCTTTTAGCGACGCGATCACCCCGACCATGTCATCAATGTTAGGAACGGCTTCATGAACCTCCGCTCATCTCTCGCCTGCACCTCGAGCGATATCGCCCGCTGGGGACTGCGCTCTGTCCTCAAACGCCAGGGCGGCGTGCTTCCCGGCCGCATCGCCATGAAGATCGACCCCGAGCTGCTAAGCGACCTCGCGAGCCTGGTCGACCGCAGCGTGGTGATCACCGGCACCAACGGTAAGACCACCACCTCCAACCTCATCGCCGACGCCGTTGCTGCCAGCGGTGCTACCGTGGTGTGCAACCGTGCCGGCAACAATATGGAGCCTGGTGTGGTAGGTGCTATGCTCGAGGCCCGCGGCAACCTTAAGCGAACGGCCAGCGGCAAGCGCGTGGGCGTCTTTGAGTGCGACGAGCTCTACACCGTACGTGTGCTGCCCAAGCTCAAGCCGACGTACTTTGTGCTGCTCAACCTGTTCCGCGACCAGCTAGACCGCTACGGCGAGATCGACCATACCCAAGACGTCATCGCCCATGCGCTGGAGCTCTCTCCGGCAACAACGCTCATCTACAACGCCGACGACCCGCTTTGTGCCGCGATCGCCGCGCGCGTTCCCAATGCGAGCATCGCCTTTGGCATCGACGGCGCCACCAACACCGAGTCCGACCGCATTAGCGACTCACGTTTTTGCTCACAGTGCAACGCACCGTTGGAGTACGACTATGTGCAGTATGGACAGCTTGGCGCATACCATTGCCCCTCGTGCGGCTGGGCCCGCCCCGCGCTTGTCCGTCGCGTGACGGGCGTGGAGCTCGGATGCGACGGCTACGGCTTTGACCTGGTCTTTGGATCTGCGCCCGACGCGGCTGCCGTACACATCGCCACGCGCTACAACGGCCTGTACATGGTCTACAACGTAGCCGCAGCCTTCTTCGCCGCCCACGAGCTGGGCGTGGACGCCGCACGCCTGCAGCCCACGCTCGACGCCTACGTGCCGGCAGGTGGTCGCATGGGCCGTTGGAATATCGCCGGCCGAACCGTCGAGGCCAACCTGGCCAAGAATCCCGTAGGCTTCGATCGACAAATCCAGTCCATCAAGACGGCCGGCGGCAGACTCTGCGCTTTCTTCCTCAACGACAACGATGCCGACGGCCACGATGTATCGTGGATCTACGACGTCGACTTTGAGCGCATCGCCGACACAACGGGGCTTGTCGCCTTTGCCGGCGGCACACGCGCACACGACATGCAAGTGCGCCTCAAGTACGCCGGCATCGATGCCACGATCATCTCGAGTGTCGAGCAGGCGATTGGTGCCGTGGCAGACGAGGCTGCCGGCGACACTTTCTACGCCGTCGCCAACTACACGGCCTTTCCGCCGCTGGTCAAGGAGCTCGATGGGCTCAAAGACACCGATGCGGCTACGGTTGCCGCCCACGCTGCAACGTGCGCCGATGGCAGTGCCGTCCCCGTCGGCGTCGCGCCGGTCGAGCTCTCGCGCCCGCTGCGCATCGTCTACCTGTATCCCGATGCCCTCAACCTCTATGGCGACGGCGGCAATGTCATCGCCCTCGAGCGCCGCTGCGCCTGGCGCGGCATCCCCGTTCGCGTGGACGAGGTCCGCATGGGCGAGACGCTCGATTTGCACGATGCCGATATCGTCATGATGGGCGGCGGTTCCGATCGCGACCAACTGGCCGTGGCGCACGAGCTGCTCGCTCAAAAAGACAAGGTCGCGTCCTATGTTGAAGATGGTGGCTCATTGCTTGCCATCTGCGGTAGCTACCAGCTGCTCGGCCGTTCGTACTATATGGGCGAGAATCGCATCGAGGGCCTGGGCGTCATTGCCGCCGAGACCGTGCGCGGCTCCGACCGCCTGATCGGCAATGTCGCCGTCAAGACCGATCTGGCACCCGAGCCCTTTGTGGGATTCGAGAACCACGGCGGCCGCACCCTGCTCGATGCACAGGCCACGCCGCTCGGAACGTCCGTCGTCATGGGCACCGGCAACAACGGCGACGATGGCTTTGAGGGTCTCATCTACAAGGGCGTCATCGGCACGTACCTGCATGGCCCGGCACTGCCCAAGAATCCCGAACTCGCCGACTGGCTCATCGTCCACGCCCTCGAGCGCCGCGGCAACGCACAGGCCAACGCTCTGCTGCCGCTCAAGCCCCTCGATGACACCTACGAGCACGCCGCTCACGACGCCGCCATGAAGCTCCTCCCCTAGCACCCCACCACGACGAAGGAGACAGGCACCTTTGTAGTGGTTTTGACCCGCCACGGTAGTTTGTCTCGATCTGTAACATCTAGACCGTTAAAAGTCGTTGTACTGTTACAGATTGAGACGTTCGTCCCGACGCCCGTCGTTTGTCTCGATCTGTAACAGGTAGAGCCGATTTACCCCCTCAGATGTTACAGATTGAGATATTTGAGAATCGGGATAGAGAGTCGGCTCCTGTGTGGTGGTTTTCCAGTTTGCCAACGATATACGCGACGGCAAAAAAGTCTGCTATACTCTTTCCCGCTGTCCCCATCGTCTAGCGGCCAAGGACGCCACCCTTTCAAGGTGGATATCGCGGGTTCGAATCCCGCTGGGGGCACCATTTAAATCGATAGCCCGTTACCCTCGCGGTGGCGGGCATTTTTCTGCCTAAACGCCGGGATTCGAACCCGACAGGGTGCGGAGCTGAGGAAACGCGCAAGCGTTTCCCAGCGCAGCACGCAAGGAGCGGAGCGACGCAGCGAAAGCGGACGGCGCCAGCCGCACGCGGACATCCCGCTGGGGGCACCACAGAATCTGAGAAGCCCGTTACCAATTCGGTAGCGGGCTTTTTGCTACCCATACGCCGGGATTCGAACCCGACAGGGTGCGGATCCCGGCATCTCCCGATGGACCGTGGGCAAAAAATAGCAAATATGAGTACTGTTACCAATTTAGTAACAGCGATTTCATGCCATCAGAAGGCAATTTGGACGCCAGGCGTCCTACGGTGGAGGAATTGCAGGCGCTTATCAGCTAAGTACTTGGACATATGTTGCGTAATACTGCATTTTTTGCAAAAAAATAATGCTACAGGGCTTGTGACAGTACTCATATTTGACGTTTTTTGCCCACGACCCCTTATTGCGTGGACGAATCAGTTGCAAAACGGGCTCCAAAGCGTCCCTCGCAAACAAAAAGCCGGGGCCCGCGCGATGCGGACCCCGGCTCAATACCATGACGATATGTCGGTTACGCTCTACACGTAGAACAGGATGTCGTCGTAGGTCGGGACCGGCCAGTAGTCGGCTGCCACGATCTCCTCCATGGCATCCACGGCGGCGCGCAGCGTATCCATAGCGGGAACGACCTCGTGTGCATACACATTGGCCTGCTCCTGGCCATCGAGAGCCTCGGCCTTCTGATGCACGGCGTCGAGCGCCTTGATGGAGTCGTTGATGGCGGTGATGCCGTTGCAGAGCTTGTTGAGCGTGTTCTGCTCGCACTGCATGGCGGCCTCGGCACCGGCGGCACGAATAGTCTCAAGGCCCTTAGCGACCTTGGTGGCGTAGGCGGTAATGACCGGGCGATAGGTACGACGCGCCTCGCGAACCATCGTGGTAGCTTCGATGTTCATGAGCTTGTTGTACTTCTCGAGCTTGCAGTCATAGCGGCACTGAGCCTCGGCCTTGGTCAGGACGCCCGTCTCCTCAAAGAGCGCGATAGCCTTATCGGAAACAAAGGCGGGCAGGGCGTCCGCCGTGGTCTTGTTGTTGGCAAGGCCGCGCTTCTCGGCCTCGATGGGCCACTCGTCGGAGTAACCGTCGCCGGAGAACAGGATGCGCTGGTGATCGGTCAGCACCTTCTTGCAGTACTCGAGCGCGGCGTCCTGGAACTTATCCTCGGGCGTACCCTCGAGCGCATCGGCGAAGGACTTGAGCGACTTGGCCACGGCGGCATCGAGCACCAGGTTGGAGTCGGAGACGTTCTGCTCGGAGCCGCAGGCACGGAACTCGAACTTGTTGCCGGTGAAGGCGAACGGGGAGGTGCGGTTGCGGTCGGTGTTGTCCTGCATCAGCTTGGGCAGGGTATCGGCGCCCAGGTCGAGCACGCCGCGCGTGGCATGGACGGAAGCCTTGCCATCGATGATCTTCTCGACGACCTCGGTAAGCTGGTCGCCCAGGAAGATGGACATAATCGCCGGAGGAGCCTCGTTGGCGCCCAGACGGTGGTCGTTGCCGGCCGAAGCAACGGAGGCACGCAGGAGCTCCTGATAGTTATCGACGGCCTCGATCACCGCGGTGAGGAAGACGATGAACTGCAGGTTGTCGAGCGGGGTGTCGCCCGGGTCGAGCAGGTTCTCGGACTCGGTGCCAAGCGACCAGTTGTTGTGCTTGCCCGAACCGTTGATGCCCTCGAAGGGCTTCTCGTGCAGCAGGCAGACCAGATCGTGGCGGGAGGCGATGAGCTTCATCTTCTCCATCATGACCAGGTTCTGGTCGATGGCCTCGTTGACCTCGCCATAGACAGGAGCGAGCTCATGCTGGCAAGGAGCGACCTCGTTGTGCTTGGTCTTGGCGGGAATACCAAGCGCCCACAGCTCGTCGTCCAGATCCTTCATATAGGACGAGACGGTGGGGCGGATCGCGCCAAAGTAGTGCTCCTCGAGCTCCTGGCCCTTGCAGGGAGCAGCACCAAAGAGGGTGCGACCGGTGATGACCAGGTCCCTGCGCTTGCGGTAAGCGTCCTTCTTGATCAGGAAGTACTCCTGCTCATCGCCCACGGAAGGAACGACCTTCTTGGGGGTCTTGCCAAACAGCGCCAAAACGCGCTTGGACTCACGCGAGAGCGCGGTCATGGAGCGCAGCAGCGGGGTCTTCTTGTCCAGGGCCTCGCCCGTGTAGGAGCAGAAAGCCGTGGGGATGCACAGGACATCGTCCTTGATAAAGGCGGGGCTGGTGGGATCCCAAGCGGTGTAGCCACGGGCCTCGAAGGTGGCACGCAGGCCGCCGTTGGGGAAGCTGGAGGCGTCCGGCTCGCCCTGGATGAGGTTCTTGCCCGTAAACTTGGTAATGGCGGTGCCGTCGTGGTTGGGCTCAAGGAAGCTATCGTGCTTCTCGGAAGTAATGCCCGAAAGCGGCTGGAACCAGTGCGCGTAGTGTGTAGCGCCCTTGGAGATGGCCCAGACCTTCATGGCATGGGCAACGGCGTTGGCCACGTCCAGGTCGAGCGGCTCACCGTCCTCGAGGGTTGCAGCAAGGCGCTTCCAAATGTCCTTGGGGAGGTAGTCCTTCATGACTTCCTCAGAGAACACCATGGTCCCGAAGCGGTCAGTAAGTTCGGCCATACGGAACTCCCTTCGTATCGGCACCGCGTGAGATGCGGTGTTGATTACTAACGAACGAGCCTTAGATTAGACTCGCCGTGTTTCCGCAACATTACCGTTATGTTGCTGTCACGAAACCAATCAATGAGGTTACCGCATCGCGGCGGCGTTGCCGCCCTCAACAGCCAATCAACTGTATAAATTGCAGACCTCTCCCCATGGTTTAAGGGTAGTCAATTTGGGATGGGGCTCTATTAACTGGTATTTCGCATCAGATACCATTCAATATAGCCTATCCTACATCAACCGCTCTGCTATAGGAAATGCCGATAGCAGAGCATTTTCGATTGGTATCACCAATCGCGAGAGAAACTCCACCTTAGCGCAGTGGTGCTGTAGAATCCTTGCAACGAAACATCGCACCTAGGCATCTAAAGGAGCACGATATGCGCGTCGACGAGGTTTTTAAGCAGGCAGCATCCCAGGGCACCGCACCCGTTTCGTTTGAGATGTTCCCGCCCAAGGGCGAGCTAACCCTCGACACGGCTCGCGAAGTGGCAGGCAATCTGTGCAAGCTTTCGCCCAGCTTTGTCTCGGTCACTTGTTCCGCCGGCGGCTCGGGCAACGGCGCCACCACCGCCCCCATCGCGCATATGATTACGAGCGAATTCGATACGCCCTCGGTGGCGCACCTCACCTGCGTCGGCCGCACGCATGCCGATATCGCCGCCAAAATCGACGAGTACCGCTCCGCCGGTGTTGAAAACATCCTGGCCCTGCGCGGCGACCTACCCGCCGGCGCGACCGAGGACGACAAGCCCGCCTCCGACTACGCCTACGCCCGTGACCTCATCCCCGAGCTCGTCGACGCCGGCTTTTGTGTGGGCGCCGCGGCCTACCCCGAAGGCCACATTGCCTGCGAGGATCTCAACCTCTCGGTCGAGCACCTCAAGCAAAAGCAAGACGCCGGCGCGAGCTTCTTTGTGACACAGCTCTTCTTTGATAACGAGTGCTTCTATCGCTTCCGCGAGCTTGCCGACAAGGCCGGCATCACCGTGCCCATCACCGCGGGCATCATGCCGTTTATGGGCAAGTCGCAAATCAGCCGTATGGTCTTTATGTGCGGCGCATCGCTGCCCTCCCCCGTCATCAAGATTCTCGCCAAGTACGAGAACGACCCCGAGAGCCTGCAGGCAGCCGGTGTAGATTATGCTGCTCGTCAGCTTTGCGACCTTAAGGAGCACGGTGCCGACGGTCTGCACCTGTACACTATGAACCGTCCTGCAATCGCCGCGACCATTATGGAGCGCCTGGGGTAATGGAAAAACCGCACGTCGATACAACCGTTGTTGAAGTGCCGGCCGACCTTGCGTCGCCGGCGCTTTACCGTATCGATGCCGCCCATCGCCCCCGAGTCGACCGTGCCGAGATGCTGCGCTACCTGGGCTACGGCGGTCAGCAGATTGAGCCCGAGCTGTCACGACGAATTGAGCTTGTCGTTGAGCGTCTGGAGCTAGACATTGAGCCCCGTGGCGTGCGCCGCGTGTTTGCCGTCGATGCCACGGGCGTGGACGAGCAGGGCGAGCCCTGCATCCGCTTGGTTGGCACCAACGTTGAGCTGCGGGGTCGTGATATCTATCGCCACCTTAAGGACGCCCGCTTGGCGGCACTCATGGCATGCACCCTCGGCATGGACGCCGAGCGTCGTCTGCGCACCACGGGAGCCCAGCAACCCCTGGAGGGAGCCGTGCTCGACGCCGCATGCTCTGCCTACGTAGAAGCCGCCGTCGAGCAGATGGACCAGCAGGTCAAGGCTGCGGCCGCCGCACACGGACTCGCCGGCAACTGGCGCTTCAGTCCCGGCTATGGCGACTGCCCGCTTTCGGCCCAGCGCTCGATCGTGGATGCACTCAACGCCACGCGCCTCATTGGACTTACCGTCACCCCCACCAGCCTGCTCATGCCCACCAAGAGCGTGACCGCGGTGATCGGCCTGTTCGACGGCGAAGTCCACGACGCCCAGAGCCGCCCCACCTGCACTATCTGCCGCATGCGTGAGCACTGCCGCTTCCGCGCCGCCCATACCACCTGCTATTCCAGCCATTAGGAGCCATCGATGTTTACTCCGCTTATCACCCATGATTCCGACGGTACCGCGCTGGCAGCGCCCGTCAATACTGCGCGCTGCAACGGCGCCGCGTACAAGACACGCACGATCGACGACCTGCGCATTAAGGATGACCGCCTGCGTGCCGCCATCGAGGGCACGGGACACCTGCTGTTTGACGGCGGCATGGGCACCATGCTGCAGGCGGCCGGCATGAAGGCCGGCGCCCTGCCCGAACTGCTCAACTTTGAGGAGCCCCAGGTCATCACCGATATCCAGCGTCAGTACGTCGAGGCCGGCTGTGACGTGATCACCGCCAACACCTTTGGCGCCAACGCTCACAAGCTCGACGACGCCGCCACCGTGGCAGACGTCTTTGCCGCGGCAGTCACCTGCGCCCGCGAGGCCGGCGCCCGCTACGTCGCCGGCGACATCGGCCCCATCGGTGCCCTGCTGCGCCCCCTGGGCACCCTCAGCTTTGACGAGGCCTACGACCTCTTTGCCGAGGAGGTGCGCGCCGGCGTCGCTGCGGGCGTCGACCTTTTTATTATCGAGACTATGACCGACCTGGCCGAGATCAAGGCGGCCGTCCTAGCCTGCCGCGAGAATTCCGACCTGCCCGTCTTTGCCACCATGACCTTTGAGGAAGACGGCCGCACCTTCTTGGGCACGAGCCCCGAGGTCGCCGCCATCACCCTCGACGCCATCGGTGCCGACGTCCTGGGCATCAACTGCAGCCAAGGCCCGGCCGAGCTCCGAGAACTCGCCGCGCGTATGCTCACCGTCACCGACAAGCCCGTTATGGTGCAGGCCAATGCGGGACTGCCCCACGTGGACGATGACGGCAATACCGTCTTTGATATCCAGGCACCCGAGTACGCCGAGGCCGTCGCCGGCATGATCGAGGACGGCGTGAGCGTCGTCGGCGGATGCTGCGGTACCACACCCGCGCACATGGCGGCACTTCGCACCCTCATCGACAACCACACACCCAGTCTGCGTCACCGCAAGCCCAGCATGTCGGTCACGAGCGCCCAGACGGTCGTGGACCTCCCCTGCGACGGCCACAAGATCGCCGTCATCGGCGAGCGCATCAACCCCACCGGCAAAAAGCGCCTGCAGCAGGCCCTACGCGACGGCGACCTGGACTACGTCGTGAGCCAGGGCATCAGCCAGCAGGAGCAGGGCGCCGACATCCTGGACGTCAACGTGGGTCTGCCCGAAATCGACGAGGTCAAGGTCATCCAGCAAGCGACCGAGCAGCTCCAAGGCTCCACGCTGCTGCCGCTGCAGATCGACTCCACCGACCCCGCCGCCGTCGAGGCCGCCGTACGTCGCTACGCCGGCAAGCCCATCATCAACTCGGTCAATGGCAAACAGCAGATCATGGACGAGATCTTCCCGCTGGTCGCCCACTATGGCACCAACGTCGTCGGCCTCACGCTCGACGAGGGCGGCATCCCCGATACCGCCGAGGCTCGCTTCGCCATCGCCGAGCGCATCGTGGCCGAAGCCGCCCGCTACGGCATCGGCCCGGACCGCATCCTCATCGACTGCCTAGTCATGACCGCCTCGACCAACCAGCGCCAGGCTGAGCAGATCCTGCGCGCCATGTCTATGTGCAAGGAGCGCCTGGGCGTCAAGTGCGCACTCGGCGTGTCGAACATCAGCTTTGGTCTGCCCGCCCGCCCGCTGCTGGGCTCGGTCTTTTTGGCCGCCGCCTTCGGCGCGGGCCTGGACGCTCCCATCATGAACCCGGGTTCCAAGCGCTTTATGGACACCGTCTACAGCTATCGCGTGCTGAGCGTCGAGGACGAGGGCTCGACCGGATACATCGAGCGCTACGCCGGCTGGACCGACCCGTACAAGATCGCCGCGAACCCGGCGGCCGCTCAGTCAGCATCGAGCGATGCCGCGCCTGCCGCGAGCACCACCGCAAGCGCCGATGACGACCCCATCCGTCACATGGTCGTCTCGGGCCGCAAGGGCGAAATCGCGGCCGAGACCGAGCGCCTGCTGGCAGATCACGACGCCATGGACCTCATCAACAACCACTTTATCCCCGCCCTCGATGAGGTCGGAGTCCTCTTTGACCAGGGAAAGTTCTTCTTGCCGCAGCTCATGGCCTCGGCCGAGGCCGCGCGCGTGGGCTTCGATACCATCAAACGCCTGATGCCCGCCGGCGAGATTGCCGACAAGGGCAAGATTTGCGTGGCCACCGTCAAGGGCGATATCCACGACATCGGTAAGAACATCGTCAAGATGCTGCTCGATAACTACGGCTATACCGTCTTTGATCTGGGTCGCGACGTCGATCCGCAGGAGGTGCTCAAGACCGTCAAGGAGCGCGACATTAAGCTCGTCGGCCTCTCGGCGCTTATGACCACCACGGTCGTCGCCATGGAGGAGACCATCAAGCTGCTTCATGCCGAGGTGCCGGGCGTCAAGATCATCGTAGGCGGCGCCGTACTCACCCCCGAATACGCCAAGCAGATTGGCGCGGACTACTACGCCAAGGACGCCGCCGAAAGCGCGCGCATCGCCGAAGAGGTCTTTGGGCAGTAACACAACGGAAACAACCGAGCACCAAAACGTGCCGCATGTGCCAATTAGCGCGTGCGGCACGTTAGAATAGAGGGGACTATGCTCGTTTTGGCAGATAGGAGCGCAAGGATGGCGATCACGCCTGCAGAAATCGCAGAAACCCGCGGCATGGTTGAGGAGCAGAACCTCGACATCAGGACCATCACCATGGGTGTTTCGCTCATGGGTTGCGGTGACGAGAACCTCGACCGCATGTGCACGAAGATCTACGACCACGTGACGCACACGGCTGAGCATCTGGTCGAGACCGCCGAGAACCTCGAACGCGAGTACGGTATCCCCATCGTCAACAAGCGCGTTTCCGTCACCCCGGTGGCGCAGATCGCCGCGTGCTGCAAGGATGAGGACCTCACCCCCATCGCGCACGCCCTCGACCGCGCGGCCGAGACGCTCGGCATCGACTACCTGGGCGGCTTCTCCGCACTCGTCCAGAAGGGCATCGGCGACGCCGACCGCCGCGTCATCCAGTCCATCCCGCAGGCACTTGCCACCACCAGCCGTGTCTGCTCCAGCGTCAACGTCGCCAGCCTGCGTGCCGGCATCAACATGGACGCCGTGCTCATGGCCGCGCAGACCATCATCGACGCCGCCAAGCTCACGGCCGACCAGGACTCCGTCGGCGCTTCCAAATTTGTCTGCTTTGCCAACATGGTCGAGGACTCCCCGTTTATGGCGGGCGCCGTCCACGGCGGCGGCGAGGCCGACGCCGTCATCAACGTTGGTGTCTCGGGCCCCGGCGTTATGGCTGCTGCCCTGGAGACGCTGCCCGATTCCGCATCGATGATGGAGGTTGCCGAGAAGATCAAGCAGACCGCCTTCAAGATCACCCGCGCCGGCGAGCTCATGAGCCGCGAGGCCGCCCATCGCCTGGGTGTCGAGAAGGGCATTGTCGACCTGTCGCTGGCCCCCACGCCTGCCATTGGCGACTCCGTCGCGCGCATCCTCGAGATCATCGGCGTGGGCACCTGCGGTGGCCCGGGCACGACCTGCGCGCTCGCCATGCTCAACGATGCCGTCAAGAAGGGCGGCGTCATGGCCAGTTCCAGCGTGGGCGGTCTCTCCGGCGCTTTCATCCCCGTGTCCGAGGACGCCGGCATGATCGCCGCCGTCGAAGCCGGCGCGCTTTCGCTCGAGAAGCTCGAGGCCATGACCTGCGTGTGCTCCGTTGGCCTGGACATGATCGCCATCCCCGGCGACACCCCGGTCGAGACCATCGCCGGCATCATCGCCGACGAGATGGCCATCGGCGTCATCAACAACAAGACCACGGCCGTCCGCGTGATTCCCGCCATCGGCAAGGGCGTGGGCGACTGCGTCGAGTACGGCGGCCTGTTTGGCCGTGCGCCCATCATGCCGGTGAACCCCAACGCCGGCACCGTGCTTGCCCATCGCGGTGGACGCTTCCCGGCGCCGCTGAACTCGCTCAAGAACTAGCTGAGGGGGACTGGCGAGGAGCCCCGGGGAGGGCAAATATATAAGGTCGCCTGCTCGGACAGTCCTGACTCGCACGGAGAGCACATTAAGTGCTCTCCGGCTCGTGCGGAACTCGCGATCGACCTTATATATTTGCCCTCCCCGGGGCTCCCGCACATCTCAACCTTGGCTGAGTTCTGTCCCATGTTGCAGTTGCTTCGCTCCTGCACCACTTGGCTGGTGCGGCGGTTTGGCGTTGGAACGGTTCTTTTTCTGATATATGCTTGTTGCGGCTCTTCTTTTGGGAGGGGCCGCTTTTTTGTTGTGAGGGGGATAGCCCGTGGCTGATGATTTGATTCGTTCCGAGCTGCTTTCTGCGGATTGGAATGAGGAATGGATGCGCTTGCAGGCTGGTCGGCGGCGGGCTGATGATTCTTTTGAGTGGGATAAGCGGGCTCGGCATTTTCGACCGCTGGAGACTGCCCCTTATGCTCGGGACTTTATGAAGCTGTTGGCGTTAAAGCCTGGTGAATCCGTGCTTGATATGGGGTGTGGGGCTGGGTCGATTGCTATTCCGCTTGCTCAGGCTGGGCATCCTGTGATTGCTGCTGACTTTTCCCCTGCCATGTTGGGCACGCTTGATGCTGGTATTGAGTACTATGGGCTCGAGGATCTCATTACGCCGCTTGAGCTTGCTTGGGACGATGATTGGGATTTGGTTGGACCGGTCGCGAAAGCGGTGGATGTTGCCTTTGCCAGTCGGTCGGTTACGACGACCGATCTAAAAGGTGCGCTTGCCAAACTCGACCGTACGGCTCGTCGGCGTTGTGCTGTCACGATGGTTGCCAACTCCAGCCCACGCTATGATCTGCACTTGATGAACGCTATCGGCGCCTCGGTTACCTGCAGTAATGGCTTTGTGTATGCCTTTAATATCCTCATTCAGATGGGTGCCCTGCCGCAGGTCACGTACTTTGAATCGCCTCGTCGCGATACCTTCGACAGCCTTGAGGCAGGTGTGGCGGACTTTTCTCGCATGCTCGAGCATGGCAACGAGGATAAGATCGACCGCCTGCGTGACTACATCGCTCAACACATGATTGAGAACCCTCATGCCGGCGAGCCGGGGTCCAAGGGCGTGCCGCAGGGGCGCTATATGCTCGATCATGTCCGCAAGGTTCGTTGGGCGTTTATTGCATGGGAGCCAGTCTCTGCGCCCAGCTCATAGCCCGTTCGCAGCCCGCACCGCCCGCTCACTCGGCATCCGCATTCTTTTTGAACTGGGCAAACGCGCCCCACACCGCACCGTTCCTGCGCTATCGTGGGACAGCTCACGTAGATTAAGGCCCCGTCGCGGGGCGCCCCATACATAGAAAGCGAGAACCCATGGCACTGACAGGAGCCCAGGTCAAGCAGCTTCGCAGCATGGCCCATCACCTCAACCCCGCCATCATCATCGGCAAGTCCGACGTCAACGAGGGCACCGTCGAGCAGACGGTCGCCTACCTGGAGAAGCACGAGCTCGTTAAGTGCTCCGTGCTCGATGGCTCCAGTCTTTCCGCCCGCGAGGCCGCCGAAGAGCTCGCTGAGCGTTGCCACGCCGAGGTCGTCCAGGTCATCGGCCGCAAGTTCTCGCTGTATCGCGAGTCCTCGCGCAAGGACATCGAGAAGATCAAGCTCGTCTAAGAGCCAATGATCCGGCGAGCCAACACATAGCAAGCTTACGGGTGCCCAAGTACTTCGGGCGCCCGTTTTTTATCGCTCGACCAGCACGCGATTGAGCCGTCCCTCCACCAAGCGCTCGTATAGACGCCGCGTCTCGGGCTCGGGCACGCCATTGACCTGCTCCCTCAGATGGTGCATATGCCCGCTGTACAGCTCGACGATATCGCGCCTCCGCCCCGCCGCACTGTAGACGCGCATGGCGCAGCGCACCATATCCTCACGCGCCGTTTCCTGCCGAAGCCCCGACTCCGCCAGCCAAATCGCCGACTGCAGGTCGTTTTCTTCTAGGGCGGCATTTGCCCCCTTAATCATGCAATCGATGTACTTTGACTGCATAATGCGCCGCATGCGCAAAAAGTAGGTTGGATTACAGCCATTGGGAACATACAGCGGTCCGGCATAAAGCTGCTCAATCTTAAGGCAAAGCTCAACTAAATGGGGCCCGCGCGCACCCGTGCGATTTCCCAAAACCTCGCGGCTTATCTGGTCAAACAGCCGTACATCGGTCTTGACGTAGTCGCCGTTGAGTCCGATGCATTCATTTTGGATGAGCACACACGACTTGCCATCCGGTGTCGGTCCCAAAGCCGACCGCAAGCGCGATATCGTCGAGTACAGGTTGTTGCGGGCGCTATTGAACTCGGCATGGGGCCACAGCTCCATTGCCAGCGTCTCGCGGTCGACGAGCGCATCCATGCCCAATGCAAGCCGCTCGGCAAGCGTCGCCGCCTTCTTGCGGCGCCACATTTTGTCCGTGATGGGAAACCCGTCGCGCTCGGCGCGAAACGCACCAAACATGCGAATCTCGATATGGTCGATGGTATCAACGGCTTCAACCTCGCCGGCCTGGAACAGGCGCTCGCCCTCCCCTTCCAGATCGTCGCGCAGCGAATACCGCGATAGCTCGCGCACGGGAAGCTTCTTGCGAATCCTGGTCGCCGGCTCGCCTAAACAATGCATGGCAAGGCGCGCAAAGAGCCGATACGATGGCTCTAGAATCCCCGCACGATTCATGGACATCCAGGCCGCAAGATCGCTATCTCGCCCCGCGCAAGCCAAATGCAGCGCCACCATCCAGGCCTCCGCTCCACCAACCTGCGTCCGGCTTATATCGAGCAACTCCGCTTCCTCGCGCACCGAAACCATCGAGGTGTTACGCAGATACGCCGCGCGCTCCAGCAGCAATGCGTTATCGCGCATGTACGCAATCGACTCCTCGGCAAGTTTGAGCACTTGAACCGCACGGAACTTTGCATTAACCGGCCGTCCCTCTGCCAGCGACTGCCAGCCTTCTAGCAACAGGCCAAACAGCTGAATCTGGTTGTCGCGCATGCGCACAGCAAAACGATCGAGCTCGTTGAACGCCGCATCGTCGGTTACCGGCAAACCAGAAAGGAGCCGCCGTGCCGCCAACACCATGCGCACCCAGATAGCCATCGCCTTAAGCCCACGTACGTCGAGCGCCTCCCGCACCACCGTCATCTCGTCGTCGCGCTCGTCGGTTCCCGCAAACGACCCGTCAAAGAGCTCCACCAGCATGCTATCGGCCCGCACAACAATCCCCGCGATATCGAGCTCGCAGTCGTAGGCCTTGCTCGTTTTGAGCTGCTGTAGAACGCCGCCGTCATCTCCCCGCTCTGTCAGACAGCGCTTGACCTCGATATGCGCGGACAGCATGTCGAGTGCGGTGTGGGACGTCTCTATTTCTGGCACGGCCAGGTTCGTAGGGAGCCCAAGCCCGTTGTCCCCATAGCAAACAGCCGTCAGTGTCTGGGCCACCCTCCATGAAACAGGGTCTATTTCGCAGGCCGCCCGTTCGCCCCCGCGTTCGATGACCGATGCCATATAGCGAGCGAGCTTTGTATTGGACACGCTGACCGCTGCCAGATATACGCCAAGCGCCTCGGCAGGCGTTGGCTCTGGAGCCGGATCGTCGGCATCGATCGTGCCCAGCGCTGCTCGGCAGATATCGGCCCCGTGCCCCGTCAGAGCCAGATCGACCCCATACTGCCCAGCAAGTTCAAGGACCGCCTCACGGTCCAAAAAGGCGTCCGCCAGGCCCATCGCCGCATCGCATCGGCCCGCCTTAAGCAAAATCCGGGCCGCCCTCGGAACAAGTTCGGGGCGAACCTCGGCCACCAACTTACGCAAACGCAAGCGCCCGTTATCCTCCGTGCCCAGACACGTAAAACTCCGCTCGGCGGGGTCCAAGCCAAAGATCGGGTAGTCGCGTACAAAGTAGGACTGGTCGACCATCGACAGCCTCACCCCACAAGCCTCGAGTTCTGCGATATTGCCCTCGCCCATCAAAATCATGAGACATGCCACGCAAAACAGCGCATTATTGTCGAGCGAAGCCAGATCGACAAGTGCCGCGCCATATACGTTGACAATCTCGTTTTCGAGCAGACCGGCTACGTCGCCTTGGCCATACAGACCCGTCTGCAATGCCGAAACGAGCTCGGGCACGCCCTGCGTGAGCTGATAAAAGTCGAGCGATGTGCTGATCGAAAACGCCGATGCCCACGCCGAATACTCATAGGCATGCACCTTGAGCATCTGCGCATTGATCTTAACCGAATCGCCCAGCCCATGAATCAGCTGACGATTTGAAGGACGGCAGGAGATAAAGACCCCTACCCCCATAGCGCGCAGGCCGCGAATCCTGTCGATGAGGTCTTCGGTATCGTGCTGATCGAGGTTTGGCACATTATCAATCGCGATAAGAGAGTGCGGTTTGTCTTTGAGTTCTTCGGTAACCACCTCGAGCTGCATAAACACCTCGCGCCCAATGGCGCGATCGGCCTCGATAATCCGCACGGGGCCTCGCGTCGGGTCGCATTTAACCTCATGGGTGTACTGCAGTAGCACCGAGGTCTTCCCAAACCCGTCGGGCGCATAAAGAACCACGATGCCGGCCTTTCGGCCCTTGGCGATAAGCTCATTCATCAAGCGTTCGCGTCGCACCATATAGCCTCCGCCCAGCGGCATCAGCTCAAGGTCGTCAATACTGCTCAAATCGTTTACCATGCCCGCTCCTCAACTCGACCGTATGGACACTGTAACCGCAAGACCATACAAGCCGCGCTATGAATAGAGCGACCTTATGTTTTAGGTTGTCTTTTGGTACGCAAGCGGCAAGTTTTTTACAGCGAGGGCCGATTGTTATTAATCCCCCGACTAATCGGTCTTTAAGCAGGTAAATGAGCTTGTCAGCTTGTCCCATCTGAACGGCAGTGTAACGCAAATGAACAAGGTTCATCTATGTCATTCAGCTCGCCTAGCACCCGCTACCGTCTACGACCTTTTAGTGGCATTATTGCATAGAATCTGGTATGGAATGAATCAAGCTGTTAGACATCCGGCATTCGTCAAGCTTGCGGCAAGATTTTGGTCAAGCGGGCGGAAAGGGATAGCAAAAAGGCCCCCGCAAAGCGGAGGCCTTAGGCAAGGCTATGTCGAGGTGCAGGATTCGCGCTACTCGCAGAGCGAAAGGGCGGCCTCGTCGGCAACGACAACGCAGTTGGTGTGCAGCTGCAGGATCGAAGCCGGGCACGCGGGAGTAACCGGACCATAGCACATGTCATGCACGGCCTGAGCCTTGGCCTCGCCGTTGGCGACAACCAGGATCATGCGGGCATACATGATGGTCTGGGTACCCATGGTGTAGGCCTGACGGGGAACATCGTCGATGCTGTCGAACAGGCGGCTGTTGGCCCGAATGGTGCTCTCGGTGAGGTCGACGCAGTGCGTGCCCTTGGAGAAGTGGTCATCGGGCTCGTTGAAGCCGATGTGGCCGTTGTTGCCAATGCCGAGCAGCTGCAGATCCGGGTAACCGGCGTCAGCGACAATCTTGTCGTACTCAGAGCAGGCAGCGGCGGCGTCGGGGTTGGAGCCATCGGGCACATGCGTGTTGTTCAGGTCGATGTTGATGTGATCGAAGAAGTTCTCACGCATGAAGTAGTGATAGCTCTGGGGATCGTCGTGCGAAAGGCCGCGATACTCGTCCAGGTTGTAGGTGCTGACCTCGGCAAAGTCGACGTCGCCCTTCTCGTACCAAGCAGCGAGCTGCTTGTAGGCACCGATCGGGGTGGAGCCGGTGGCAAGGCCCAGCACACAGTCGGGCTTGAGGATAACCTGCGCCGAGATAATATTGGCGGCCTTACGGCTCATATCCTCGTAGTCTTTAGCTTTAATGATCTTCATTACGCGTCCTTTCTCGTACAAGAGAGGCAAGGTCCCCTTACAAGTACTTGCCCGCGGCCCGCGTCGGCCGCAACCAACGTGTGCGGCCACCAGGGCGAGGTCGCGTAATGTATGTGTCTCGTGTCTAGCCGCGTCGAGGCCCCTGCCCGTCCACGGTGACCCAAAGCTGTTTAGCCTCGGACGTTTCCCATCTTGCCACGGAGGGCGTCCTCTTTCAAGGGCGCCCTCCGTAAACGTGTTTGAATTGTAGGCTAATGGCCACGTGCACTTGCTAGCGCTCGCGAGCAACGATGAGCTGGTCCATCTCCTCGACATGCACGCCAACGGAGCCCTTGATGCTCGAGAACTCAACGGAGTTGCACACCAAGATGGGAACCGTCACATCGTAGCCCTCGGCAGCAATTGCCTCGCGGTCGAACTCGATGAGCACGTCGCCCTTATGGACGACATCGCCCACCTGTGCATGCACGCTAAAATGCTTGCCCTCAAGCTGAACAGTGTCCAAACCAACGTGGATGAGCACGTCTAGGCCATCGACCGTGTTGAGCGCAACGGCGTGACCCGTGGGAAAAATGGCCTCGACCTTGGCGTCTGCCGGCGCAATCACACGCGTGCCGGTAGGCTGAATCGCCACGCCCTGGCCCAAAAGGCCGGTAGCAAATGTCTGGTCATTGACCTCGGACAACGGAATGACGTCGCCCGAGATGGGAGCATCCAGCGTAAGAACTCGTCCACGCATACCAAAAGACCTTAGGACTTTAGTGAACATGCTCCCCCTCGGACATACCAATCAATCAAAATAGCTTTAACAGTTTACCACTTGGCACCCGTTTTTGACCATTAGGGAAGTTCGCGCTTGACAACCTCGACGATGTCGTCGACAACACGCTGGGTCAGCTCGTGCGTCTCGGCCTCGGCCATAACGCGGACCAGCGGCTCGGTACCGCTCGGGCGCACCAGAATGCGGCCGCGGCCGTCAAGCTCCTTCTCGGCAGCAGCGACGGCATCCCAGATGGGCTGGCAATCGTCCAGGCCGGCCTTGTTGTCCGAATGCACGTTGACAAGCACCTGCGGGTACTTCTTCATGATGCCGGCAAGATCGGTGAGGCTACGGCCGGTGCGCTTGAGCACGGCCAGCAGCTGCAGAGCCGTCACCAGGCCGTCACCGGTGGTGTTGTGCTCCAGAAAGATGATGTGGCCGGACTGTTCGCCGCCGATGACGGCGCCATCCGCGAGCATGCGCTCCAATACGTAGCGGTCACCCACGGCGGTCTGAACCATCTCGAAGCCCTGCTCCTTCATAGCGATGGAGAAGCCAAGGTTGCACATGACGGTCGAGACGATCTCGGAGTTGGCGAGCTTGCCGCGGGCGGCGAGGTCAGAACCGCAGATAGCCAGGATGTAGTCACCGTCGATCTCATTGCCCTCGCCGTCGACGAACAGCACGCGGTCGGCGTCGCCGTCGTGGGCCAAACCGATATCGGCGTGGGTGCGCAGCACGAGCTCGCGCAGGGGCTCAAGGTGAGTGGAGCCGCACTCGACGTTGATGTCGGTGCCGCAGTAATCGGTGTTGATGGCGTGCACCGTGGCGCCCAGGCGCTGCAGCGCGGCGGGCGTGGTCTGGCAAGAAGCGCCATGACCGCAGTCGACGGCAACGACCAAGCCGTCGAGTCTCAGGCCATCAAGCGTATCGATGGCGTGGTCGACGTATGCCTTGCGAGCGTCCTTCATCTTGATAATGTGGCCCACGCCGGCACCGGTCGGCAGCGTGTCGGCAGCCATGGCCTCCTCGGACATGACCCAGGCGCTGATCTCTTCCTCGACAGCATCGGGAAGCTTCATGCCCTTGCGACTAAAGAACTTGATGCCGTTGAACTCCGGCGGATTATGCGAAGCAGAGATGACGATGCCGCCGTCGAGCTCGTTTTGGACGGTGAGCAGCGCCACGGCCGGCGTAGGGATAACGCCGCAGCAATGCGGACGGCCGCCCTCTGCCATAATGCCAGCGGTCAGAGCACTCTCGAGCATGGTACCCGAAAGACGCGTGTCGCGGCCGATGCAGATGTCCGGGCCAAGGAACTTGGTCGCCGCGCGGCCCAGGCGAAACGCGAGGTCGCACGAGAGGTCGGCATTGGCGACGCCACGGACGCCGTCGGTACCGAAGATGTTCTGGGGCATAGGATCGCTCCTTCCCTAGCAGGCGATATACAACCGCCCACCCTAGTCGAAAAAGAAAAGCGGGACCCGCCGAGGAATCGGCAGGCCCCGCTTGTACATTGTATCTCGAAAGGAGATAAAACCTTAGCGCTTGGAGAACTGGGGAGCGCGGCGGGCCTTCTTGAGGCCGTACTTCTTGCGCTCGACCACGCGAGCATCGCGCGTAAGGAAACCGGCCTTCTTGAGGTCAGCACGGTAGTCGCCAGCGTTCAGAAGAGCGCGAGCGATGCCCAGACGCAGAGCGCCGGACTGACCGGAGATGCCGCCGCCATCGCACAGAGCGATAACGTCGAACTGACCGGCGGTGTCGGTCACCTTGAAGGGAGCAAGGGCGTTCTCAACGAGCTGATGACGGCCGAAATACTGCTCGGCGTCACGCTTGTTGATGGTCACCTTGCCGGTGCCGGGGACGAGACGGACGCGGGCGACGGCGTTCTTACGACGGCCGGTACCCTGGTAGACAACGGTGTTCTCAGCCATCTTTAAGCCTCCAGCTCAATCTTCGTGGGGTTCTGGGCAGCATGCGGATGCTCGGCACCAGCGTAGACCTTAAGCTTGGTCATCTGGGCACGGCCGAGGGTGGTCTTGGGCAGCATACCGCGAACGGCGCGCTCGATGACCTTCTCCGGGTGCTTCTCCATAGCCTGGCGGAAGCTCTCAGCCTTGAGGCCGCCGTTGTAGCCGCTGTGGCGATAATAGGTCTTCGTGTCGGCCTTGTTACCGGTAAGCTGGACCTTATCGGCGTTGATGACGACAACGAAGTCGCCGCAGTCGCTGTTGGGCGTGAACTGGGGCTTGTTCTTACCGCGCAGGATCATTGCGATCTGGGTGGCAAGACGGCCCAGGACAGCACCATCGGCGTCGACGAGAACCCAGTTGCGCTGGACCTCGCCCTGCTTGGCGTAGTGAGTCGATTTCGAAATCACTTAGACTCCTCCATGTACAGTACGTGTTGTTACAGAGATTCACGGGGCTCTGCAAGTAACCCGTCCATATTACCCCGCTCGCCGTACGAGTCAACAGGTATTTTGGCTCCGACCAGAGTTTCTGCACATGTCATCCACGAGCCGTGATTTTTCCAACTCTTTAGCTGTTGTCATTTTTTGAGGGTTCGCCGTCGCTAGCGCTCAACGAACTCTTGGATTTCCGCGAGCAGGCGCTTTGCCTCCTGACGGCCCTGGATATACAGGTCCAAAAGCTTTGCCGGATCGTGCTCGACATGGCCGACCTCGACCGGCTTTTGCGGAGCGATGACCAGCGCGCGGCCCTCGCGCTCATACTTCCACAGGTGCATGCGCTGGAGGTTATAGCGGTCGTGGCGCGTCTCGATAGCCTCGAGCAGGTAGGGGTAGTCGGCATAGCGGGCGCGCGCGGCAGGCATAAACTCGTAGGGCTTTTTCTCGTACGAGCGGTCCTGGGTGACGATGACGACCGCACGGTCGAAGCCCGCCTCCTCGAGCACATGCTCGATAGGAACCGAATCGGCCACGCCGCCGTCGACGTATTTGTGCCCGTCGATCTCGACCGGCGGCGTCACCAGCGGCAGCGAGGTGGAGGCGCGCACAGCATCGAGGTCGAGCACGGCGCTTTTGACCGGCAGGTAGGCAGCGGTTCCAAACAGCATGTCCGTCGCGACGGCGTACATCTCGATAGGGCTGGCGTCGAACGTCTCGTTATCAAAGGGATCCAGGCGGTCCTGGATATCGTTGAAGATAAAGTCGTAACCCACGATGGAGCCCGTGGATGCGAAGGATGCGGCACCCATGTAGCGGTTGTCATTGCAGAAGGTCAGGTTGATGCGATTGACGCGACCGATCTGGTGCGACTTGTAGTTGACGCCGTTGAGCGCACCGGCCGAAACGCCGTACACCGCCGGAATTTCGACACCGGCCTCCATGAGAACGTCGAGCACGCCGGCGGTAAACTGCCCACGAAAACTGCCACCCTCCAAGACGAGCGCGACCTTGCCGGCGTTCTTTGCCTTATCTTCTGCAGTCATATTGACCTCCTGCGATTGCGTTTTGGCTTTCTTCTACCCAGTTTTGGAATGGAGGGCGCATGGGTTTTGGAGCAGAGTTCGATTCTCCGCGGTTTGGGGCTTGCGTTGAAGCGGGGCATGGGCAGCCGGAGCTTAATCGACATCGCATCGATATTGGGTTGGGGCTTTGCGCGGAGAATCCGTGTATTTGCTTCGCAAATACGCACCGGCTTCGGCCGCCTGCCGGCGTCCTCGCCCGCGGGCTAAAAACGCTTACGCGTTTTCTTTACGCCCGCGCCCTGCACAGAGTTCGATTCTCCGCGGTGCGGACAAGAAATAAAAAGGCAGGTAGATATGAGTATCTACCTGCCTGTTACTTATGGTGGAGGCGCGGAGAATCGAACTCCGGTCCACGAAAGCCCCCTGATTGGCATCTCCAAGCTCAGTCGCTGGTTTAGTCTCGGACGCTTTGCGCGCAGCGACACGCTCGCGGCATCCCAACCGGTTCGGTCTTAGCCCGCGCCATACCGATTACGCGCGCAGGAGCATTCCCCTAAAATGACGTCGCGCCGGTGTCGGGGAAATCACCGGGTTGACGCGCCGCTATAAACTAAGCAGCGAGAGCCATAGGCTCAAAAGAAGAGTTGTTGTCAATTCAATTTGACGGTACCCCTGTTTAACGAGGCGAGGAGACCTCGGCTTGCTTCCTCTCTCAGAGCTATCGTGTCGAAACCAGTCGCCCCCGAATGTCGGGAAAGTCTGGATGGCATTGGGCACGAGCACCCAACACCCGTCGACTTTTCAAGGAACATACGGGGCGAGCCCCGCTTGTGAAGTGTTATCTTACCACGTTCTGAAAGCGGACAGCTGTTCTATGCACGAGCTGTGAAGACCCCAATGTGCGCCGCACTTCACACTTTTGCTACCGATCGCGTCACGTATATTTTCGCCAAGCAAAATTGACCCGTCGAAAGGACCGTTATGGATACCAAGCAGAAACTCGTCAATGCCCTCGCAGGCCTGGGCTCAACCATTACCGAAGCTATGGATGTCATCGAGGGCTTTGTACCGTGCGGACATCCCGCCCTCACGGTGTCGAACGCACTCGTCGCGCTGGACGCTGACGATGATGCAGCTCTCGCCCAGCAGCTTGAGACCGTCGAGGGCTTTATCGACCACGTGAGTGAGAACCGCGGCGTGACCGCCTACCACGGCATCGAGGTCGAGCTCACGGGTCCCAAGGCCGATCTGTTCGCAGCAATCCGCGAAGTAGGCGCCCTTATGCAGACCGCAGGCGTCAAGAACACCCAGGTCAACGAGTGGGTCTACCGCAGTCTGGCAGCACTCGACAGCTCCGACGAAAAGGCAGCTGAACAGCTCGCAGAAAGTCCCGCCATCAAGGCCGCACTTTTGTAAATAGCAGACGCGGGCCCCTTGGCGCATCGTCGTCCAAGAGGCCCGCGAACAGTTCGCGTCAACCGATAGCCGCGCCGCCGCGTTTGGCCAAAGCAAGAATCGGCATCATTTGGCGCGGGGTCTTTGCTGCAAGATCGGCATGTTCGAGCAGTTTGTGATCGTTGGTCACCAAGTAATCGACCTGCGCGCGCTTGCACGCGGCGAGCACCAAGTTGTCCTCGTAATCGCGATGGAGCGCTAAGTATTTGTCAGCCAGCCAAAGGTCCGACGCATCTGCACCCACGGCCGTGGCGTTTTCGGTCATGTTCCGAACAAACGCCAGCGCCGCATCGCCAATTGCACGGGCAGATGCCTCGTCAAGCGCTCCCCCGCTGGCAAGAACGCTACGCTTGAGCTCGTGTTGGACAACGTACAGCACGTCCTTGGCGATATGCACCGGAAAGAACAGCAATGCCCCCGTCTCCGTCGCCTGTCCAATAAACGCACGCGCGGCAAGCGACTCGGCATGGTCGACGCAAAACGAATCAACCCATACGTTGGCGTCCACCATTATTTTGAGGGGAGCCCCGCTCACAGGATCATCCCCTTTTGGCGATAGCGATCGTCCATGGCCTCGGAATAGATTGTGTCCCAATCGCGATCGTCGGATACGGGCGACGTAGCGATGCCCAGGTCCGCGTAAAGCTGATCCGCCGCCGCCCATGATGCGGCGAACGGAGTATCGGGTGCGACGGTCTGCTGCCGGTCGTCGACGGCCGCAAGCACTTCCTCGCACTGCCCGCCACCCTGCGCAACCTTGGCCACCACCTTTTTGATGAGCTCGGGCAGCGAGGCGCCCGAAAGCCGCAGCGCCTCCTCGGCACGGTTCTTGACCTGGCGATCTACGCGAACGTTCACCTGTGCCATGCCGCTAACAGCACCCACGTCGTTCCCGCTCCCTTCAATTGCTAGCTTTGCTAGCACCACTATATAAAGAAGCTAGCACATGGTCAAATGCAAAAGACCTGCGCTCGGACGACACCGATGCCGTCTGGGCGCAGGCCAAATAACGTGGGCGAACACGTCTGCTAACGCAGGTAAGCCTTCGCGTTACTCAGGCTGTAGGCAATCGTCGAGCCATTGTGCAGCAGCGACGACACCTGCGGGGTAATCGCACCGGTAATGCCCAGTGCCAAGAGTGCTGAGTTGGTGAGCATCACCTTAGAATAGGAGCTCGTCAGACGATCAACGAGGCCCTGGCTCATGCGGCGCAGACGCACGATCGCGGCCAGATCCGTATCGGTCAGGATGATATCGGCGACCTCCTTGGCGATGTCGCTTCCGCCACCCATCGCCAGGCCCACGTCGGCCAAACCGAGCGCCGGCGAATCGTTGACGCCGTCGCCCACCATGGCAACGTGGCGCCCCTCGCCCTTAATGCGCTCAACATACGCGTACTTGTCCTCGGGCAGCAGCTCGGCCTTAAACTCGTCGACGCCGGCCGCGCGAGCAATGCGCTCGGCCGTACGCTCCGAGTCGCCCGTGAGCATGACCACGTGCTTGACGCCCAGCGCATGTAGGTCGGCGATGGCCTCGCGGACCCCGGGCTTGAGCGGATCCTCGATGCCGAGCACGCCCACAACGGTGCCATCGACCGCCAGATACAGCGGCGACAGGCCCTGCATCTGGGACTCGATTTGCTCCTTAATGTCGGACTCAAGCTGCGCGCTCTCATCCTCAAATACAAAGTGCGCGGAACCGATGATGGCGCGACGCCCTTCGATGGACGAAGCGATGCCGTGCGCCACGATGTACTCGACGGCGGCATGGCGCTCGCGATGCTCGAGCCCACGCTCTCGGGCGGCGTTGACCACGGCGCGTGCCACCGGATGCGGAAAATGCTCCTCCAAGCAAGCGGAAAGGCGCAGGACCTCGTCCTCACTCCAGCCATCGGTGGTGAGCACGCAGGCAAGGCGCGGCTGCGCCTCGGTGAGCGTGCCGGTCTTATCAAAAACGATGGTGTCAGCCTTGGCAAACGACTCAAAGTACTTCGCGCCCTTGACCATGACGTCCATCTTGGCAGCATCGCTCATGGCAGTCATGACGGCAACGGAACCCGTGAGCTTGAGTGCACACGAGTAGTCGACCATCAGCGCCGCTGAGGTCTTGATGAGGCTGCGGGTGGTAAGCGCAACAAGGCCCGCGAGCAGGAAGTTCCACGGGACGATCTTGTTGGCGAGGTCTTCCATGTGCGACTGGCCCTCGGACTTGAGCGAGTCGGCCGTCTGCACGAGCGAGACGATCGAGCGCAGTTTGGTCTGCGCCGTGTTGGCGCGCACGCGCACCAGGATGCTGCCGTCTTCCACGACGGTACCGGCGAACACGTCGTCGCCCACGCTGCGCTCGACGGCCAGCGGCTCGCCGGTCAGGGTCGCCTGGTTGACCATAGCGCTCCCCTGCTCGACAACACCGTCGATGCAAATGGACATGCCAGTGCGCACGGCGACCAGATCGCCGGGCTCAAGCTCGGTGGCGGCAACGCTTACCTCGGTGTCGCCGACGACCTTTTGCGCCTTGTCGGGCACATCGAGCAGCGAGTTGATGAGCTCGTTTTCGCTCATGGCGCGCGTGTAGTCCTCGAGCAATTCGCCCACATTGAGCAGAAACATCGTCTGCCCCGCGGTGTCGACGTCGCGTTTGACGAACGAAATGCCGATGGCCGAAGCGTCGAGCACGGGAACGGTCAGGCGCGGCTGCGCGAGCTCACGGAGGCCAGCGCGCAAAAATGCCATGTAACCGGCCACGACAAACACCGCACGCAGAGGCGTTGGCAAGAACCAGCGGCGCGCATAGTGGGCGCCGACAAGTGTGGCAAGATCCATAACGAGCTTGTGCTTGCGCGGCTCAAGCTGCATCACGTAACCCGTCTTTGCGTCGGCAATGACTTGGGCGTCGAGCTCACCGACGGCGGCCAGCACGGCATCGCGACACGGCTCGTCATATTCGAGCGCTAACTGGCCAATACGGCCATAGACACGCACCTTGCGCACGCCGTCGATGTCACCGCTGAGCTTTAGAAGCGCATCGAGATCGCTCTCTGGCACAGGACCCGCCAACTGGAGGCGGGTCCTGCCGGGGATCTCGCTGATAATCGAGAATCTCATTGTTTATGCCTGGGAGTGCTACTCGGCTGCCTTGTCCGCAGCGGCCTCGCTCTGGGTGATGTAAGCAGCCTCGGCAACCATGTCGTCGACCTCGGCCTTGGCCTGCTCGACCATGTCCTGGTAGCCGTTCTTGATGCGCATACCGCACGCGATACCCTGCACGCAGGCGTTCTTTACCGGAGCGCTGGTGAGCAGCTTGATGCCGGCCGTACCAAGCAGAAAACCGCCACCAACAAGCAGGGTGTTGAACGTGGACTTCTTCATGTTGTTTCTCCCTTTTGCCGCATTGGACGCGGCACGGTGCCTCAGCACCCGAGTAAATAAGTTTGCTCGAGCACACTTTTGGAAATAGTTTAGTTTATCTAACTATTAAGGTCAACAATGGTTAACTTTTTAGAAATCTTGAGGCGCGATGTGACCAAGGGGACCGCCCCTGCGTCACATCCACAAAAAATGAGGGCGCCAACGACGCCCTCATTCACCAAATTCCATTCAGCCCCACCTGACCCGAACGGCCAAGTCGTCACGGAACCGAGGGGCCGGGCGCAGGGCCTTACCTCTCAATGAGTTCCCTTCAAAACAATGGGCGCGCCAACGGCGCGCCCATTCACTCTATTCCATTCAGCCCCGCCTGACCCGAACGGCCGAGTCGTCTGGCCGGGGAAGCCCCGAGTCGCCGGGGTGTTTGCTCCAAATGAGTTCCGCATGCAAAGAAGGCCACTAAATGTGGCCTTCGTCTTGCATAGGACTGTCTGAAATTTGGAGGAAATACCCCGGCGACTCGGGGCTTCCCCGGCCTCTCAGCTACGAGAGCGACGTTCTCAGCAACTCGTTGAAGAGCTTCGGGTTGCCCTTGCCGCGGCTTGCCTTCATGCACTGGCCCACCAAAAAGCCGATGACCTTCTGGTTTCCGTCGCGGTACTGCTGCGCCTGATCGGCACAGTTAGCCAGCACCTCGTCCACGATCGGCTGCAGCGCGCCGGCATCGCTCACCTGACGCATACCGCGCTCGTCGACGATCTTGTTGGGGTCGTCGCCGGTCTGGGCCATGGCTTCAAAGACCTCGTGCGCCTGGTTGGAGCTGACGGCATCGGTCGCCAGCAGCTTAGCCAGCGCTGCCACCTGAGCCGGCGCGATGCCGGACTCGGCGAGCGACACGCCCGCACCCTTAAGGTAGGCGATCATCTCGTTCACCAGCAGGTTTGCGACCGTCTGGGCCTCCTTGCCAGCCATACCGGCAGCAGCCGCCTCAAAGAAGTCGGCAAACTCGGGGTCGCCGGCGATCTGCTCGGCGTCGGCCGCCTTAATGCCAAAATCGGCCTCGAAGCGGGCGCGCTTGGCATCGGGCAGCTCGGGGATCTCGCCACGGCAACGGTCGATAAACTCGTCGTCCAGATCGAACGGCGCCAGGTCGGGATCGGGGAACAGACGATAGTCGTCGGCCGTCTCCTTCACACGCATGACCACGGTACGCTTGCGGCTGGGCTCCCAGTGGCGGGTCTCCTGATAGATGATGCCGCCCTCCTCGAGCACCTCGGCCTGGCGGCAGATCTCGTAGGCAAGACCGTCGTGCAGGCTCTTAAACGAGTTGAGGTTCTTGAGCTCGGTCTTGGTGCCTAGCTTGGTCTCGCCGCGGCGGCGCAGCGACACGTTGCCGTCGCAGCGCATGGAACCCTTCTCCATGGAGCAATCGGAAATGCCCAGCGTCACAAAGATGCGACGGAGCTTCTCCATAAACAGGCGAGCCTCCTCAGGCGTGCGCAGATCGGGCTCAGTCACGAGCTCAATCAAAGGCGTGCCGCAGCGGTTGTAGTCGACGAGCGACTCGGCCGCGGCGGTAATGCGGCCCTCGGCGCCGCCCACGTGAACCATCTTGGCGGCGTCTTCCTCCATGTGGATGCGCAAGATGCGGATGGGCACCGTGTAGGAACCGTCCTCGCGACGCTCGGGCATCTGCAGGTTGGACGCGTCATAGCTGGCCAGATGGCCGGCGCGCTGATTGCCCTCGCGCATGGTCGACGTCATGGACGTGGACAGGCCCTCGGCGTTGGCCGAAGCGCTCGCCAGGCTCTGGGCCTCGGCCTCACCAAACGCGCAGTCAGGACGCTCGGCGGCACCGCGACCGGTCACGTCCAGATCCAGGTGACCGTACATGGCAAAGGCGACCGGACCCTGCGTGGTCTGGAAGTTCTTGGCCATATCGGGATAGAAGTAGTGCTTGCGGTAGAACATCGAGTGGCGCTGGATCTCGCAGTTGGTCGCGAGACCGGCCTTGACAATGCTCTCGATGGCACGCTTGTTAGGCACCGGCAGCGCACCGGGCAGGCCCAGGCACACCGGGCACACGTTGGCGTTGGGCTCGTCATCGTGGCTGAGCTTGCAGTTGCAGAACATCTTGGTATCGAGTGCGGTGAGCTCGGTATGGACCTCCAGGCCGATCACGGCCTCCCAATCCAGCAGGACCTCGGAAAGCTCCTTCATTACAGCTCGCCTCCCTTCCCGGCAAAATCGGGCGCGACGGAAAGCGCGGGCGCACCCGTGGCAGCATCGGCAAAGCCGCGCTCCAGGGCGCGGGCAAACGTGAGCAGTTGACGGTCCTTAAACGCCGGACCCACCAGCTGGGCAGAAACGGGCAGATGAGTATCCTCGCCCAGGCCCAGCGGCACCGAGATACCGCCGTTGCCGCAAATGTTGAGCGAGATGGTGTACAGGTCCGAAAGGTACATCTGCGTGGGGTCGCTGATCTCGCCAAACTTAAAGGCCGTGCGCGGCGAGGCGGGCATGAGGATGGTGTCCACCTTGGCATACGCGGCGTCGTAGTCCTGCGTGATGAGCGTGCGGGCCTTTTGCGCGGCGTAGTAGTACTTGTCGTACACGCCCGAGCTCAGCAGGTAGGCGCCGAGCATCTGACGGCGCTTGGCCTCGGCGCCAAAGCCGTGGGCGCGCGACAGCGAGCTCTGGTCGGACAGGTTGGCGCAGCCCTCCTCCTGATAGCCGTAGCGAATGCCGTCGAAACGGGCCAGGTTGGAGAACGCCTCGGCCGGGCCGATGACGTAGTAGGCGGCGATGGCGGCGTCCAGGTGCGGCAGGTCGACCTCGACCAGCTCGGCGCCCTGGTTCTGCAGCTCCTGGGCGGCGCGCTGAACAGCGGCCTTGACCTCGGGCGTCAGGCCCTCGGCCTCCATAAATGCGGGGATGATGCCCACGCGCTTGCCCTCGATGCTGTCGTTGAGATGCTCGGTAAAGTCGACGGCGCAATCCTGGCTGGTGCAGTCGTACGGATCGTGGCCCGCGCCGGTAAGCGCGTTCATGGCCAGCGCGACGTCCTCGACCGTGCGGCCAAAGGGGCCCACCTGGTCGAGCGACGAGCCAAAGGCAACCACGCCGTAACGACTCACGGCGCCATACGTGGGCTTAAAGCCCACCACGCCGCACAGCGACGCCGGCTGGCGAATGGAGCCGCCAGTGTCCGAGCCCAGCGAGAGCGCGACCTCGCCCGCGGCGACGGCGGCAGCGGAGCCGCCCGAGGAGCCGCCGGGCACGCGATCGGTATCCCAGGGGTTGTTGGTGCGGTGGAACGCCGAGCTCTCGGTGGAGCTGCCAAAGGCAAACTCGTCCATGTTGGCCTTGCCCATGGGCAGGCAGCCGGCATCGAGCATGCGCTGGACGCAGGTGGCAGTGTAGACGCTCTGGTAGTCCCCAAGCATGCGGGAAGCGCAGGTGGTGCGCGTGCCCACGAGGTTCATGTTGTCCTTGATGGCTAGCGGCACGCCCGCAAGCGGGGGCAGCGGCTTGCCTGCGGCACGGTCGGCATCCACGCGCGCAGCGGCCTCGAGCGCAAGCTCGGGCGCCACCTGCAGGAATGCCTGGACCCCGCCCTCGCGCGCCTCGATGGCGGCAAGGGAGGCCTGGGCCACCTCGGTAGCGGTAAAGTCGCCGGCAGAAACGCCCGCGGCGATCTGGGCGGCGGTAAGGGAATCGAAGCTCTGCGCCATTACTCGCTCTCCCCCTCTCCCAAAATGGACGGCACGCGGAAGTAGCGGTCGCGCGCGCTGCCGGCGTTTTCGAGCGCGACGTCGAGCGGCAGGTCGCGCTCGGGCTCGCGCAGGTCGTCGCCCATCACGTTGGACAGGCTTCCGATGGGATGGAACGTGGGCTCCACGTCGGGCAAGTCATATTGCAAGACGGGCTCGAGCATCTGGACGGCGTCGTTCATGTAGGACGTCATCTGGGTGAGCTCGTCATCGGTCAGTGCGATCTTTGCGTACTCGGCGATGCCGCGCACGTCTTTCTCGCTGAGTGCCATAGGCGCTCCCTTCCGCATAACAGATAAACCGCTCTAGTATACAAGGCAACGCCGCTTGGAGCAGGCGCTTTACCCAAATGCAGCGAAAACGTAACGAGGGCGGCGGGCTGGCAGGTAATGGGCTGGCGATTCTGCAGCGAAACCGCACCGTCCGTAGCGAAAACCGTCTCGCCCATAACGAAAACCGCGCCGTCCACAACGAAGACCATCACAACATTCGACGCTTTTCGCCAAAATCGAGATTTTCATCGAATGTTGTGATGGTTTGGAAGTCCCGACCGCCACAAAGGTGCCTGTCCCCATTGCGGTGGTTCTGGAGAATGTCTTATGCCGAGGCCTTGGTCTTGCGGCGCTTGCGGATCGCGTGGATCACGATGTCCAGCAGCAACAGCACAATGGCTACGACCACGATGAGCACGGCAAACTCGCGCTTGCCCCAGTGGCGGCCGGCCAGCGACTTTTGCTTGTCGACGTCCTTCTTGTTGTACTTGGTGCGCACGCAATGCACCAGCAGGCGATGGTCGTTCACGCCGTAGGGCGTGCAGGTGACGAGCGTCACCTTGTCGGCGCCGGGCTCGATGGTCAGCGACTCCATCTCCTCGGGCAGCACCACCTCGGAATCCACCATCTTGTAGGCAAGCGTCTTGTTCATGGTGTGCAGCAGCACCAGGTCGCCGGGCTCCAGCGAGTGAATGTCGTCGAACATGCTCAGGTTGCGCATGCCCGAGTGCGCGGTGAGCACGCAATGCGTCGAGGTGCCGCCCACCGGCAGGCTCGTGCCCTCCAGGTGGCCGACGCCCGCCATGAGGACTTCTTCGCTCGTGCCGTGGTAGATGGGCATGCTCACATCGATGGAGGGGATCTCGACCCAGCTCATCATGGGGTCGCGGTCAAAGATGAGCTGCTGAGCGTAGGGCTCGATCTGGTCGGCGGGAAGCTCGGTGGCCTCGCCGGCAAGCTGCTCGTTATAGGAGCGCGCCTGCAGCAAGATGCGCTCGCGCTCCTCGGCAGACAGCGCGTCCACGGTGCTGGACACGGTGCTGATCTGGTTGAACACGCCCGAGGCCTCGAGCCGGTCCAAGATCCACGGCCAGGTCATAAGGCCCACGCCGATAAGGATGATGACGATGGTGATGAGCCGATCGGCCCAGCGCGGCAGCCGCTTGCGGCGGCGCTTGGACTTTGGTTGAGGTTTGGGCTGAGGGCTTGAGCCGCCGTTGTCCGCGGCGTTATTGCTCTTCATATGTTTGGCGCCCTGCACCATCGCCAGTCACTCCTCTACAACTCAAGTTGTCTAAACAAATAATAGCCGATTCGCGAGCTTCCGCGCCGGACAACGCAGCCTGACAGCATTGCACAGCGCGAGTATGGGCCCGCATTTGAGTTTTCAAAATGTCCCGAATCGGCTGGGCGATTCGGGATACAATGTCAATAGAAAACGACGCACCCCGCGTAAGTGTACGAGAGCGCGGGCGGCCTAGTTTTCAGTTTTTGTTAAATGCCCGGGATCCGACCCCCGGGCATTCTTATTTGCGCTTTCGGCGCAAATGCCTTCTGCCGTCCGCACCGCGCGTGCGCCTACGGACCTTAAACCGAACCTCATACGAGTCAAGAAACGCGATGACGAACGAGTCTGCATCGGACGATGGAGGCTGGCTGCATTGTCCAAAAAACAGGGCAGACTCCAGTACGGAGTCTGCCCCGAAAAGAGAATGGCGAAGCAAGAACGTGGATGGACGAGAAAAGTGTCCGCAAGTCTCATGGCCATCACATCCCACCTGCCAAAGAGATGGGTGAGTGAGCGTTACTCCTGCTCGGACTCCTCAGCCTGCTTACGGCTGCGGATGAGGTGCGCCACGCCGATGACGAGCACCGCGCCGCCAGCGATCCAAGTGAAGGTCACACCGTTGAGGCCGGTGAGCGGGAGGTTAGAGCCCTTCTTGTTCTTGACGGTGAGGGTGACGGTGCCGCCGGTGACTTTCGGGGTGACCAAAGTGGAACTGTCCTTCTCTGCGGTCACTTTCAACGTATTCGGATCAGTGTTCCCAGCGAACGTCTTGCCCTCGAGTTCACCAAGGCCCTCGGCGGTAATGGTGAAGGTAAAGTCATCCAACGTGTTGTAGCCAGGGTTACTGCCCTCAACCTCGTGCACCGTGTAGGTACCGGCGTCGAGTCCGGTTACGCTGATTTCACCACTCTCATCAGTCTTAAACCGATGTTCATCATTGCCAAGCGAACCGTTCTCCTGAACATACTGCACGCCCACTTTGCCAGCCTCAAGCTCGTCAGCGCCCGTGGCCTTGATGGTAAACTCGACATCCTTGAGCTTGGTGTTGTCTTCCGAATCTTCCTTGACGAGCTTAAGCGCATAGGTGTAATCACGAACGGTATCGAGCACGGACTCACCCTTGCCATTGCTCATGGGGTTATTGGAGTAGATGAGCTTGACGCTGTTGGGATTGCCCTCGCCGCCAACAGTAACCTTATCGACCTTCTTGTGGTCGAGCTTGGCAGTATAAGTGACGACGACATTAGAGCGGTCGTCGAGCGTCGCGCCGGCCAAGTTCGCAGCAGCTTTGAGGTCGGCAAACTTTACGGTCAACGTGTTAGTTGTATTATCAATCGAAGCATCGTAACCAGTATTGTCGCCCTCAGTCGAGTTACGAGAAAGGGTCTTATCGCCGATTTTAACTTCAATGGTGCCCGCGTCTGCCGTAAGGCCGGCAGAGAGCTCGTCGTTAAACTCATAATAGTAGGTGTCGAACGTGGCGATGTTGTCGGCAACGGTGCCCGTCAGCTGGTAATGGACGTCCTGATCCATCTGGGAATCTGCCTTGTCTTTCCAATCGCTACCGGGCTTGTCGTCTTTGACCTTCTTCTCGACCGTAGGAATGCCGGTCTTCTCGGTAACCTCAACAGCGCTGCCGCCCACGACAGCGAAAATCGGGGAAGTACCAGTCTGCTTTTTGCCGGAATGGCTATCCGCAGTGCCGATAGAGTCAACGTCCGTCAGGAAGAGATAGTAGCCAGAGTTATCAAATGATACTGAGATGTCCGCGGCGAAAGCAGCGGCAGAAGCTCCCTTTGGCGTGACAGGAGTAGTGTCCTTGACCAAGCTAGCAATCGTATCGAGCAAATCATCATTGTTCACAACCTGAGAAGCATCCTGGAGATATGTGGCCATCCAGTCGGCGACGTCCTGTGCAGAGGGAGTCCCGGGAAGCTCGCCGCCTTTCTCGTCACTCTTTATGGCGGCAATGATGCCATTCTTATCAGCGACAGATAGTCCGTCGGCCCAATCGACGTTGGACGCGACCTTCTTCCCGTCCTTGTCCACGACATCGGCCTTAAAGATCTGGTATGCCTTGTACTTCACATCGCCGTTCTCAGTGTTCTTATTGATGGTGATGCTATTGGTCGTGGCAGCCGCCGCATCTGCGGCAAACGCCATGGTCACCGGAGCCATGACGCCGCCGAAGCTCAGGGTTGCGGTGAGGCCGGCGGTTACTGCCAGGCGTGCGATGTTCTTGCTCATGCTCATCTTCTTTTCCTCCGTTTTCCGGTTGGTTCTCATTCGATCGATCATCATCTGTCTGTGTCTTAGCATCTGCTTCGCTACGTCTCGCCCCGCTCTCTGTGGGGCTGCCAGCTACTCTTTATGGCTGCCACCTCCCCGCTTGACCAGGAGCGCGACCACGATGAGCGCGGCTCCGGCGACCGCTGCGGCGACCGCGGCGTACATTGCCATATCGCCAGTCGAGGGCATAAAGCCTCCGGTGGTAATGCTAGGGGGTATGCCGGTGGGCGTGTTGATGAGCGACGCCTCCAGGCTGCCCGTCGACCCGTCCGCGCTGTCGGCGCGTAGGGGCGACTCGGCCGTGATGGTGAGCTTGGGCTTGGCGGCGGCCACCTGGTCGACGTCCAGGCCCTCGGCCTTGACTGTCACGGAACGCGTGCCCTCAAAGGCGGTGTAGCCCTTGGGCGCCTTGAGCTCGCGGACATCCAGCTTGCCCGAGTCCACGCCCGAGACGGTCACGCGGCCGTCCTCGCCCGTGGTGACGGTGGCCTTGCCCTCCGCATCCCACGTGCCGTCGGCCGCCAGCGTGCGGCCGCGGTCGTCGGCGATGCTCAGGACTGCCCCGGCAAGCGGCTTGTCGCCGTCGCTGCCGCGCTTGGTGAGCGCGAGATCCCAGGTGTAGGCGCACGCATCGTCGCTCGGCGTGCGGGTGAAGCCGGCGTCGCCGGACTGGTCGGCAAAGGGAGAGCGCGGGTAGCGCAGGTAGACCTCGTTGGGGTTGCCCTTCGCGATGCCGTGGTTGCATGCGCTGTTGAGCGGCGCGTTGTACACGGCGACCACGCGGGCGCCCGCAGTGAAGGCGTCGGCCCCGCCGAGCGCGGCGATGAGGTCGCCGGTGCGCACGGTGAAGGTCTTGCCGTCGGCCGCTACCATGGTGGCGCACTGGGCCGTGATATCGGTCCAACCCTTCGCGGGCTCGGTGCCGGCGCGACCGTCCCTGCCGGCCGAAACGGCGTCAAAGCCGCCGTCCGCGCCCGCCGCCGCGTACACGCGCATGCTCGCGACCACCTTGGAGGGATCGAGCCCCGCGCTCATAGTATCGACGAACTGCACCACGTAGGTGTCGTAGGCCGTGAGCCCCGCCGGGACCGTGGCAGAGAGGCGCCAGTACAGGTCGTCGGCGACCGTGGCGTCGGCGGCCTTCTGCCAGGCGGCGGTGCTGTCCTCCAGCACATGCTTGGACACCTTGGGCGTCGCGGCCTTGGGCTTGACGGTGACGGCGCTGCCGCCGACCAGGGCCATGATCGGCGCGGTGCCGGCCTCGCCCTGGGCGATGACGTCGTCGTCGGCGACGATGAGCCAGTAGCCGCAGGGCAGCTCGGCCGTCGTGCCCGCGTTAAGGGCCACGGACACGGCGCCAGAGCTCTGGAGGGAACGAGCGAGCTGTGCGCTCAGCGCGCTCGTAAGGTGGGAATCGGTGTTGAGCCACTCGGCAGCTTCCTGCGCGGTGGTCTGGGAATTGGGCATGCCGGCGCTGTGCAGCACGGGCAGCGCGGCGTCGCGCACGGCGTCGCTTGCCCAGGCGAGGTCGGTGGCGATCTTGGCGTCGCCGTCGCCGTCGACGACGTTGGCGCTAAAGATCTGGTAGGCGTCGTAGCTGCGCGCTACGTTGCCGCTCACCGTGATGGAACCGGTCGAGGTCGGCGCGGCCTGCGCGGAAGCGGGGAACACAACCGCGCAGGTGCCGATCAGGAGGGCAAGCAGCGCAAACAGGATCGGGAAGGAGCAAACTTTCTTATTCACGACGCTCACCTCCCTTCGCATTCGCCTTGCGGCGAATGTGCATCCAGGCCGCAGCAGCGCAAAGCGCCGCCGCGCCGGCAAGGTACGTCAGCGTGACGCCCGACATACCAGAAAGGGGCAAAGAGGTGGAGTAGGTGTTGGTGAAGGTGGGGGTGGAGGCGTCGGTGAGGTCGTGGTCAGTAGTATCGTCGTTTATCCACTTGTCTTCGGAGTTAACGTGTCCCTTCCTGTAGGTCACCGCACAGTCGATCCCTCCTTTGGTGTTATCCTTTGCCACGACCTTGAACCTATAGACCGACTGATCAAACTTGTAATGCGGATAGATCGAACTTTCGTTCATCTCGCGCACGTAGTAAAAGAAGGTCTTGGAAGCGCCACGGCCCAGAACATCAGAATCATCCTGCTTCAAGTCGTTAAGATCGTAATAAATCTGGAGAAAATCACACGTCTGGGGCTCCTTGCCGCCAGCCTGTGTTTCAACTGTCTTGGCCTTATCAAATTTCTCGTTATCAGCAAACTCGAGCGTAAACTTCTTCATCTCGCCACCCTCAACGACCTTAGTCGCCTTGGGAATCCAAGAGCCGCTGGAAGTGTACATGTTGGTAAAGGTCTTTGATCCATCGGAGCAACCAATTGAATAGTAGCCGTCTTCACCCGGCTGCACTTCACCCAGCGGGCTGCTTTGATCCTCGGAGTGCCTGGTCACGCTCACGCTTGTGATCGTGTAGTTGTGGACGTAAAGCGGCACATCCACGTTTGGACTATTCTTTTTCGGCACATTCATGAGCAGAGTCTTGCTGTCGTTGAACTTCACCTCGATCTCGTACACAGTGTGGTCGTACTTAATGCCAGAGTCTCCACCGGCCTGTTCGACCAAGTAGTATGTAATCTTGTTAGCCTCAACAGTCTTATTAACGGACTGTTCGCCAAGGTCAAAGGCGATGTTACCGTTCGCATCATTCTCGACGGTTCTGACCAAGGTGCAGCCGCCATCGTTGAATGTTTCGCCATCCCAAAAGGGCCTCGTTGCGCCATCCGAATCCTTACGGTAGACCGAGAAGGAGAACGGGTCTGTGCCGAGCTTCGGATCTGTATCGAGCTTCATGTTTTCGTTGGTCTTCTTATTTTTCAGCACCTTGGTTGCCTTCAACTTAAGGCTCGGGTAGACGTACGTATCCGCAGGCTCGCCTAGGTACAAGTCGCCATTCGACATGATGCCGCCACCATGGTTCCAGGAATAGTTGCCCGTGATGAAAGTTGTCACTTTATTTTTCTGTACTGCGTCAGTCACCGCTTTATCCGTGGCGCTAACACCCGAAGTCAGACCGATGCTATTTTTTACCTGAGCAACACCGTTGGCGGGGATGGTAATGGGACCCTTTAGCTCAATGCTTCCCGAATACTTGGCGTCTATATCGCCAAGCATCTTGCCGCTTACCACTGCGACCGGCGTTATGTGATCCCTCGCTGCGAGGAAGAAATCGACATGACCGTACTTGCGAAAATCCTCCGATTTGTATGCATCTCTATCTTCAGTCTTATTAGCACCACCACCTGAAAGATGGGGTGAAACGTCATTGCCGGTATTCTTCATTGAGTCGTAAGCATGTTTTTTATTAGGATCATTAGGATGATCAGGATGATCATCGCCATCATGTTCATCTCCGGCAGACAAATTGCCAAAGATTGCCGTGCCGTTAGTGTTCGTTACCAGCGTCCTGCCCGTCGGACAAACCGCAACGCCGCCACCATAGCCGCCAGCGGTATTGCTGCTTATATACGAGTTGTATACAAATAATCTACCAGCGGTCTTTTCCATATTCGCATTCGAGTTTCCCTGAACAAAGATGCCGCCGCCGCCCCAGTCAAAGCGAGACATGCAGTGATTGTTAGTGATATAGACTTTATTGTCTTCAGTGCCGTTAATCATCGCGTCAACCATCTGGCCCACTCGAATGCCGGCACCTTCAGATCGGTAGCTTACGTTAGAGGCAATAATTCCTCCCGTGATTTTCAGCCACGCCATACCCGTACGGGGTTGAGTATTACGGTTGGCATCCGTGACATAAACACCGCCGCCGGCTTCCTCGGAGTAGTTGCCGGTAATCTGGCCACCAGAAATAGTGACATTGGCGCCGTTATTGGCAGCAAGCCCAGCGCCGCCATGGTCACCCCAGCCATCGTGGCCGCAAAACTTGGCGTATTTATTGTTAGTGATGTAGCCACCAGAAACGGTCACACTACCGCCCGAAACCAAGATGCCGCCACCGTGACCATCCGCCTCGCCGTACGTAGCGTTGCCAGAGATGATTCCACCCGTAAGCTTCAAGGTGGCTCCGTTGTCAGCATAGATGCCGCCGCCAGAGGCCGCCTTGTTTGCCGCGATTACGCCGTTGGTCATGTTGAGCTCGGCCTTTGCGCCCGTCACGCACAGGCCACCGCCCCAGCCACCACCGCTACCGTTGGTGACGTAACCGCCAGAAATATTGACGGTGCCTTGAGAGAAAATAACGTGACCGTTGTTGCGCAGGGTACGAGGCGTTGTGATCATGCCACCCTCAAGGTTGAGCGTGCCCCCTTCCTCAACGGAAATGACTCGATTTACATAGCCCTTTTTGCATGCAACGATAGCGCCGAAATCGTCAACAGTGTGCTTGTAGGTCTTTTCGCTAGTACCAAGACCGTTAGGCGTGCTTTCAGTTACGAAGTATGTGAGTGATTGTGGGGCACTTTCATCATTGAACTGCATCTCTGCTAACTGACCAGGTTCAGCACTGGCAGCTATAGTCTTGGAGTCATTCGCCTCACCTTTAACAGTTAGCGTAAAGCCATTTTTAATTGTGATAAATGCACAAACAGGCTCGGCCCGGCTCTGGTCACTGTTACCGTTACTGTAATAAAGCTTGTGACCCGCAAGGTCGATCGTAGTGTTTTGGTCGATGGCGATCGGCGAGCTCGAACTTATATCAGCAGCCAGACGCAGCTCTGCGGGCTTGTTCGGCGCGGTAAGGGCAAGGTACGTTGCCAGGTCTTCGTCACTCTTCAGCAGCGTGTACCCATCCTTATCTATTTGAAGTCCCGGAACCTCACCTTCATTTGCAACAGTAGCGACCTTATAGACAGACTGTCCATCATCTGCGGGCTGCGCAGCGCTCTCGGCTCCCGTGTCATCAGACGACGGGGCCGCCCTGAGAGCATCGGCGTTAGTCTCGCCGTTCTCGGTCTCGTCACTATTCTGGTTTTCGGTATCCCCGTTGTTGGTGTTTTCTACATCAGTAGACTCAGTTGAGGAACCCCCCCCCATCACAGTTTCCTCGGTAGGAGCTGCCTGGGCATCGTTGGCAATGGCCTGCGAGATCGGGGGCATGACGAGCGACAGTACCAGGCTCAAAACGGAGGCTCCGCACAAAACGCCTGCCAGTACACGGCGCGTCGCTTTTTTACTCTGCTTAGATTTGTCTGAATTCGCTTTCATCGATGTCTCCTCCCCAAGAGACCGCGATCTTGCTCTTTCCCTATCAAACGTATCTGCGCAATCTGTAATTGCGCTCGCTAAGTGATGCAATTATAACGATTATTTAAACATCTGAGCAGCAAAACCGACATTTTTGTGCAAGTTCTTAATTCTCTTGACATTTACTCAGATTTACCTTCGTTTATTCGCTATCTATTTTTTGTTTCTACCGGTAATTAAGTTAATTATCAGTTTTTAATAGCATTTTATTTATTTGCACAACCTTTTGCTCAAGAGCAAACATCCTGTGAACGGTCGAAAATCGACCGTGAGCGGTAGGTCATTAACCGGAAGGAATATCCTACCAAACTGATGAGAATATCTTTAACCCACCGGTGGTTAGAAGCATGATGTTCAGACAACTGTATTTGAATTTTCGTGCAGATTCTAGGTAGCAATTCGCCCAAATCGCCTGAGGCCACCACAAAGATGCCTGCCACCTATTGTGGTGGTTCTCCCCCTGCGCTACAGCAGATGTTCCTCGATAAAGACCGCAATGCCGTCATTGTCGTTGCTGGCGGTTACAAAATCGGCGGCGGCGCGGGTGGCGGCGCCGCCGTTTGCCATGGCAACGCCCACGCCGGCGTCGGCCACCATGCAGGTGTCGTTATCGGCATCGCCAAACACGCAGATGTTCTGGAGCTCCATGTCGTTGAGCTCCGCCACGCGCACAAGGCCGCGAGTCTTGGACACGCGCGGATCCATGAATTCGTAGAGCCGCTGCGTGGTTTGCAGAGCTGCCGCCTTAACAGTGTCATCGGCAAACGTCGACGCCCGCTCAATCACCCGCGGCATTACCTCGGGTGCCATGGTAAACATCACCTTGGGCTGCGGCCCGCGCAAGAACTCGGCAAAATCGACCACCTGGTAGGGCACGCCGTCGACGCGCGACAGGTGCTCGACGCACGCATTGCTCTCGGGCACGTAGAACACGCCGTCTCGGGGGCAGACGGGCGTTGCCGGAAGGTCCGCCATGTGCTTGCAGATGCGCGCGATGGTCTCGCCCGGCAGCGGATAGCTCAGCTCGTTGATGTCGTGCGCACGGTCGATGACCTCGGCGCCACCGCAACCCACGAGCACGTCCACCAGGCCTTCGATGCCCCAGAGCTCGTACATGGCCTCGGTCGCGTGGGCGTCGCGCCCGGTGCACAGGCCAAAGAGCACACCGCGCTCGCGCAGGGCGCGGATCGCCGCCACGGTGCGCGGGGACACCGTGTGCTGGCTCGTGAGCAGTGTGCCGTCGATATCGCAGAACACGGCTTTGATGTGGCTGAAGGTAGTGTCCATGGGGGCCTTTCTGGGTTGTGCGGCGGTGTGGGGTATATTCGCAAACGGCGTACATGGTATACCAAGGCGCAGGCGCGGCCCGTTAAAGCAAAAACCACCACAAAGGTGCCTGGCTCCTTTGTGGTGGAAATGACGTTTGCGGGCCAAACCATCACAACATTCGATGTTTTTCGGCAAAATCGCGATTTTCATCGAATGTTGTGATGGTTTTACTGCCTTGCGGCACGATCAAAATGCCTGCGACCAAACAGCAGCAACGCCGCAGGGACCGCCGTCACGACCATGCCTGCCCCCACGAGTGTCCGTTGTACGCCAAATGTTGCCGCCAGCCACGGGGCAATCGCCAGAGGGGCCACACCAGCGAACATATTGCCAAAGCCCATGACCGAATTGACGCGACCAAGCTGCTCGAGCGGAGCCGTCGTCTGCACAATGGTGTTGTGGAGCGGGTTGACGACACCCCAAGCTATGCCCAGGGCGATTTGGCCGACAAGGGCCACGCCAACGTACGGCGTCCCCACATAGAGCAGGCTTCCCAGGCCCACGGACATAAGCGCCACGAGCAGTGTTTTAAGGTTGACCAGGTGCGGCGGCATCCGAAGCGCAACCACGGCGCCCAGCACCGCGCCCACACCGCAGGCCGACGAAAGCCAGCCCATCCACTCAACGCCGACGTGCAGGACATCGCGATAGAAAAACGACTCGAGCGGATCGAAGGCCCCGTAGCCAAAGTTCGAGAGGAAGATAATGCAGAAAAGTAGCGCGAGGACGCTGTTGGTGAAGACTGTCTTGATGCTGGCTGCGAAGGTGACGCGGGGAGATGTGTTGGGGTCGGGACTTTGACTGGCCTTGTCTGATGTGATCTCACCGGTCGTGGGTTTGCCTTCGCGCGTGGTGGCCGAACCCGCCCGCGGCCTAAAGCCCCAGCCGGCGACGAACGCCAGCACGGTAAAGAGCATCATGAGCACGAACACCGCGCGCGACGACGCAGCCGCCGCGACAAAGCCACCCAACGTGGGTCCGACGATAATACTCACGTTTGAGAACATGGCGATGGCGGAGTTGATGTCTTTGAGCTCGACGGGGTCGTCGGTGAGATAGGCCGGATAGGATGTGGCAATGGGCTGGGCGAATCCCATCGTAAAGCCCAGAAACACCGCGCCGAGCAGGACGACGCCGGTCGCGCTGCCAAAGGCGAGGATCGCCGCGCCGGTTGCCAGCGTGCCCACGATGCTCAGCAAGAAATGGTGGCGCGGGCCCCAGGCGTCGAGCGCCGCACCGCCCGCAAAGGATCCCAGGATCACGAAAACGTTCATGAACAGGACGGCCAGCGATGTCGCGACGACCGAGGCGTCATCCGCATAGGTGAGCGTTCCGATGACGCCGATAAAATAACTGGTCTGAAAGCCGGTGTAGATGAGGAAGCGCATTGCCACCAGGCGCCTGGCCTGCGCGGACAGCGACGAGTGAGGTTTTGAGAAAAGAGAGGCGAGCATGGAGACTCCTTGTCTCATACAAATACGGGCGATGGGCATTCGCCACCGTCTGTCAAATCAATCTATCCGCATGAAACATTAAGGACGCATCAAGCCCCTTCTCTCCGTTTTTCGCCCGTCATGAACTACGTGGTAGATTGTAAGGCATGTCCCAACCATCTACCAAAGCAAAAACCACCACAAAGGTGACTGGCCCCTTTGTGGTGGAAATGACGTTAGCCCAGATAAAACCTGCCAAAACAAACCTGTCCCTTTTTGGCAGGTTTTAGGCCAGATAATCTTGGATAAGATCGCAGATGGCCCGGGCGTCGTTGATGTTGATGGCTCGGGTCGCAAAGCCGGCATCGAAGGCCTGGCGCGCCAGGGCCTCGTTGCAGGCAAGCGCCAGCGTGCGACCGTCAACAAGGTCGAGTGAGCTCTTGCCGCGCAGACGGTCGACACCCGATCGCGCGACCACGATGTTGTCGAAGCCCTCGGTCTTGTAGCCCTCGATGATCACCACGTCGACATCGTTGTAGCGCGACAGCAGCTCGCGCGCGGGCATCTCGTCCTCCTCGCGCGTGTCGGCGTACTCCGCCCAGCGCGTGGCGCAGATGAGGCCCACGTGCTTGGATCCGGCCTGGTGATGACGCCAGGTGTCCTTAGCGGGCACGTCGATATCAAAGCCGTGGTGCCCGTGATGCTTGAGCGAACCCACGCGCAGGCCGCGGCGGGTGAGCTCGGCAATGACCTTCTCGACGAGCGTGGTCTTGCCCGAGTTTTGGTAGCCGATAAACGCGATCGCGGGGACGGCCGGGGTCAGGGCCGCAGGCGCGACGGCGACGGGTGCGCTCGCGATCGCGGCACCGTCAGCGGCCACGGCCTCAGCAGCAGCGGCCTGACGCTCTGAACGATCCCACACGCCCGAGCGGCCACCTTCCTTGTGCAACAGGCGCACGTCGACAATCTCCATGCCGCGATCGACGGCCTTGCACATGTCATAGATCGTTAGGCACGCGGCACTCGCGCCGGTCAGGGCCTCCATCTCGATACCCGTCTTGCCCGTCACGCCCGCCGTAACCAGTACGTGAAAGCCAACCTGCCCGTCCGCGCGCGCCGGCGCCCAGCCCTCGGGCACGTCCTCGGCCGGCGTCCCCGCCGCAGCGATGGGCGCAATGTCGCACTTGCTCTTGGTAATGAGCAACGGATGGCACATGGGAATGATGTCGCTCGTGCGTTTGATGGCCATAATGCCCGCCACGCGCGCGCAGGCAAGCACGTCGCCCTTTTTGGCGCGGTCCTGCAGCACCATGGCCTGCGTCTCGGGATGCATGAGGATGGTGCCCTCGGCGATGGCGGTGCGATGGGTCTCGGCCTTGTCGGACACGTCAACCATGCGTACCTCGCCCTTGGCGTCCACGTGCGTCAGCTCGTCGCGACGGGCGTCGCGGGCGTCACGGACGGGCTCAGTGGCAGCACTGGCAGTCGGCTGCGCGCCTGTAACGGCATCGCTGGACGCAGCCGTGACTTTGTGGGCAGACATCGCGGCCCTGCGAGCGGCCTTGGTGGCATCGGCGTACCTGCTCTTGGCCATATGATCATCCTCCGATTTGGGACATAAATCGTTGCGTGCCCTCAATTATCGCGTGTTCCTGCGGTTTGTGGGCCACGGCATCGCGCCAAATCGAAAGTACCTGCATATCATCACCACGGCGCAGGGCGTCGCGCACCGAATACTCGGCATCGCTGAACAGGCACGGACGCACGTTTCCGTCGGCCGTCAGGCGCAGACGGTTGCAATTCGCACAAAAATGATTGGACATGGCGCTAATGAAGCCAACCGTTCCCGCCGCGCCCGGAAAGTGCCAATAGCGCGCAGGACCCGCGCCGGCAGGAGCGTCGTTGATGTCGAGCGGCTCGAGCTCGCCCAGTCCCGCCGCGGCGGCCCCGGCATTGATGCGCTCCCGCAGCTCGTCGCTCGGAACGGTATCGCTCGCGTCCCACAGCTCGGGATTGAGCGCGGGCGCGTGCGGGTCCACGGCGCAATGCGAGCTCGTGTGCTCGTCGCCAATGGGCATGTATTCGATAAAGCGCAGGTGGATGGGGCGGTCGAGCGTGAGCCGCGCGAGGGCCGCCACATCCTGTTTGAGCCGGCGCACAACAACGCAGTTCACCTTAACGGGCTCAAAGCCCCAAGCCAGCGCCGCGTCGATGCCAGCCATGGTCTGCTCGAGCCGACCCAGGCGCGTAATCTTTCCAAAGAGCGAGGGGTCGAGTGTGTCGAGCGAAATGTTGACGCGGTTAAGCCCAGCATCTTTGAGCTGCGGTGCCAGCTTGGGCAGCAGGGCGCCGTTGGTGGTGAGCGAGATGTCCTCGATCTGCGGAATCGCGCGGATGTCGCGAATAAGCGGAATAATACGGCGGCTGACCAGCGGCTCGCCGCCCGTCAGGCGTACGCGGCGAATGCCCTCCCCCGCCACCAAGCGCACAAAGCGGGCAATCTCCTCGGCGCTGAGAAGCTCATCGTGTGCGCGGGGTGCCACGCCATCGGCCGGCATGCAGTAAATGCAACGGAAATTGCACTTGTCGGTAACGGCAATGCGCAGGTAGTTGATATCGCGGCCAAAGCCGTCATGTTGCACGTGCCCGTCCACGCAGCCCTCCCCTCACGCGGCGTTTTATTCTTCGGAAAACATAATACCCCACGGGAGAATCATGCCGACACCCGTACGACAGGACAAGTCGCTTCGAGCAAAACGGACTTTCCAAGCCCATCCTCAGCATACAAACCATCACAACATTCGATGCTTTTCCCGATTTTGGCAAAAAACGTCGAATGTTGTGATGGTTTGCCTGCCCACGGCACCCCGCAGAAGGGCCAAAGCGCCCCTAAAGGCCGCCGTCCCAGTGCCGAATCACGAATTCTCGCAGGTCGTTCTGCCGCTTTTGGAACGCTTCGCTTCGGTCGCACTTAAGGCCTATCGCAAGCGCGATGGCGTTCATCGCCCGGTGCAATTGCAGCTGATGGGCAAACTGAGTCCCGGTGAGGACGATCATCCTAAAGCCCAGCGCGCTCAGCACAGTCATACGCTCCGCATCCGACGCGCTGCGCTGTTTATCAAGATGGTCCGAGCCGTTGTATTCAATCCCCGTACCACTCGCAGGCGCATATACGTCGATCTCGAAATACCCGGCCTTTGCGAGATACTTGAACTCGCTGGGAACATCGACCCGATGGTTGAGCTCGATCTTGACGTATCCCAGCCCTCCCTGAGAACGTTTTGCTACGACCATGATTGCGGTGGCCGTCTCCATAGGCGACCGCGCGCCATCGTGCACGCGCTTGAGCACGGCGGCCGCGCGTATGGCCCCCTGACGAGATCGGTTCTCATTGCAATAAGCAATCAAGTCGGCAACGGTATACCTCTGCCCCATCTCGATATAATCGCCTGTCGACAGATGATTCAAATGGTATCGGGCACAGATTTCGTAGCCATATTCCAGCTGCTCGGGCTCGCTCATCCACGAACCCGCTTGGACAAAGCACATGACCTCATCAACCACTAGAAGGCCCTCCGCCACCTCGATAAGATGGCCTGGGGGTACCGGCGCCCCAAACACGTGGCACCTAAATCCAGCCGGCGTCGAGCGCTCAAAATCGAAGTTGACGAGCGTATCGATATGATCGAGCTCTTCTCGTGGAATACCAAGCGAAACCAGATAGTCGGTAACGATCCCAACTGCCGTTGAAGCCCTCAGCCCCTTGGCATCGAGTCCCAATTTGGGCAGGCTCGCAGCCGGCTCCGCCTCGCTAGCAAGCGAGTCCTCATCGTATAGGCCGCTTGCTCGCGAGAGCGGCTCGGACGGGCGCGCCACGTTGTGGTACAGCCAGGCAGTCTTATGGGACAGGACAATCGGCAGGTCCATGAGCCCTCCAATGGAGTCGGATAACCAACCTTATTCCCCTGCCCACGGGTCCGCACACCTTCGTGCGCAAGAAAGCGATTCCACCCGATCGGATGGTAGGAAAACCATCACAACATTCGATGCTTTTCCCGATTTTGGCAAAAAACGTCGAATGTTGTGATGGTTTGAGGCTAGGTGAGGGGCATGGAGGGGTCAAAGCATCGTGCTTGGAGCGTGACTATTTTCGCCCCGCCGCCAACACAAACCTTGACTCTACAATCGTTGTAGGGTTTTCACTACACTGGTACGTAAACAGACCAAGCCAGAAAGCCCCGCCCATGGAACACGACCTCACACGCGGCAATGTCCTTAAGACCATCGCGGTCTTTGCCCTGCCCTATATGCTCTCGTACTTTTTGCAGATGCTCTACGGCATGGCCGACCTGTACATGATGGGGCAGTTTAGCGGCGCCGCCGGCATCACCGCCGTGGGCAACGGCGCGCAGACGCTCTATATCATTACCGTGACGCTCGTGGGCCTGGCCATGGGAACGACGGTTATCGTCGGCCACGCCGTGGGCTCGCGCCGCTTCGACCGCGCCGAGACCGCCATCGGCAACACCATCACGCTCTTTATGGGTGTCTCGGTGGTGCTGGCCGCTATCTTGCTCGCACTGTGCCCGCAGATCGTGGCGCTCATTGGCACGCCGGCCGAGGCGGTCGAAGGCACCGCCGCCTACCTGCGCATTTGCTTTATGGGCATTCCGTTTATCGCCGCATACAACATTCTTTCGGCCATCTTTCGCGGGCTGGGCGATTCGCGCTCGCCCATGTACGTGATTGGCGTGGCATGTATCATCAACATCGCGCTTGATTTTCTGTTTATCGGCCACATGGGGCTCGGCCCCGTGGGCGCGGCGCTCGGCACGGTGACCGCGCAGACGGCGAGCGTGGCCCTCGCGCTCGTGTGGCTCAAGAGCCGTCGCACAAACATCCACGTTAAGCGCAGCGACCTGCGCCCCCAGCCCGAGGTGCTCGGCAGCATTCTTAAGATCGGCGTGCCCGTGGCCGTGCAGGACGGCTGCATCCAGGTGGCGTTTATGTTCATCACCGTCATCGCCAACCACCGCGGCCTGGTCGACGCCGCCGCCGTGGGCCTGGTCGAAAAGATGATCAGCTTTTTGTTTATCGTGCCGAGTTCTATGGGCGCTACCGTCAGCGCGCTCACGGCGCAAAACGCCGGCGCGGGCAAGGGCGACCGCGCGCGTCAGGTGCTCAAGGATGCCATGACCATCTCGGTGGTGTACGGCTGCCTGATCACGGTGCTGATGTGGCTGGTGGCGCCGGCGTTTATCGGCTTTTTTGCCAAGGACGCTGCAGTAGTCGCCGCCGGTACCGGCTATATGCGCAGCTACATTTTCGACGCGATCTTTGCCGGCATCCACATTTGCTTTAGCGGCTTTTTCGCTGCGTATGGCAAGAGCTACATCGGCTTTGCGCACAACGTGCTGGCTGTGGTACTCATTCGCGTACCCGGTGCATGGCTGCTGTCGAACGCCTATTCCGACACGTTGTTTCCCATGGGCATCGCCTCGCCGTGCGGGTCCATTCTGTCGGCGGTCATTTGCGTGATTGCATTTACCGTACTCAACCGCCGCGGGGCTTTTGACAAGTTGGTGGCGTAGCGGGGCAACGCGAGATTGCCCTGATCGATGACATCATCAGCGACGACCCGGCAACCTACGTGACGCAGATCACGGTGCCGGTTGCCCCAGCAAAGTAAGAACCGCCCGGAAGGCATCGTGCTTCCGGGCGGTTCTTCAATTTGGTTATCGACGCCTTAAGCCTCCGGCACCTGACCAGTCGCCAGGATCTGCTCGAGGGCGTCCTCGTCCAGCACGGGTACGCCCAGCTGCTCGGCTTTGGTGAGCTTGGAGCCCGCTTTGGGGCCGGCAACCAGATAGCTCGTCTTCTTGGACACGCTACCCGAAACCTTGGCGCCGAGTACCTTGAGCGCCGCACCTGCCTCGTCGCGCGTGCGGTTGACGAGCGTGCCGGTGAGCACGAAGGTCAGACCCGCAAGCGGCTGTGCGTCGGCGAGCTCGCCCGCCACGCCAGCTTCGGCCGCGGCTTGCGCATGAGCGGCGCCCAAGTCGACCTCGAGCGAAAGGCCCGCTTGGCGCAGACGTTCCAGCACGGCAAGGTTCTCGGGCACGGCCAGGAACTGCTTGACGCTCGCCGCAATCTTGGGACCGATGCCCTCGCACTCGGCGATATCCTCTTCGCTCGCCAAGATAAGCTTGTCAATCGACAGGAATCGCTCGGCGATGACCTCGCCCACGCTCTTGCCCACATGGCGGATGCCCAGGGCAAACAGCACGCGACCGAGTGGCTGGCTCTTGGACTTGTTGAGCTCGGCGATGATTTTCTCGGCCGTCTTGAGGCCCACCGGAATGGGGTCGCCCTTCTTGACGCCCTTTTTGCTGTTGGAGCTGGCATAGGTGCGCCCTGTGTCCAGGCCGGCGATATCGTCGACCGTGAGCTGGTAGAAGTCCGCGACATCGTGGATAAGACCAGCGGCGATCATCTTGTCGACGATCTCGTCGCCCAGGCCGTCGACGTCCATGCAGCCGCGGCTCACCCAGTGGAGCAGGCGCTCCTTGAGCTGTGCGGGGCAGTCGATGGACACGCAGCGGTAGGCCACCTCACCGTCCTCGTGGACCACGGGGCTACCGCACACGGGGCAGACCTCGGGCATCTGCCAGTCAACGCTGTCGACCGGGCGCTTGTCGAGCACGGGACCCACGACCTCGGGGATCACGTCGCCCGCCTTGTGCACGATGATGGTGTCGCCCTCGCGCACGTTTTTGCGGCGGATCTCATCGATGTTGTGCAGCGTGGCGCGCGCGATGGTGGAGCCGGCGACCGTCACCGGGTCGAACTCGGCGACCGGCGTGAGCACACCGGTGCGGCCCACCTGGATGCGAATTTCGCGCAGGACGGTCTGCTTTTCCTCGGGCGGGAACTTAAAGGCGATGGCCCAGCGCGGTGCACGAGCGGTAAAGCCCAGGTCGAGCTGCTGCTGGAAGCTGTCGACCTTTACGACCACGCCGTCGATGTCGTAATCCAGGTCGCCGCGGTGCTCGAGCGCCTGGGCACAGAACTCGTGGACCTCGGACGGCGTGGCGCAACGAGCCACGTTGGGGTTGACGCTGAAGCCGGCGCTACGCAGCCAGTCGAGAAACTCGCGCTGGCTGTGGACGTGCAGCGGATCGGTATCGGCGATGGCATAGATAAAGGTGGCCAGGTCGCGGCGCGCCGTGACCTTGGGGTCCTTTTGGCGCAGGGATCCTGCAGCAGCGTTGCGCGGGTTGGCAAAGGGGTCGCGGCCCTCGGCATCGGCCTCTTCGTTTAGACGGACAAAGCTGCCCTTGGGCATGTAGACCTCACCACGCACTTCGATGGTACGCTCGCGATCGGCGCCCATGTGGGCGAGCGCCGGCTCGGACAGGTGCATGGGCACGTCCTTGATGGTACGGACGTTGAGCGACACGTCCTCGCCCGTGGTGCCATCGCCGCGCGTGGCGGCGCGTACGAAGGTGCCGTTTTGGTAGGTAAGCGCGACGCCCAAGCCGTCGATCTTGAGCTCGCAGGTATAGGTGACGCTACCGGCGCCGAGCGCATCCTCGGTGCGCTGGAGCCACGCGTCAAGTTCGTCCAGGTCCATGGCATCGTCCATGGAATACATGCGGGCCATGTGCGTGACCGGCGTAAACTGCTCGCTCACGTATCCGCCCACGCGCTGGGTATAGCTATCTGGTGTCACCAGATCGGGATAGGCAGCCTCAATTTCCTGCAGTTCAACGAGCATTTTGTCGAAGGCGGCGTCCGTGATCTCAGGCGCATCGAGCATGTAGTAGCGATAGGCGTGGTAATCGAGCTCGTGGCGCAGCTCGGCCGCGCGCGCGGCGGCCTGGGCATGGGCGTCGGCCGGTGCAGCGGCATCCGCGCCCGCGGGCGTTTCGGTATCGATGTCCACGCCGTCACCAAACAGGCTCGATTGCTCCATAGCGGCACTCCTTCGCTCGATTTCAAACGGATACTAGAGTACCACCGGTCACCATGGCGCCGAATAGCGGTCTCAAACCGCACCGAATCGGCAGCCGCCGAACCGGGATGGATCGCGCGATCAAACCATGCCCTTGCCATTTCCAAATGATTCGTTTTCCTCTGTCCCAACGGATCAATAGGAAAAGAGGGGGCTGTCCCGCGTTGGCGGAACAGCCCCCCCCTCTGGCTCGATATGTGCGAAACGGCTCGTTAGAAACCCTGACCGTTGCCCTGACCCTGACCTTGCTGGCCCAGCAGCTCCTCCAGGTACTGGCGCAGCTGCTCGTCGGTAATACCGCCGTTGCCGGTGTCGGTCGAACTGTCGTCCTGCTGCTGGTTCTGCAGCTCCTCGTCGGAGCCCAGCTCGACGGTGACCTTCTTCTCTTCCTTGCCGCGCATGAGCGTGATCTCGACCTTCTCACCCACCTCGTGGCTGCGCAGTGCGATGATCAGGCCATCGGCGCTCGAAATCTCATCGTCGCCCAGCTTGGTGATGACGTCGCCCTCCTGAATGCCGGCCTTGGCGGCAGGACCATCCTCAACGACGCTCGCCACATACGCGCCGCTATCGGTGCTCAACTTGTTGGTGCGGGCGTTAAGCGCATTGACGCTCGAAAGCGTAGCGCCCATGTACGGATGCACCGGCGTCTTACCGTCGATGATCTGGTCGGCAATGTTCTTGGCGTAGTTAACCGGAATGGCAAAACCCACGCCCGAGCTGGAGCCCGAGTAGCTCTCGATAAGCGAGTTGATACCCACAAGCTCGCCATTGTCGTTGACGAGCGCGCCGCCGGAGTTGCCCGGATTGATGGCGGCATCGGTCTGGATCATGTTGGCATAGATGGTGTTGCCGCTGGTAGAGCTCATGGCCGTGGAGCGATACAGCGCCGAGACGATACCGGTGGAGACAGACTGTTCGTTGCCGAAGGGCGAGCCGATCGCCATGACCCACTCGCCCACGTTGAGCTTGGAGGAATCACCAATCTCAATCGGCGTGAGCTTGGAGGCGTCGGCGTCCTTGAGCTTGATGACGGCCAGGTCGCTCGAAGCGTCGTTGCCCACGAACTCGGCCTCGTAGGTGGTGCCGTCGTCCATGGTCACCACGTACTGGTCATAGCCATCGACCACGTGGTTGTTGGTGAGGATATGGCCCTCGGTATCGAGCACCACGCCCGAACCGACGCTGCCCGAGTTGTTCGACTCGTCGGCAGACTGCGAAAGCGAGCCATTCTGGCCGCCGCTCGACGTGGCGGTGATGGAAACGACGGAGGGCAGGGCCTTGGCAGAAACGGCCTCGGCCAACGTGGTGTCCTCGGAGTCGATCGTAATCTTTTGCGTCGACGAACCCGAAGCGCCCGCCGTCACGGCATTCTTGCCGCCACCGATATCGAGCGTACCGCTCATAATGAGCGCAATGACCAGCAGGGCGCCACAGGCGCAACCGGCGAGTGCCGTAATAAAGATCGGCAGCTTTTTGGTCTTGGTCTTGACCACCGTGTGCTTGTTCACGACCTGCGCACCGCCCAGCGGCTGGCCGGTCTGTGTGTCATAGGCCTGCACGTAGGGAATGTTGCTACCGGCAGGCGTCGACTCCACCTGCACGCGCGGCTGCTGCTGAGTCTCGCCGGCATTGCCAACATCCTGGGGACGCTGGGAATCGTTCTCGCTCATAGCTGCGATCCTTTCGTCAAATAACCAAAGGCCCGCCAAACACGTGGCGGGCCATCATTGTTCACGTTGAGTTGTACCCCAATATGCGGGCGTACGTGTACGAGAACGCAATCTTTTAGGAAGGCTTAAGTTCTGCTGCAAACTCGAAAGGAGCCCGCACCTGCGTCAAAACCACCACAAAGGTGTCTGTCCCCTTTGTGGTGGAAATCTAGTCCTTAAACAGATAGCCCACGCCGCGGACGGTGGTGATGTGTGCCGCGATCTGCGGGCCCACCTTGGAGCGGATGCGTCGAATGTGCACGTCGACGGTGCGCGTGCCGCCGCAGTACTCAAAGCCCCACACGCGGTGCAGCAGTACCTCGCGGCTGTAGGCGCGGTTGGGGTGCGTCGCCAAAAAGCTCAGCAGCGAGTACTCCATCAGCGTCAGGTCGATGGGCTCGTTATCGAGTGTCACCTGGTAGGTAGCCAGGTTAATCTCGAGGTTATCGATATTGAGCACATCGTCGGCGGTGACGGTCTCCTCCTCGCCCATCAGGCGCTGCGCGCGAGCCTTGAGCTCATTGGGCGTCGCCGTGGGGCATACAAAGTCGGCATGCGCGTGATTCGGCAGGCGCAGGGTGCCGAGCGCCTCGTCGTCGACGATCACCAGCATGGGGACACCGCCGCGATCGTCAAGCCACTTGGCAATCTGATCGATGCGGTCGCTGCGGATGCCATCGGAATCGAGGATCAGCAGGTCAAAGTCATGCGCCGCAGTCGGCGAATCGGGAGTGGCCAGGCTCACCTCGACACCCAGGGTGGTCGTCAGGCTGCGGGCAAACTCGTGGAAGCGCGTCGTGCGCGCCATGAACAGGGCACTCTTTTCGGACATATCGGCCTCCAAAGAAATGAGCTCAATCGTACTGGAACAAGCCAGCGCGATTAGGAGTTCGCCAGGTAGTGCTTGATCTCCCACTCGGTGATCGTAGACTCAAACTTATGCCACTCGTCGCGCTTCTTTTTGAGGAAGAAGCTGTGGATGTGCTCGCCGAGAGCATCCTTCATAAACTGCGAGTCCTCAAACACGTCGAGCGCCTCTTTGAGCGAGCGAGGCAGCGGCGCGTAGCCGGCCTCGACCATCTGACGGTCGGTAAGCTTGAGCGTCTCGGCCGTGGCCTCGGGCGGGAGTTCCAGCTTGCGCTCGATGCCGTCCAGACCAGCCGCCAGCGTGACGGCGTTGACCAGATACGGGTTGGCCATGGGGTCGGGACTGCGCAGCTCGATGCGCGTGGACAGCGGCTTGCCGGGCTTGTAGACCGGGATGCGGACCATACTCGCGCGGTTGCGCAGGCCCCACGTGGCGTACTGCGGCACGGAGTCGCCACCCGTGGTGATGCGCTTGTACGAGTTGACCGTGGGGTTGGTGATGGCGCTGATCTCGCGCGCGTGCGCTAAGATGCCGGCCATGTAGTGCTTGGCGATTTCGGAGAGGTGGTACTTCTCGTCGTCCTCGCCCCAAAAGACGTTGTTGCCGTCGTGGTCGAACAGCGACTGATGCAAAAACATGGCGCTGCCGTCCTCGCCCGCCAACGGCTTGGGCATAAAGGAAGCGTGGCAACCGCTCTCGTAGGCCTGCTGCTTAATGATGAGCTTGGCCGTGGTGACGGCGTCGGACATGCTCAGGGCCTCGGCGTGACGCAAGCTCATGCCGTGCTGCGAGCGGCCGGCGGCGTGGAAGGTGTACTCCACGGGCACGGACATCTTCTCGAGCGTGAGGACCGTGTTGCGACGCAGGTCGCGGGCGGCATCGCTCACCGAAAGATCGAAGTAGCCCACGTTGTCGAGCGGCTCGGGGGTGTGCTCGTCGGGGAAGTAGTAATACTCCAGCTCGGCACCCACGTTAAGCAGATAGCCAGCCTTCTCGGCCTTGCGAAACATGCGGCGCAGGGCGTCGCGCGGGTCGCCGGCGAAGGGCTTGCGATCGGGAGTACACACGTCGCAGAAAACGCGTGCAACGCCGTTATGGCTCGGGCGCCACGGCAGGATTTGGAAGGTCGAGGCATCGGGGAACGCCAGCATGTCGGCTTCCTCGGGCGTGGCAAAGCCCTCGATGGCCGAGCCGTCAAAGCCAATACCCTCCTCAAAAGCGACCTCGAGGTCCTCAGGGCTAATGGCAAAGTTCTTGAGGCGGCCGAGAATGTCGACAAACCACAGACGCACAAAGCGGATGTCACGCTGCTCTACGGAGCGGAGTACGTAATCGATGTTCTGCTGGTTCATGTCGCTCCCCTTTCTTTCGGGCGGGTTTCGACTGGTCTATATCGCAGATACTATCGCAGAAAAATGTTTCCGCAGGGTTAAAGCGTATCAAGCGCTCAAAAAACGTGTGCGAACAGGCAGTTGCGAACGAGTAGTTAGCGCGAGGTCGAAGCGCGGTGTTCGATGTGGCCGGGGACCTCGATGCGCTTGGGGGCGAGCTTTGCGGCGTCGCCCACCGTAGTGGTAACGACGTCGATGCGCTCGGACAGGCGCTCGACCACGCGCTCGGCAATGGTGAGGGTGTCCTGCGCGGCCGTGGTCACACCGCCAAAGAGCACGTGGTTCCAGGGGTAATCGTCAAACGTCGCAATCTTGAGGCCAGCCGGCAACGAGGGTCCCAACTGCGCCAGTGCCTCGGTCAGACGCAGGAAGACCAGGCCGTTGACGGCAATGAGGCCGAGCTTTTTACCCGCATAGCCGCTGATGGTCTCGTCCAGGCGACTGACACCCGTGGCGCCACCGTCCGCCAAGGTGACGACCTCGCCCGCAAGACCGCGGCGCGAAAGCTCGTCGGCAAAGCCCTCGGCGCGCTCGCGACGCACGGGGCTGTCGTCGCTCGCCTCGGTGAGCAGGCACAGGCGCTCGCTGCCCGCAGCGGCCAAGGCGTCTACCAGGCCGGCGACCAGCTCACGGTTGTTGGAGGTCACCAGATCGACACCGCCGGCGGCAACATCGCGGTCGAGCAGCACAACAGGCAGGCGTCCCGCAGCTGCGACGATTGCCTCGTCGTTGCCGCCGCAGGTGTTGACGACCAGGCCGTCCACGCCGGCATCGATAAGTCTAGTGAGCGACTCTGCTTCCTTGGCGGGGTCATTGCCGCTAATGGCCGTCATAAGCGAGCAGCCGCGCGCGGCGGCGCTAGCGGAAAGCCCTTCGAGCATGGCGCTGGAGAACGGGTTGGTGATGTCGGCCAGAATCACGCCGATGAGGTTGGTGCGTGAGCTGCGTAGATTGCGTGCAGCAGCACGTGGGCGATAGCCAGTGCGCTCGATAACCGCCGCGATGCGAGCGCGGGTTTCCTCGGTCATCTGCCCGGGGCGGTTGTTGAGATAGCGCGAGACCGTGGCCGGGCTCACGCCCGCCTCGGCGGCAATGTCCTTGATTCTCATCTGCGCCATAGCGCACCCCGTTTCCCAATTGTCGGCAGTCTGAGCCATTTTAGGCATTTTTTTAAAAATCTCGCTTGCAAAACGTTGTAGGTGAGCAGGATCGTTTTTGCGTCTCGAGCAGATGCGGTGATGGGCTAGATAGACGAGTCTTTGGACAGCTCGAAATAGTCGGGATGCAAGGCGATAACCGGACCTTGCTCTTCGGGCATCAAGTGCAGGTGTGTCTCTGCCAGATAGCTCGCCGCGTCGGTATCGCCCCTCTTAATGGCCTCGAGAATCCGGCGATGCTGCCGACGAATCGGCTCCCAATCCAGATCCTGCGACACCATACGCAACCAGTTGTATCGCTCAAAATGCGTGTTGACGCTCTTCATCCAATCCCACAACATGTGACGGCCAGCAATCACGAAACACGTCTCATGGAACAGGTTATCCAGGTCGAAAAAGCGACGCGTTTCGCTATGGTCGAGCGATTCGGACTCGGCAAGAATCTGCTCGAGCCGCTGCTTTTGCTCGGGCGTGGCGGCAGAGCAGCATTTAATAAGCACGCTTCTCTCGAGTTTCTCGCGCAAGAAACAGGCGTTCTCGGCGTGCTCCATGCTGATTTTTGAGACATAGGTGCCGCTTTTGGGACGCGTTTCCACCAGCTCCTGCTCGCGCAGGCGCACAAAAGACTCGCGAATGGGCGTGCGCCCGATCCCCGTCTCCTTTTCCAGACCAATCGCCGAAAGGCGCGTGCCGGGCCTGAGCTCGGCATAGATGATCTTGGAGCGCAGTGCGTTGTATGCCTGATCTTGCAGGCTCTGATAATGCTGGTGTTGTTCCATAAAGCCCTCGAATGAAGCCCACAGTTTGTCGAATATCTCTCCACGTAATACTATCGCATCGACACGCCCCAGCTCCCAATCAGTCTTTTTGGGACGGGGCTCTTTTAGCTACCCTGGCCCGCAGATCGGCCCCCTTGCCACAAAAGTGGCCCATCTACTACGTTAACACGGATAGCCTCGGCCATACCGAAAACCGTGAAAACAAAACCGCAGGTAGACAGCTTGTCGATTTTCGAAAAAGCCGACTATGGTTGACCCCTGCGGCTTAAACGTAGTAGATAGGCCCTTTTCGTGACGCAGTACTACCGCACCCCAAATTGGCACCCCGAGCCTGTTATAAGTTGCTGTGAAATACGGACGGTGATAATCAAGGGTTGATAGTCAAGGCGCGCTATACGGCTTGCTATATTTCACTATACTTTGCTGTACGTCGCTATACTTTGCTATAACTTGACAATAATCGGCCCGTTACCATCCGGGATATAACGGACCCCAAGCCAACGCTGGCTTGGGGTCCGTCTTGTACCATGGCTCTTTTGGACTATGAGCGCTCGTATTTCGTGGCCCGCCCGGTTCCCTGCCTTACGATTGCATTCCGTTCAAGCAGAGATTCGAGTGCCGCCAACGTCCGCATGCGGCTCAGCCCCGTCTGTTTTTCAATCTCGCTTCGCGACATAATTCGCCCGCCCGACAAGGCATTGAGAACCTGGATCTCTTCCTCGGACCCTTCAAAGGCATCGGTAGCGGGCAATGTGACGGCCACCATGCCGCCGCGAACATCAAAAATTGGTTGATTGATCGAATCGCGATAGGCACGTCTAATGCGCGCGATTCCCGTGCCAAATTTCTCGATGTAATCCAGCTTTAAAAAGACCTCGGCGACAATTGGGTTTCTGAGCACGGATATCTGCCCATACAGGTATTGTTCCGTCGTCAAACCGGCGGGCAGTGATCCGGGCGAAGTCACAACAACACGATCGTCGTACAAGGCAATTTGAACATTCGCTCGAACGTCCCACGTCCGATGCACCAAAGCGTTTGCAACAGCTTCGCGGAATGCCTCAAGAGAAATTCGATCGGTTTGGACGCGCTCCATCCCTTCGATACGCTCAAAACGGTAGTAGCGTGCAAACATAGCCACCGCCCTGTCCACCTGCTCAATTGCGGATACATTTGTCGTCGTCTCACGGTCCAAGATCACATCCTCGGTATCGCCAAAACGGACGCAGTCGATGCCCGGAGAATCATTCTTATCCGCCAAAATCGCCGCAGCGTTGGTATAGCCATCTTTGCCGAGCAAGCGAAGCGTGCGCATAATATCCGGCGTTAGCTCGGAAATGCCGAGATGTTCAACACACTTATGCTCGAGCGTGTGAAAACTCAAGTCCTGGCGAGCCGACGTGAGCGCGTCGAACGTTACGTTGCTGCCTTCGAGCGTCAGCCTGCCATACTCAAACCGGTCGACCTCCACCGTTGCCGAATCGTTTCGCCTGTAGGCCTTTCCCTTGCTTCGATAGGGTTTGTCCTGGCCCTCATAAACCGTAAGGATTACGGTCCCGTGTTTCTCATCGCGCTCAAGCGTGTAACGGGGAGCGGGATCCAAGCTGTCATTAATCATGTTCTCGATGCGGAGACACTCTGCGACCGGATCTGCAAGGCCGACAGCCACGCCCTCGTCATCAACGCCAAACTCAATCTTGCCCGTCCCGTAGTTTGCATAGGCGCTCACCGTTTTAAGAAACGTCGGCGTAACGCTTTCCTTGTATTCGACTGTAGGGTTCTCTCTAACAACCATATGCACAACCCTCTCGTTTCGTACCATTCATAACCGTATTATAAGACGAAAACCGTTTGCGTACTGATTTATATAAGACGCAAACTGTTTTCGTCTTGATTTGCGTACGGAATTAAGACGCATAATTTCGCTTTCGTATGGCTCAATACCGGACACAGACTGTTTTCGTCTGTCAATACGCCTGCAATCCAAACGAAAAGAGCCCCGAGCTCGTATGAACTCGGGGCTCTTTGTGCCGCACATCTATGAGAGGAGAAATTCGATGCGTACGGGCGCTACTCCATGAAGCCGCAATGGTGCAATGGGGCCAGATTTACATGCACCAAGTTGGTGCAAAGTAACCTGCCCCCACGCAACAAGGAGCTGACTAGAGCTCGCAGGCAACCTTGTAGCCATCGCCGATGGCATCGCGGATGTTGCCGCACTTGTTGGCATCGCCCAGCACGTGGGTGGCAACACCGGCAGCGGCAAGGTCGTCGGCCAGCTTGGTATTGGGACGATAGCCCATGGCGAGCACCAGCGTATCGGCATCGGCGATGGTGTGGGCCTCGCCATCCTTCTCGTAGCTGATGGCATCCTCGGTGATCTCGGTCACCTTGGCCTCGGTCAGCACGTGGACGCCCTTGGAGAGCATGCGCGTGATGAGCACCGCGCGACCGGCACCACCCTCGTTGGCGGCGAGCGTCTTGGTCATCTCGATAACGGTGACGTCGCGATTGGCCGGCGACAGATCGTTGACCAGTGGGGCCAGGTAGTCGGCCGTCTCGCAACCGACGGTGCCGCCGCCCACGATGACAATCTTCTTGCCCGGGAAGGCCTTGCCACCCAGCAGGTCGTCGGCCGTCATGACCTGCTTAAATCCCTGCATGAAGGCCGGGGCGATGGGCTCGGCGCCATAAGCCAGGACAACCTCGTAGCCCGCGTAGTCACGCTGAATGTCCTCGGCCGAAAGCTCGGTACCAAAGACGCACTTCACGCCCGCCTTAGCAAGACGGCGATACTGGTACTTGATCACGCGGGTGAGTTCCTGCTTTGCCGGCGGAACGGCCGCGATGCGCATCTCGCCGCCCGGTTCGTCCTGTTTATCCACGAGCACCACATTGTGACCGCGCTTGGCGGCAATGTAGGCTGCCTCCATGCCCGCAGGACCAGCGCCCACAACCAGTACGTTCTTGGCCTCGGCGGCAGGCTCGTAGCCGGCCTCATCGCGCTCCACGTCCGGGTTGACGGTGCAGGAGATGCGCTTGCCAAACATAATGCCGTTCAGGCAGCGCAGACAGCCAATGCAGGGGCGGATGTCGTCGGCGTTGCCGGCAGCGGCTTTGTTGCAGAACTCGGCATCACACAGATTGGCGCGACCCATCATGCAGATATCGGCAGCACCGTCCTCGATCAGCTCCTCGGCAATCCAAGCCTCGTTGATCCGGCCGACGGTGGCGACGGGAATGTTGACGTGCTTTTTGATCTCGCGCGAGCAGGCGGCGTGCGAGGCTTGCTGCGTGCCGGCGGCGGGAATCGCAGATCCGCGCTTGATGGTGGTGCCGCCCGACACGTGAATCATGTCGACGCCGGCCTTCTCCAGACGACGTGAGACATAGATCATGTCGTTGAGGGTCAGGCCGCCATCGGTGTACTCATCGCCCGAGATGCGGACGTCGATGATAAAGTCCTTGCCGCAGCGCTCGCGAATCTCGGCGATAACCTCGAGCAAAAAGCGCATGCGAGCGTCGAGCGAGCCGCCATACTCATCGGTACGCTTGTTGTAGAGCGGGGTCAAAAAGCCGCCGAGCATGCCGTGGGCGTGCGCCGCATGGACCTCGACGCCATCGACACCGGCCTTCTGCATACGCACGGCAGCGTCGCCAAACTGATGCGTGAGCTCGTGAATCTCATCGACCGTGATGGGGCGCGGCGCCTCGCGGGCATAGGACGGGCCCACAAAGGACGGAGCGATCAGGCGCGGCGTGCCCGGGATGTTAAAGGCCATGTAGGCGGGGTGGAAGAGCTGCGGCATGATCTTGCAGCCATACTCGTGGACGGCTGCGGCGAGCTTTTCCCAGCCGGGGATAAACGTGTCGTCGTAGCAGCACATATCGCCCGGCAGATAGGTATAGGTGGGCTCGACCGTCACGACCTCGGTGATGATGAGACCCACGCCGCCCTTGGCGCGGGCACGGTAATGATCGACCAAGTCGTCGGTCACATAGCCGTGATCGGCCAGGTTGGTAGATACCGGCGGCATAAAGACGCGGTTCTTGACCTCGGTCGTACCGACCTTGATCGGGCTAAAGAGCATCGGGTAGGCGGAGGACTCCATGCAGGTTTCCTTTCGATTGAGCCGCTCGGCGGCAGTTACTGACGTACCTATCGTAGCAGTAACTGCGCAGCACCCGACAGATCGCAGATTGCACGGCACTCGTCAAAAGGAGAAACAGAGACGTCCCCGTTCACCTTATTTGATACCGCGGCCCAAGTCTTCGGCAATTTTGTCCACGCTCTTAAGTGCGGCGCAGGTTTTTTTGTTGGAACAATGTCCCGTGCAAACGCCGCCCTGAGCGCAGTCGGCGCAGGTGCCCTTGCGATAAATGCGCACGCACACGGCGACAAACGCAATACCGATAATAGCCAGTACAACAATATCGATAGGTGCCATAGCAAGCCTCCTCTAGTTAACCATCACTTACTTTACCCCATTCTCCACCTGCCAATAAGGGACAGGTATATTTTGGTCGGTTTTATCTGCGGAAACGCCACATCTCCCTCACCAAAAAGCCCGAGTGTCGCTGGGACACCCGGGCTCGTGGAAAGGGGCTGATCCTTATTCGGACTTAAGCGGAAACTGCAGCGGAAGCGGTGTTGGTCTCGTCCTCGTCGGTCCAAGCGTGCTTGGGCATGGGACGGAAGATCTGGAAGAGCATCGCAACCAGCAGAACGATGGCTACAACCGTCCAAATACCAAACTGGCCAAGGACAAGCAGGTTGTAGAACTGGTTGATGAACAGGCCGATCACCCAGGCAAAGGCGCACTCGTAGCCGATGGCAATCGCGGTCCACTTGCCGGAGTCCATCTGGTTGCGGATAGTGCCCATGGCGGCAAAGCACGGGGCGCACAGCAGGTTAAAGGCGCCAAAGGCAACGCAAGCGCCCATGGTGGGGAACATGCCCGCAAACGCGGTCCACAGGCTCGGGTCGGTCTCGGCGGCGTCGGCAACGGACAGCAGCGAGCCGGCGGTGGCGACGACGTTCTCCTTGGCGACAAGTCCAGAGACAGTCAGCGCGGTGGCCTGCCAGGTGCTAAAGCCGAGCGGGGCGAAGATCCAAGCGACCAGGTTGCCCAGCATGGCGAGCACGGAGTAGTCCATAAACTCCTCAGGGATGCCGTCCATCGCAGGCAGGAAGCCGAAGGAACCGTTGTAGCTACCAAAGTTGGAGAGGAACCAAACCACGACGGTGGACGCGAAGATGACCGTGCCGGCCTTCTTGATAAAGGCCCAGCAGCGCTCCCATACATGCAGCGCCCAAGAGCGGATTGCCGGGAAGTGATAGGCGGGAAGCTCCATAACGAACGGCGTCGGGCGACCGGCGAAGAGCTTGGTCTTCTTGAGCATGAGGCCCGAGGCGATGACGGCAAAGACGCCCAAGAAGTAGAACAGCGGGCTGATCCATGCGGCGGTGGTGGAAGAATCGCCGATGATGGAACCCATGAGCAGAGCGATGATCGGCAGCTTGGCGCCACAGGGAATGAACGTGGTGGTCATGACCGTCATGCGGCGGTCCTTCTCGTTCTCGATGGTCTTGGTGGCCATGACGCCGGGGACGCCGCAGCCCGAGGACACGAGCATGGGGATGAAGGACTTACCGGACAGGCCAAAGCGGCGGAACACGCGGTCCATGATGAAGGCGACGCGGGCCATGTAGCCGCAGTCCTCCAAGAAAGACAGCATCACGAACAGCAGGAACATCTGCGGCACGAAGCCGAAGATGGCGCCCAGACCGCCGACGATACCGTCACAGACCAGCGAATCGACCAGGCCACCGTCCTCGGTGCCGCCCGCCACAAGGGCATCGTGCACCACGGTGGTAATACCCGGAACATAGGGGCCGTACTGTGCCGGGTCGACCGAGTCGGCGGCGTCACCCGCAGCCTCGACAGCTGCGTCGTAGGCGTCGCGGCCCTGGCCGAGCACATACCAACCGTCGGTGCCAAAGAGCTGGTCGTTGGTGAAGTCGGTCACCGTGCCGCCCAGGGTGGAAACGGCGATGTAGTACACGCAGAACATGATGACCACAAAGATCGGCAGGCCCAGGATACGGTTGGTAACCACGCGGTCGATCTTCTCGGAGGCGCTCATCTTGGCCGGAGCTTTGGTCATGCACTCGTCGATAATGTGGGCAATCACGCCATAGCGCTCGCCGGTGATGATGGACTCGGCGTCGTCGTCGCAATCCTGCTCGCACTGGGCGACCAGCTGCTCGACGCGAGCGGCCTTCTCCTTGGTGAGGTTGATGAGCTTGCAGGCGTCCGCGTCGCGCTCAAACAGCTTGACAGCGTAGTAGCGACGCTTGTTGGCGGGAACGCTCGCCGGCAGGTTGTTCTCGATGTGGTCCAGAACGTCCTCGATGGAGGAATCGAACTTGTGCTCCGGCACCTGGCCCTTGGAAGCAGCAGACTTCTTGACCTGCTCGAACAGCTCCTTGATACCCTTGTTTTTAAGGGCCGAGATCATCATGACCGGGCAGCCAAGCTTCTTGGAAAGCTTGTCCGTGTCGATCTTGTCGCCGTTCTTCTCCACGAGGTCGGCCATGTTGAGGGCCACGACCACGGGCAGGCCGGTCTCGATAACCTGAAGCGCCAGGTACAGGTTGCGCTCGAGGTTGGTGGCATCGACCACCTGGACGACGACATCGGGCTCGCCGCTCATGAGGTAGTCGCGCGAGCACTGCTCCTCGGGGCTGTAGGGGGAAAGCGAGTAGATGCCGGGGAGGTCCGTGATGGTAACGTTCTTGTCGCTTAGGAGCTTGGCTTCCTTTTTCTCAACCGTGACACCGGGCCAGTTGCCAACGTAGCCGTTGGCGCCGGTGATCAGGTTGAAAAGCGTGGTCTTGCCGCAGTTGGGGTTACCCGCCAGCGCGACATGGATCTGAGAATCCGCCATTCAATCCTTCTTCCTTGTGTGTCCGCGCTGCTTTCTCCGCGCGAGCTGGATAATGTGCTTCAAAAATGCTGCATTAAGTTAGAAAAACCTAACTTTATCTGCAGAAATACACGTCGCGAGCCCTTACTGGACCTCGACGACGGCCGCCTCCTCCTTGCGGATGGAAAGCTCGTAGCCGCGCACGTTGATCTCGACCGGATCACCGAGCGGCGCAACCTTTACGACCTTGAACGAAGTGCCCTTGATGAGCCCCAGGTCCATAAGGTGGCGGCGCAGCGCACCCTCACCGTGAAGCTTGACGATGGTAGAGCTCTCGCCCACCTTAACGTCACCCAACGTCTTCATCCTCTTGTCCCCCTTTCGGTTTTAATGAAATGCTGCGGACTAACCGACGGTCATGATGTGCATGGCAACCTTGGAATCGATACCAAAGCGTGCGCCCAGCACCGTGACGATGATATTGGCGCCACTCGAGCTCACCACGTGGATTTCGCTGCCCTCGACAAAGCCGAGGTCCTTGAGGTGGTGCTTCATATCCTCATTGCCCTTTACACGAGACACGCGCACGGTTTCGCCCGCTTTTACCATCGAAAGCGGCATTGCCGGCATCTGCGGTCCGCAAGACATGAGTGGCTCCTAACGTCAGTTCGTCCTCAGCATCGACGCGGCAAAAGTTAACCACGTCTATGTTCGCTTTAGTAAACTAACACGTGGTTAACTTTTTGGAAAGGGTC
>CATWVA010000009.1 GCA_958354105.1 uncultured Collinsella sp.
CGTCAGGACCTTCTTGGCACCGTTGACCTGCTTGGAACTCATGCCCGACTGCTCAATATATGCCACGGCGCGGCGGCTGGCATCAATCTCGACCGGCAGCGTAACCAACTGGAACAACACACTAAACGAGAAGAAGATCAACGCGAGGGTCGTGAGTCCCGCGATGTTCATAAACAGGCCCATGAGTAGCACGATGGTCCAGGTGTTCTGGGTAAAGTTGACGACCGGGACCAGGGCAGTGCGCACCCTCATCATGGCATAGCCACTTTGACGCTGCGCGGCATGGCCTGCCTCGTGACAAGCGACAGCAACGCTTGCAACCGAGCCGCCCGAACGGTTGGCGTCCGAGAGGTACAGGTTGTTATCCTGCGGGTTGTAGTGGTCGGTGAGCTCACCGGCGACACCTTTGATACCCACGGCATTGCAGCCGTTGGCGTCGAGCATGCGGCGCGCGACCGCAGCGCCCGTGTCGCCGTCCGAGCGAACCTTGGACCAGGTTTTGTACGTCGAGTTGATATAGCTCTGCGCGGCAAGACCGAGCACCGTACAAACAAGAACAACCAGCAGGTACAGCGGGTCGATGCCAAAGCCGTATCCATAGTAATAAGGCATGCGAATTCCTCCGAATCGAGTTACACGTTGGAGGCATTCTACCCACTCGACTGACCAGCAAATCAACATCGATGTTTTGGCAATGTCAGCGAAAACGGCCGAGAGCGAGCAAGGTGACGTGAAAGAGAAGCGACGCGTACTTTGGTACGCGAGCGACGATTGAACGTCAGATTGCCGCTCTCGGCCGTTTGCAGCGTCGAGCTGTTACGCGGTTTGGTAAAACCGCGTAACTATATACCTATAGCAATTCAATTTTGCCATCTTTGACCGTCAACCCCATATTGCCCGAGAGCAGATCGTCCAGGCGCGAGCCCACAAGCTCAAAGCGCCAGCCTTCGCGCAAGGGGCTTTGCTCGGGATGCTCAATATAGTCGGCCAGGTCATCGCGCGAGGCAATGACCGAGGTCGCCACGCCCGAGCGCTCGGCAACCAGGCGGATGAGCGCGTACATGAGATCCGTCACGCTCTCCAGCTCCGGAGAGATCTGGCGATGCCCGCGCACCATGAGCGGCAGGCGATCGTGCGGGCAGCTCGCGCCGCGCTTGATGGCCATGAGCGCGCCGTCCACATCGCGCTCCCCCAGCTGATCGGTACCGCGAATGCTACGGAACTCTTCAACGCGCACAGGATTGCGCTTAACGAGCGCCAGCAGCGTGTCGTCGGACATGACCCACTTGCGCGGGATGTTGCGGCGCTCGGCGCGGTCCTCGCGCCAGGCGGCGAGCTCGCGCGCGATACCCAGCTGGTGACGGCTGCACGAATTGATGCGTTTGACCTTGCGGAACGCCTCGTGGCGATCGGCGCGATAGTGCGATTCGTCAGCCAGCGGGCGCAGCTCGTCGAGCACCCAGTCCACCCGGCCCAGCTCGCGCAGGCGACTCATCATCTCGGTATAGGCGACAATCAGGTACTTGACGTCATCAATCGCGTACTCAATCTGCTTATCGGTCAGCGGGCGACGCGACCAGTCGGTCAGCGACTCGGTCTTGGGCAACGAGACGCCGCAGAACGTCTGAACAAGCGCGCCATACGAAATCTGCTGGCGCTCGCCCAAAAAGGCGGCGGCGACCTGCGTATCGAAAATCGGTCGTGGCAGTACGCCTACGGTATGGAGCATGACCTCCATATCCTGCGAGCACGCGTGGAAGACCTTGGTCACGCTCTCATCGGCCATAAGCTCGGCCAGCGGCGATAGGTCGTCGATCACCAGGGGATCGACCGCTACGCTCTCGGCAGGGGTGGCAATCTGAACCAAACACAGACGTGGATGGAACGTGCGCTCGCGCAAAAACTCGGTATCGACGGCAATCGCGTCGAACTCACGGGCACGCTGGCAAAAGTCGAGTAGAGCCTGATGTGTGGAAATGTACATATCAACCCATCGAATAAGGTTAGGCCCGAAAAACACGGGTAGGATATCGGCATTGCCTTACAACTATACTCGGTTAGTCACAGAACGGGAACGTAAGTATGCGCTGCCTTATCATCCACAACCCGGCATCGGGCCCCAGCTCAGATGAAATCTACGCATTCACGCACGCCCTCGCGCAGGGCGGCGACGAGGTCGTGATGCGTTTTATCGGTGATGGCATGGAGCCCGAGGACGCCGTGGCAGACGTGCGCGAGTTCGACCGCGTGGTCGTTTCGGGCGGCGACGGCACTGTCTCCAACGTGCTCGACCAGATGCGCGGGTGCGGTGTCCCCACGCTCGTCTTCCCCTCCGGCACAGCCTGCCTGTTCTTCAACAACATCGGCAATGCCCCCGAGGCAGCGGCGCTCGCCAAGGCCTGCCGCGCCGGTCGCACGGTCAAAGTGGACATGGGCGAGCTCTTTTGGCTAGACGAGAACGGCAACGAGAAGCGCCACGGCTTTATCATCATCGCCGGCTCGGGCTTCGACGCCGAGATCATGATGAAGGCCGCCCCCACCAAAAACGATATCGGCGAGATCGCCTACTTCCTCTCCGCGCTCGCCACGCCCAACCCCACGGTGGCACACTTTACCATTGAGCACGACGGCATTGTCGAGGAGCTCGATGGCATCTGCTGCATGGCGGGCAATACCTCGGTCATCCAAAACGACATCAACCTGTTCCCCGACTGCCGCATGAGCGACGGCATGGTCGACATCGCGGTCATCGAGCCCGTAAAAACCGTCCAGCTCCTGCCCACCGTGATCACCGCCGCGCTCGACCCCGCCGGCAAGTTGCTCGGCCGTCCGCAGTTCAAGATCATCCAGACCAAGGAAGCCAAGATCACCTGCACGCCGTCGCTGGGCATGCAGTTCGATGGCGAAATTATCTCCAGCAATTCGGGCGTCTTTGGAGCCCGCGCGCTTCCGCAATGCCTCGACCTCATCGTCGACGAATTCTCCCCGCTCGGAAAATAGGAGGACCCTATGAACGACAATCCCCTGCTCGGCTTTATCATCATCGTTTTGGCCATGCTCGTCGGCTATGCGATCAACGTGATCCACCGCCGGAAGAAGTAATTCCATATTGGCATGATATTCATCCAATTATCGTCTCCCCTGCCGTTTATGCATTTGCCAAACAGCAGGGGATTTTCATTTCGGACATTCCCAGCTACTTTATTCGACTACAGTAATTACAGGGCGTCTTTATTAAAGTAAAGCTATAAACTGAGTACAATTAACCGCTCATCGCATATTTCATCACGCTTATCGAGTAAGTTTCTTTCATAGATGAATATTGTTTCCAGTTCGTTACGCTAATGGGGTGTCTTTATTGGCTGAAGCCCTCTGGCAACGGAGGGCTTTCGCACGCTGGGAGGGAAAATGAGGAAAACTCACCCCGTCAACGCGCTCAAAAAGCTTGGCATAGGCCTCGCCTTTGGAGCTGCAACCATCATGTCCATGCCGACGTCTGCGCTCGCCTGCACGCAGATGTACATGGGCAAGAACCTTACGGCCGACGGCAATACGTATTATGGCCGCGCCGAGGACTATGGCAAACGCTACCTCAAGCACTTTGGCATCGAGGGTTCGCACGCCCCCGGCTTCACCTACAGCTCCGATGAGTCCGGGTTCGTATACACCTCAAACAAAACCACGTATCGCTACAGCTATGTGCGCGATCACCCCTCGCAATGGGATGAGCGTTGGGATGCCTACTCCGAAGCAGGCATCAACGAGAAGGGCGTCTCCTGTTCCGCCACGCTAAGCACCAGCATGAACGCAGATGTCAAAGCTGTGGACCCCCTGACGAATGGCTTGGGTGAGTACAGCTACGCCAGCGTTATCCTGGGCGAAAGCGCCACGGCCCGTGAGGGCGTCGAGCTTATCGGCAGTCTGATTGACCAGCAGGGTGTCTGCTCCAACGACCAGATTGTCATCGCCGACAGCAACGAGACCTGGCTGTTCGCCGCACTTTCCGGGCATCAGTGGATTGCCATGAAGCTCGCTGATGACGTCGCGTCGCTCAACCCTAATATCGGGAGCCTCAACTACGATGTCGACCTCGACGACACCGAGAACTGCCTCCACTCCAAGGCCATCCAGTCCATGCCCGAGGAGAAGGGCTTCGCCGAGTACACCGACGGCAAGTTCGATGTTGCCAGAACCTATGGCGAGAGACTCGATAAGACTGGCATGCATCAGTGGACTCGCTATGTCCAGGGCCGAGACTACTTCATGAACCCGCTTACCAAGGACGCCGACTACACCATCGTCAACGACAACGGCAGCGTCGGCGCATCCGTCAGCGAGATCCAGCCCTTGTTCTTCAAGCCTGGCAAGTCTGGCTGGAGCACCTTTGAGCTGATTCGTGCCTTTGGCAACCGCGGCGAAAATGTCCCCGGCCTTAACGCCAACACCGACGGCGCCTACGCCATCGGCACCGAGCGCAACACCGAGATCAACCTCTTCCAGATTCGTCGCGGCCTTGATCCCCAGGTTGCCACCATCCAGTGGGAAATGCTCTCCCGCGCTGCGTACTCCGTCGCCATCCCGTTGTACTCCGCTCTGATAACTGAGGTCAGCCCGTACTTCAGCGATCAGACCGTCTCCTTCGAGCACTGCGAAGAGACCGACATCGTAAACAACGAGGAGCCCGAGAACTCAATCAACTACGTTCTCATGGACATCAGCTCGCTCTGCTTTGAGAACCCTGACACCCTTGGTATCAGCGTCCGTGCCTACCTCGATGCGCTCCAGAATGAGCTCATCGAGCAGAACAAGGAAGTTGACGCCGCCATGCTGGCCGAGACGACCACCGAGGGCCGCACTGCCCTGGCCAACAAGGCCGGCAAGGCTGCTACCGAGAACACCTACGTCAAGTGCAAGGCCCTGCTCCAGGAGATGCGCGCCTATCAGAAGGCCGAAAACTTCGACCAGCCCTTCACCCCGAGCGACCTGAACACCGAGACTAACGGCCTCAAGGTGTCCATCACCTACGCCAAGGACGCTCTTGCCACCGACCCGGTAACCCCGGATCAGCCTGGCACTCCCGAGCAGCCTGGTACTCCTGAGCAGCCCGGTACCCCCGAGCAGCCCGCTAAGCCCGAGAAGCCCGCCACCAAGCCCGAGAAGCCTGGCAAGTCGGACACCACGACCACGGTAACCACCAACAAGACGAACACCAAGGGCGGCCTGCCCACCACTGGCGATCGTTTTGATGGCCGCGTGGTGGCCGCATTCGCCATCGCTGGCGTTGCCGTCATCTCCGCGGGCGGTTACTTCCTCTACCGTCGCAATAAGGAGTAACGTCTTAGCTGAGCGGGCAAGGCAGCGATGGCAGCCTCGCCCGCTCAGCCCGCTCTTTTGACCGGCGGGAAACCCGTCTGAAATCTTTTCAAAAAAGATTTCCCCGCACACACTTCGCTGTGCTATAGTGCAGCGCAACAGCAATTAGGTGCGACCGCGCCACGGCATCACGAAAGGAGCCACCGACATGAAGAACACGATGAACTCTCTCAACAACTGGTGGTGGCGTGATGCGAATACGATCGGTCGACAGTGAGTCCCTCACGCCTGTTTTTGCGCTCTAGGTGATTGGAAGGCCTCCGGTTTCGACCGGGGGCCTTTTTTCTATCTCGAGCCCGATCGCATTCGCATCACGCGCCTCCGCTTTTCTCTTGCACTCCCATTCCGAAAGGATTTTCGCCATGTCTCAGAACACCACCGCCGCCCAGCCCCGCACCGTCCAGACCGCCGACCGCGGCAAACTCGATGTCCGCGCCCTCGTCCTGCTCGCCATCCTGCTCGCCGCCGGCTTCATCCTCAACTTCACCGTCGGCAAGGCAATCTCGGGCATCTCGGGCGGCATGATCAGCCCCGAGTTCATCATCTCGGCCTTCTGCCTCACCATCCTGGTCGTTCGCCCCAACATCGGCCAGGCGCTCGTCATTGGCCTCATCTCGGCTGCCGTGATCCAGATCACCACCACTTCGCCGTTCGTCGATTTTGCCGCCGAGGGCATCGCCGCCATGCTCATGGCCGTCATCGTCAACGCCGCCGGCAAGAACGGTCAGGTCAAGCCCGCGATCGCCATTGTCGCAACCTTCCTGACCACCTTTGTCTCCGGCGTCATCTTCATGGTCATCAAGATGGCCATGCTCGGCGTGGTCGGCGAGCTCGCCGCCGCCATGTTGCCCGTCGTCGCCATGACCGCCGTCTTTAACGCCATTCTGGTCGGCGCCCTCTACTTGCCCATCCAGAAGGCCCTTAGGCTCAACTAACCCGCTCGGCTTTATGAGCCACCCCATCTTGGCGTTCATTCGTCACTCGCGTACCCAAGTACGCTTCGCCCCTCTTTCGCGCCAACCTGGGGCCCCTCGTAAAGCCGTCTCCGTGCTTCGCCACCAAAGACTGTCCCAAACAACAAGCCATTGGGGACGTTCTTAAACGACTAGTCATGTAAGAACGTCCCCAATGGCTATGAAAGGTATCCATGGAATCGATCATCAACGTCGACGATGCCTCGTTCTCCTATGGCACGCAGACCGAGCAGGCGCTCAGCCACATCTCGCTCAGCGTGAACAAGGGAGATTTCATCGGCATCATCGGGCCCTCGGGCGCCGGCAAGTCCACGCTTGCCGCCTGCCTGTCGGGCGCCGTGCCCCACCACTACACCGGCACGTTCTTTGGGTCCGTCATGGTTGATGGCCACGACACCTGCGAAGTCTCGCTCACCGACGTGTCGCAAATCGTCGGCAGTGTGCTGCAGGATATCGACACGCAGATGGTCGCCTCGGTCGTCGAGGACGAGATGCTCTTTGGCCTCGAGAACTTTGGCGTTCCCCACGACCAGATCGAGCAGCGCGTGAGCGAAACGCTCGAGACCGTCGGCATCAGCGACCTGCGTGACCGCGAGATCGCCACCCTCTCGGGCGGACAGAAGCAAAAGGTAGCCATCGCCGCCATCCTCGCCATGCGTCCGCGCGTCTTGGTTCTCGACGAGCCCACCGCGGCACTCGACCCCGCCAGCTCCACGTTGGTCTTCGAGACGCTGCGTGAGGCAAACCGCGCACTTGGAATCACCATCGTCGTCGTTGAGCAAAAGGTCGCCCTGCTCTCGGAGTACTGCAACCGCGTGCTCGTGCTCAACCATGGCGAAATCGCGCTGCAGGGAGAGCCACACGAGGTCTTCGCGCATACCGACGAGCTCCGTGCCATCGGCGTCGACTGCCCTCGCGTCACGCGCATCTTCAATAGCCTCGAGGCCGATGGCCTGGTAAGCGGTACCCCCTGCTTGGATGTCGATGAGGCCGAGCGCCTGATTTCGGGCATCGTCGACCCCGCACACGCGGCTATCGAAGCTCAGGCGCCCGCCGGTTCCCCGCATGCACCGTCGTTGCGCCCTCATGCCAAGGACGCCGAACCCGTACTCACCTTCGACCATGTTGAGTTTGCCTATCCCAATGGCGGAGCCGCCGTACACGACCTTAGCCTGACGCTCTATCCTGGCGAGCTCGTGGGCATCGTCGGTCAAAACGGCGCCGGCAAGACCACGCTCACCAAACTGCTCACAGGCCTGCTTAAGCCCGCCTCGGGCAGCGTGCGCGTCACGGGACTGGATACCGCAGCCGTTCCCACGAGCCGCATCGCCCGCGAGGTCGCGACCCTCTTCCAAAACCCCGACCGCCAGATCTGCAAGGACACCGTGCTCGACGAGGTCGCATTTGGCCTAGAGCTTGCCGGCATCGACCGTGCCGAGGCGCTGCGTCGCGCCCAGCTCGTCATCGACCGCTTTGGCTTGCCGGCCGACGAGGCGCCCTTCTCGCTCTCGCGCGGTCAGCGCCAGATGGTGGCACTCGCCTCCGTCGTGGTCGTAGAGCCCAAAATCGTGGTGCTCGACGAGCCCACGAGCGGCCTTGATTACCGCGAGTGCATGACCGTCATGGAAACGGTGCGCACCATGGCCGAGCGCGGTTGCGCCGTTATCATGGTCTGCCACGATATGGAAGTCGTCTCGGATTTTGCCGAGCGCATTGTGGTAATGGCCGACGGTCGCATCCTCGACCGCGGCCGCACGCACGAGCTATTCTCGAACATCGATCTCATGCGGCGTGCCTACGTGGAGCCTCCCCAGGTTATTGAACTCTCGCGCCGTCTGGCATCTTCCGTCTCGCCCGCTTTTGCACAGGTGAGCGAGGTCAGCGATGTCGTTCGCATTACCAAGGAGATGGTCCACCGTGGTTAACGTCATCGACTACATGCCGGGCGATACGCTACTGCATCGCCTGAACCCCGTCGTCAAACTGGGCCTCGCCGCCGCCATCATCGTCGGCATCTTCTTGTCCGACACCCACGTAGCGCTGCTGGGCTTTTTGGCACTCACCCTTGCGCTGGGTGCCTATGCCGGCGTCGTCGACCGTCTGTTCTCGCTGCTCAAGTTGCTGATCCCGCTCGCGCTAATCATGCTGGTGCTCCAGCTGGCCTTTATGCGCGATGGCAACGTGGTGTGGGGCTTTATCACCGACACGGGCCTCATCACAGGATCGAAGGCCTGTCTGCGCCTACTGGGTGTGGCGTTACCACTCATCCTCATGCTCATGGTGACCAAGCTCAACGACCTTGCCAACGCCTGCGTCGAGGTGCTGCACGTACCGTATCGCTATGCCTTCACCTTTACCACGGCGCTGCGCTTTGTGCCGGTGTTTGGTCAGGAGATGAACGCCATCATGGAGGCGCAGACCGCACGCGGCGTCGAGTACGACACCAAGAACCCCATCAAGAAGCTTAAGCTCATGCTGCCACTGTGCGTGCCACTGCTCATCTCGAGCGTGGGCAAGACCGATGCCACAGCCTTGGCGGCAGAACAGCGCGGCTTCTATCTGCGTACGCGCGCCAGCTCGTATAAGCGCTACCCCATCAAGGGCCTGGACATCGCCGTGCTCATCGTCAGCATCGCCCTCATCGCCATCGGCTTCCTGTTCTAGTTCACGACCGGCAGCAACCGCCCAACGCAAAATGCCTCGGCTCGCACCAAACGAGCCGAGGCATTTACTGTTTCACCAGATAAAACCTACCAAAATAAACCTGTCCCTTTTTGGCGGGTCGGAAGCTAGAGGCGGTAGGGGGCGCCGCTGCGGATGATGGATTCGCGCACCAGGACATCCATGGCGTCGAGGGTGATCTCGGGCATCTCTCGGTACTTCTGCAGCACCGAGAGCTCGGTGCAGGCCAGAATGACGCGGTCGCAGCCGCTACGGGCGAACTCCCACATCACGCGGTCGAACTTATCCATATCGGGCTCACGTCCGGCCTTCACATCATCGTAGATAAGCGACATGACATCGTTCTGACGTTTCTCGCTGGGATAGACGACCTCAACACCCGCAGCCTTACATTCGCGGCCGTAGACGCCCGCGCCCACGGTTCCGTCGGTGCCCATGATGCCAATCTTGTGCACCGGCTCGGCCGGCATACTCAGGTTGGGGTCGAACTCGCACTCCCCCATCACCGCACCGGCCAGAGCATAGCGCACCGACTCACGCGGCATGTGGATAATCGGCACCTTCGTAAACGACTGGATCTGGTCGTAGAAGTAGTGTGACGTGTTGCAGGGAATGGCAATGTGCGCGCAGCCCAGCGACTCGAGTGCCTGGGCACACTCTTTCATGGTCGCCAGCAGCTTGGCATGCTCGCCGGTCTTAATGGCCAACGTGCGGTCGGGCATGGTCGACTTGGAGAGCACCACCATGTCGATATGTTCCTGATCGCAGGCGGCCGCCGTATGACGCACCACCTGGTCGTAGTAATACGACGTGGCCTCGGCGCCCATGCCACCGATAACTCCCAGCTTTTCCATCGCCGCCTCCTTGGTGACGCTTGCGCAATTGCGCGTATCATACCCGCGCCCGCCCGATGCAAACCGGACGGGCGCCGCGCTCATCTACTTGTAATACGTCTTGAACAGCTTAAAGTGGCGCAGCTTGGTGTGCCACATGCGCAGCCAGCGGTTAAAGACAAAGTCGCCCTTCATAAACGAAGGGTCGGCGCCCTTGCCTTCCTTGTCCAGGCGATGCACCTTAGCGCGCAGCTCGGGATCCTTGACGTATTTGTCGACGACGCCCATGGGGACGACCATCCACAGCGCCTCGTCCTGCGCCGTCACAAACTCCGGCTCAAACGGGCGGTTGAACACATACTCGTCCACAACATACTTGGCAACGTTAAAGCCACTGTTGGTGACGTAGTAGTTGCTGCGACCTTGGCGCGTGTTGAAATCGAAGAACTTAAACGAGCCGTCGCGCTCGTCGTACTTAACGTCAAAGTTGGAATAGCCCACAAAGTGAAGGTCCTCGAGCAACTTGCGCACGCCGCCCATGAGCTCGTCATTGGGCTCGGTGATGATACAGGCGTGGTTGCCGACACCGTGAGGCTGATGCTCCTCGAGCAGCACGTGACCCAGGCACATCATGCGCACCTTGCCGTTGCGGTCGGAATAACTGGTGAGTACGCGCATGTACTCGTCATTGCCGGGCACGCGATCCTGCAAGATCAGGTCGTCGGTGTAGCCGCTGGCATACGAGTCGCGAATGACCTGTTCCAGCTCGGCACGGTCGGCAATCTCATAGGCCTTTTTCTGGCCCTCGAACTCGTGCTGCCACCACATGATGCCGTCAGAAGGCTTCAGAATCATCGGGTAGGGAAAATCGATCTGGTCGAGCACTTCGGCAGGCGCCTCGCCTTGGGCGTTCAGCATCGCCATGGTGAAGGTAAAGGTATGCGGATAGGGCACGCCATGCTTCTCGCACAGCTCGTAGAAGATCTCCTTCTTCTGACACTGTTCAAGCATGCTATAGGGAGCGTAAGGCGCGACGATGTTATCCGCCAACTCATGGGCATCCTTGGCCTGAGCCACGAGGGCAACATAGTTATCGCCACAGCCCACAAGGACAATCGTCTTATCGGCATGCGCTTGGGCAATGCCGTTGACGGTCCTGAGCATCACGGGCATGGTATCGATATCCACGTTGGGCGTGTAGTCGATAATCTGGCTGCGGTACGCGGGACCCGTCTGATACTTGCCAAAGACCAGACTCTTGACCTGGTACTCCTCGTAGAAGGCGCGCGCCACCGAATAGGCGTTGATGTCGCCACCGAGCAGCACGGGAATGAACTCGCGCTCTGTAAACTGCAATGCCATGGAAACTTCCTATCATGAACTGCCCACACAACGGGCGGTCTTTGCGCAACTGATTTATTCTAGCGTGCCAAGCCGCCGGCGCCCAAAGCTCCACCGTATCTATGGCAATCGACGTGATCGTCCAGCATAAAGCCGCACTCACCGCGATGGGGCCTTGTAGCCGCAAACCCCCTGTTGAGATAGCTTTCACGACCGAAAGCCCGTCCGCAAACAGGCCCCCGTAACGTTAAAGTTGAACTCTATGGTTTCTCAACAATTCATCATAACTGCAGGTCAAAGCCAAAGCCTCAAGTTCAACTTGACCCTTTGGAACCTTTAAGGTTCAAGTTGAGGTCGAAAGCAGTAGTAGAATACCGTTCGAACCATAACCTACGATTGATTGCAGAGGGACTGGATGCAGCATTCGAATCATCGCGCCGCAGCGCTCATTGCGTCGAAGCCGGCTCGTATCATCACGAGCGCCGCACTCGCCGTTGCGCTGACGGCCACGCCGATGCTCTCCCCCGTTGCGGCGTATGCCGCCTCGCAGGCAACGCAGGACCAGCTTTCCGCAGCCCAGCAGAAGATCGAAGCCGCCACGAGCGCCTACAACGACGCCCGCACCAAACTCGATGACCTGCAAAAGCAGATTGACTCCAATGAGGCAAGCATCGAGGAAATCGAGGCTAAGCTTCCCGAGCAGCAGGCCAAGGCAAGCTCCGCCATGCGCGATCTGTACAAGTATCAGAAGGGCACCAACCCCATCGTGAGCTTCCTGGTCAACGCGCAGAGCCTGGGTGAGTTCATCACGACCTGCAAATACACCAACCAGATCACGAGCTCGAGCGTCGACGAGATCGAACAGCTCAATAACATGCAAACCGAACTCGAGCAGAACAAGGCTGAGCTCCAGCAGGCCAAGTCTCAGCTTGAGGCAGAGCAGAAAAACGCCGAGAATGCGTTGGCTCAGGCCCAGCAGCTCCGCAGCGAGGCACAGGCAAAAGCCGAGCAGGAAAATGCCGCCGAGCTTGCCAAGCTTGAGGCCGATAAGGCCGCTGCCGCCGAGAAGCTCTCGGGCGAGGGCGTAAGCGGCAGCAATTCCAGCAGCCAGGCCACCAACACCAACACCACCATCGGCACCACGGTGAACAACGCCAATACCGGTAGCTCCGATTACGATTCGTTCATTAATGAGTGGACGAGCCGCATCGACAATTATCTCGCCGGCTCCCCCATGGCAGGCCAGGGCTATAACTTTGCCGTCGCCGCTTGGAATACCGGTGTCGACCCCCGTTGGTCCCCCGCCATCGCCTGCATCGAGAGCACCAAGGGTGCTTATTGCGCCAATTCTTACAACGCCTGGGGCTGGAGTGCCCGTGGCGGCGGTTGGCGCAGCTTTGGCAGCTGGAGCGAGGGCATCTCCGCTCACGTTGCCTATCTGGGCGCCAACTACGGCTCCACCCTTACCCCAGCAGCGGCCAAAAAGTACTGCCCGCCCACGTGGCAGGACTGGTACAACAAAGTCGCCGCTCAGATGAACCGCATCTAGGTGCAACTGCAAAGGGCCCCAATGGGGCCCTTTTCTTTTAGGTAGCGGAGGTATCGACGACGCCGGTCGCATTGGCAACCGCGACTATGACGATCATGCATAGGAGCAGCATACCCAATGCCTTGAGCCAAAGTTTCGCGAGTTTCTTGCCGCGATAGCTGTCGAGCAGTGTGAATCGCCGACGAAGACGGCGCTTATCGAGCAGCGCAAAATGCATAAGCACCATAAGGCCATCGACAAAGAAAAAATACTCGATTATGAGAAGCCACGTCGGGTAGCCTTGGTTTGCTCCCGTGGGGTGAAAGACGGCAAAGTGACTTCCGGCAAAGAGCACAAATAGCGAGAAGCAGACAAGCGTATTCCAAATGCGCCCCAGAGACTCCGGAACGCGAGAGAGCAGACCGCATGCAGCGGAGGCGGCAGGCCTAGGAAGCCCTGCGGGGTTCTGGAGCCCTTGGAGCGTCAACACCGTCTCCGAGGCCGGAGTACGGACAGGCGCAGGTGTAGGAGGCCGCACGGGGCGGCTCAGATCGTATGCCGAGCGCGTCGCCCGTCCCAACGCTTCCGCACTCGCAAAACGCTTGGCCGGGTCGAGCGCCATCGACATGCAGACGGCATCGGCAAGTGGAGTGGGAATGCCACGCGCCTCGCATTGCTCGTGCATGTCGAGCCCTGGTTTAGGGTCGACTCCCGTCAAGCAGAAGAACAACAGGGCGCCAAGTGCGTAGACGTCGCTGCGTACACTCGTCTGCCCAAACCCATACTGCTCGGGTGGCGCATAGGGTCGCGTGCCGAACTTAACGGTGTCTGCATCGGCGCCATCGCGCCACACGCGCGCGATCCCCAAGTCGATAATCACCAGCGACGAAAACGTCAGGCCCTCATCGAGCGTACAGTTCGCACCCGTCACGATGACATTCGACGGCTTGAGGTCGCGATGGATCACCGGCGCCGACGTCTCCCCCGCCATTGCAAAACCGGCGTGGAGCTCGCCCACGGCATCGCATAGGGCAGGATACAATTCACGCGCATAATCGGGGGGTGGCTCCCAGACGGTCCACCAGCACCCCGAGCGTCTCCCCTTCGATGTATTCCATAACCACGTTGAGCTCGTCGCCCACACGACGACAATCGACGATTCTGGGCAGGTGCTCAAAACGCCTGCCTGCCCGCTGGGCGGCAAACAGACGCTCGTATGCCCCGCCGATTTGAGCCGAAGCATCGATGCGTTTACGGACAAAGGGGCCGAGCGAACCACCGCCGGTTCCTTCAAAGTACACGAGCTCGGTTGTTTCAACGGACGAGCGCTTAAGTACACGCTCCACGCGATAGCTGTCGTCGCGATCGAGCGACGCCAGATGTTCGGCAAGCGCTGCGGTCAGCTCGTCATCGGAATATGTTGTGGTCTGAGTATCCATAGCCTCCATCATAGCGCAGGGCGCAGACACCCCATGGCATCCGCGCCCCGTTCGTTTGCATCGTTGTTCGGCAGCTCCGCCGGCTCAGATATCAGCCGCTAACTCACCGTCTCCTCGCCAAAGCGATACAGCTCCTCGTTGACCTTTTGGAGGCTGCACCCGCGATCGATGCAAAAGATGATAATCGCATCACGGCGATCCTTGCAGTTGAGGACGCTTACCCCGGCAGCCGTCAGTGCACGGTTGGCCTCTTTGAGCGTCAGCGCCATCGCAAAGGCAATCTGCAGCACCTTATTGCGACTCGGGTGACGCGCACCGGTAAAGATCTGATAGCCAAAGGTCTCATTGAGATCGGCCATACGAACCACGCGCGAGCGCTCCAAGCCCTTTTCCTGCAGCAGCTGCTTCAGGTAGTCCGAAAGCGACGGGGCAGCAAAGTCGTGCTCCCTGATATAGCCATCGATGTTCGGCGCATCGAGAAGCTCATTGAGCAGCTCCTCGGTCAGCTTTTTATCGGGCATACGACTTCACCTCCCCCAGTGCATGCAACATGCTAGAAACCGCTTACGTCCGAACGCTCCCAGCTAGCAACCTGGTCGGGAGACACCGTACCCAGCGCCTCGAACTTCCAGGAGCCGCCCGCCTTCAGATGATTGGTGTTTGCAAGAGCCGTTCCAACCTGGTTGCCATCGGCATCATACAGAACATACTCAATCTGAATGTAGCTCTTTTCCTTGTCCGTGTTATTGGTAAGCGTGCCCGTGATCTTATAGGCAAACTGACTGGAGGTGTCTTCAGCCTCGTCAGCAATGGTATACGGTTCTTGCGATTCTTTTTGCTCCTCAGCCTGCTGTGTCGCCTCGGCAGGTTTTGCCGAATCGCTCGCAGACGAATCGGTTGAATTGCCACCCATGGAGCCCACGGCACCGACGATAACCAGCACCACGATGACGCCTAGGACAATCTTGCCGATCGGCTTCTTTCCCTCTTTTGCCATTATTCATCCTTCCTACGATCCGGCTACCGTGCCGGCACACAGCACATCGTAGAAAGGATTGAACTTGAATTCATTAGCTGAGGGCTAAGGTTGCGGTAAACGGCCAATGCAGCTATCCAGACGCCGAGCAAACGCACTTTGCGTGACCGTCTGCTGGCAGCGCATCAACCCACCGTGACGGATTTCCCGGTAAAGGCACTGATCATCATTAGGACAAAGAACACCAGGTAGCTGATGCTCAATAGGTACGCAATGATCAGGAAGACGACCCAGCCGACATTGGTCTTACCGTCGGCGCGGCGCTGCTCGCGAGAACGGCACAGCCAGACCGTCACGCCGATGGCGGTGATAAACAGTACGAGTGCCGCCGCAGCCAGCCCAGCAAACACAAACATCACGCCAATGCTCACAGCGATGACCGGAAGCAGCAGCAAACCGCATCCGCATCCACCCGGACTATATACGGCAGACTGTCGGCGTCGTTCCATCGTCACTCCAAGCCAAGCAATCGTTTGTAGACATCGAGGCCTTTGAGTAGGATTTCCTCGTCAAAGAGCATGGTATCAGTGTGAAGGGCGCTCGTGGCATAGGCGGGACAGCCATCCGAATCGATCGGATTATCTTGTCCCTCCGGCACGCCCGTACCCAGGAGGAAGAACACACCTGGCAGATGGCGCTGATAGAAAGCGAAGTCCTCGGCAATCAGCAAAGGCTCATCCACGAGTTGCAGCTCGGACAAGACAGGCGCAATGTGGGCGAACAGCACGGGGTCGTTATCGACCGGCGGATAGCCCTCGGCAAAATCGAGGTCATATGTGCAGCCCGTTGCGACGCAGGCATCGTCCAGCACGCGGCGCACGCCCTCGCGCGCGCGGTCGAACATGTCGTCCGTAAACACACGTAGGCTGCCGGCAACATGGGCCTCCCCCGCCACCGCATTGCAGACGGTGCCGGCCTGCAGCAGGCCGAACTTACCAATGCAGGGCTCGTCGACACCCAACTCGTCCATGAGCTCGCGCTCGGAAACCAAGAACTTGGCAGCCGCCAGCGCCGCATCGTGCGACTCCTCGACCGGAACGCCATAGGTCTTAGCGATATGGATGCTCGTGCCATGGATATGAATGTGTGTCTCACTCGAACGCGCCAGCAACGGACCGGAGCAGCTCGCCAACGTGCCGGCGGGCAGATCGGGCCACACGTGGAAGCCGAAGATGCGATCCACCCCGTAGCGCTCGAACACGCCGCTCTCGCACACCGTCTTGGCACCACCAGTCGTCTCCTCGGCCGGCTGAAACACAAAGAGCACATTGCGCTTAATGGCGCCCGGCTGCTCACGGATCGTACGGTCGACAAAGGTTGCCGCCGAAAGCGCCATGGCCATGTGTCCATCGTGCCCGCAAGCATGCATCTTGCCGGGATGGGTCGAAGCGAACGCTGCCCCCGTTGCCTCGGCAATGGGCAGCGCATCCATATCGGCGCGAATCGCCGTGGCATGCGCGGCGCCAACGCCAGCGTCGAAGAAAGCGCAGACGCAGCCGGGGCACGGATGGGTCACCTCGCAGGTGAGCGGTGCCAACACGCCCTCGATATAGGCGATCGTCTGCGGAAGATCGAAGTCGAGCTCCGGGATCCTGTGCAAGTCGCGGCGGTAGCGACGGAGTTCTTGGAGCTCGGCCATATTGGTTCCTTTCGTAGGTGCGCGTCGGCTGCTATCTATTGTGCCGCAAGATTGCTACACCCTTATTTCCAGCATATCCCTGCATTTTTTAAACGTTATATACGAATACTCTTGTTTGGTAAAGTGCAACGTGGTAGGGTCGTTACCACTTGATAGAGGCGCGGGCACGAAGAACCGCGGGTGAGCCGGCAGGCTTTGACCCCGTGGGGAGGCGAAACCCGCCGAACTGGGCTTTTCGGGCACGAACAACCTGGTGGGCCTGCGGGAAACACCCGCAGGACTGTCTGCAGCAATGCGGGAGCGCTATCCGGACATTGGGTCCACGCTATGCGGATTCGATGCGCAGATGGCGCCGTCTGGATAGCGAGGTTTACGGGACATGGCATTAACCCCCAACGAGGCATATGCGGCCAAGCAGCCGTTTGTGGACAAGAAGACGCTCGAGCATATCGTCGAGCAGTTCCCCACGCCATTTCATCTATATGACGAGGCGGGCATCCGACGCAACATGCAAGAGGTGCGCGACGCCTTCGCATGGAACCCGGGCTTTAAGGAATACTTTGCCGTCAAGGCCAATCCCAACCCGGCGCTCATCTCCATTCTCAACGAATACGGCTGCGGCTGCGATTGCTCGAGCTATACCGAGCTCATGATCGCCCGCTCGCTGGGTATCACGGGACACGACATCATGTTCTCATCCAACGACACGCCGGCAGCGGACTTTGAGCTCGCCGACAAGCTGGGCGCCATCGTCAACTTTGACGACATCAGCCACATCGAGTTCTTTGAGCGCGTCGCAGGCCCCATCCCCAAGACGGTCAGCTGCCGCTTTAATCCGGGCGGTCTGTTCCAGCTCTCCAACGGCATCATGGACAACCCCGGCGACTCCAAATACGGCATGACCACCGAGCAGCTCTTCGAGGCCTTTCGCACGCTCAAGGCCAAGGGCGCCGAAAACTTTGGCATCCACGCATTCCTTGCCAGCAACACCGTCACCAACGACTACTACCCCAAGCTCGCGCGCATCCTCTTTGAGCTTGCCGTGCGCCTGGAGCGCGAGACCGGCGCACACGTCGCCTTTATCAATCTGTCCGGCGGCGTCGGCATCCCCTACCTGCCCGAGCAGCAGGCCAACGATATCCATGCCATCGGCGAAGGAGTGCATGCGGCCTACGACGAGATTCTGGTTCCCGCCGGCATGGGCGATGTGGCAATCTGCACCGAGATGGGCCGCTTTATGATGGGCCCCTACGGCTGCCTGGTCACCAAGGCCATCCACGAGAAGCAAATCTACAAGGACTATATCGGTGTCGACGCAAGCGCCGTCGATCTGATCCGCCCTGCCATGTATGGCGCCTACCACCACATTACGGTGATGGGCCAGCCGGGTGGCTCCGACAAGACCGCGGCGCCTGTCACAAACACGTACGACATTACGGGCAATCTGTGCGAGAACAACGACAAGTTCGCCATCGACCGCGAGCTACCGCGGGTCGACATGGGTGATGTGCTCGTGATCCACGATACCGGCGCGCATGGTTACTCCATGGGCTACAACTACAACGGCCGTCTGCGCTCCGCCGAGGTGCTGCTGCGCCCCGACGGCTCGGCCGACCTTATCCGCCGCGCCGAGCGCCCGGGCGATTATTTTGCCACGCTCGACGTGTTGCCGAGCGGCCGAGAGCTGCTGGCCAAGTCGCGCGCCGAAAGCGCTCGTCGTCGCGCTCAGGACGAGCGCCTGGCCGTCGCCGTCCAATGGAACAAACGCATCCAGATCGCGGAAGCGAAGGAGAAGAACATGGATATCCGCAACCTCGAGGGCTCGATCGTCGCCCTTGTTACGCCGTTTAAAAAGGACGGCAGCGTCGACTTTGACGCACTCGAGCGCCTTATCGATTTCCACCTGCAAAATGGCACCGACGCCATCCTCACCCTGGGCACCACCGGCGAGAGCGCCACGATGACCGATGACGAGGACAACTCCGTCGTCGCCGCCGTGGTCAAGCAGGTTGCAGGCCGCGTCCCCGTCATCGCCGGCTCGGGCTCCAACTCCACGCAAACCATGCTCACCAAGTCGCTCACCTATCAGGGCCTGGGCGCCGACGGCCTGCTGCTCATTACCCCCTACTACAACAAGTCTAATGAAGAGGGCATCTACCAGCACTTTAAGACCGTTGCCGATGCCGTAGATATCCCCTGCATCCTGTACAACATCCCCGGCCGCTGCGGCTGCGGCATCAGCGAGCGCAACGTAGAGCGCTTGGCCGCGCACCCCAACATCATGGGTATTAAGGAAGCCTCGGGCAACGTCGCCTACGCGGCCAAGATCGCCCACCTGCTGTCCGACGACTTCCGTATGTACTCGGGCGAAGACACGCTCACCGTGCCGCTCATGAGCCTGGGCGCCTCGGGCACCATCAGCGTGTGGGCCGATGTTCAGCCGCAGCTCGTGCACGACATGTGCCGCGCCTATCTGGACGGCGACGTGGAGCGCGCCCGCGATATCCAAATTGCCGGCCAGCCGCTCATCAATGCCCTCTTTAGCGAGGTCAACCCCATCCCCGTCAAGGAGGCACTCGCCCAGATGGGCATGATCGAAGCCAACTACCGCATGCCGCTGTGCCCCATGGCCGATAACACGCGCGCCGCACTTACCGATGCTCTGAAGGGAGCTGGTCTGCTTGATTAAGACCGTCATTATGGGAACGGGCCGCATGGGCTCGCTCATCCACACTACCGCCGAGGGCATTGTCAACGCCGCTGGAGAGCCCGTTTTTGATATCGTGGCCCAGATCGGTTTTGACCTGTCCGAGCTCGAGAGCACCCCGGCAGCCGACGTCATCATCGACTTCTCGAACGTCGTGACCTTCGATGCCGTCGTCGCCTATGTCGAGCGCACGGGCGCGGCGTTAGTCTCGGGCACCACAGGCTACACCCCCGAGCAGATGGACCGCCTGCGTGAGCTGGGCCAGAACGCCCGCGTTATGCACTCGGGCAATTACTCCATCGGCATCGCAGCCCTGCGTCATCTGGTAGCACAGGCCACGCGCGAGCTGCCCGGCTTTGACTGCGAAATCGTCGAGACGCACCATAACCAAAAAGTCGATGCCCCCAGCGGCACCGCAAAGCTGCTGCTCGACGCCGTCGTCGAAGCCGAGCCCGAGGCAGGCTACCACCCCGTCTATGGCCGCGAGGGCATGTGCGGAGCGCGCGACCCCAAGGAAATCGGCATGCACTCGCTGCGCGGCGGCACCGTAGCCGGTGTGCACGAGGTGGGTTTCTTTGGCCAGGACGAGGAAGTCACGCTCACCCACCGCGCCACGAGCCGTCAGATCTTTGTCAACGGCGCCCTGGCAGCCGCGCAGAAGCTCGTCGCCCGTGAACCCGGCTTCTATACGTTCGACCAGGTCATGTTTGCCTAACCAGGTATCAACCGAATCCGCCCAAAGGAGAGATAGCAAATGAGCAACGCAGCCGAGATGGATGCACAGGAGATTATCGACTACATCGCCACCGCGCCCAAGAAAACGCCCGTCAAACTGTACGTGCGCGAAAAGCCGGGCATGAAGGTCCAGTGGGGCAATGCGCACGTCTACGGCGGTCGTCGTGGCAAGACCGTCTTTGGTGACTGGGATGAGCTCAAGGTCATCCTCGATGCCAATGCCGACTCCATCGACTACTACGACGTCGAGAATGACTGCCGCAACTCCGCCGTCCCCATGCTCGACCTTAAGGGCATCAATGCCCGCATCGAGCCGGGCGCAATCATCCGCGACCGCGTCGAGATCGGCGACCGCGCCGTCATCATGATGGGCACCATCATCAACATCGGCTCCGTTATCGGCGAGGGCTCTATGATTGATATGGGCGCCGTCCTGGGCGGCCGCGCAACCGTGGGCAAGAACTGCCATATCGGCGCCGGCACCGTACTGGCAGGCGTCGTTGAGCCTGCGAGCGCCACGCCCGTCATCATCGAAGATGATGTCATGATTGGCGCCAACGCCGTGGTCCTGGAGGGCGTGCGCGTGGGCAAGGGTGCTGTCGTTGCCGCCGGCGCCGTATGCGTCGAGGACGTCCCCGCCGGCGCCGTCGTGGCCGGTGTCCCCGCCCGCGTCATCAAGATGCGCGATGAGAAAACCGACAGCAAGACCGGCCTCGAAGAGGGACTACGTCAGCTTTAATAGTTACGCGGTTTTACCAAGAAGGCCGAAGCCCCAAAGGGCTTTGGCCTTTTCGTTACGGTCAATCTACTCGAGCCGCTATCGATTCTCGATGCTGCCGATATTCTTGAGCTCGATGGAGATGAGGCCGTTGGGTTCGTTGACGAACTCGATGTACTCGGAGTTCGAGCCCATCTCGGCCGGAAAGCTGATCTCGATGCCCGTATCGGTACGAATCTTGTGGTTGCGCACGGCCGCGCGTTCGACCTGCTTGCGCTCCACGGGCACACGCTCAGGCACCTTCTCCTCAGTCAGTGCCGCGCGCACGCTCTCCTTGATAACCGGTTCGTCCTCAAAGACCTCATCGACGATATCCCAGGGCGGCAGCTCCTCGTCATCCTCGACTTTCTCGGCGACGGCAGCCTTAACCTTGGCGAGCGCCACGGCCGTATTGGCACCGTGCTCCTCGGCGACTTCCTCGACCACACGCGTCACGGTGTCGATGACCTCCTTGCCTGATACGCCCGTGTCGCACTGCAGCAGGCCATCGGGGATAAGCATACGGTCCTCACCGGCAATCTTGCGCTTCTTGTCCACGTAACCGATCTCCATGGTGCTCGCACGCACGATGGCATAGCTCGGCACCTTTTGCGAGGGGTTCGGCAGAATGGCGTAGTGGCGCGCGATGTCGTTGCGCACCTCTCCCTCCTCGCGGCCCACTTCGTGCATAAAAGCCTGCTTGGAGCCCAGCAGCATCACGGCAAACCAGCGGGCATCCTCATCGTCGTCAAAATCGGCCACGAGCACGTCGGTGGACTCGGCTTTCTCGGCTTTGGTGAGCTCGGAGGAGATAAACTCCGCAATCTGCTGCGACAGGTCCACGAACTCGCGCTCGCCAAAGAAATAGCCCTTGAGCTCGCCGCCAAACGCAGAGTTCTCGGCAAACGTGGCGCGTTTATTGTCGGCCGAGGTACGTGCGCGGCGCAGATGCGTGGTCACGAAGTTGCGCACGGTACGACTCTCGATATCGAGCTCGCGCTGGCTCATAACGTTGACGGCAGAGTCAAAGTCCAGGATATGCAGAATCGCGTGATTGATTTTCATATACGGCATTCCGTTCTAGATCGATTTCGGCACGAACCAGTATAGCGGTCGAGCCCTCCCGAGCGCATCGAAGATTGGTGCATCGGGGACAGGTTGCTTTGCACCAATGGCTAGCGCAGAAGCTCGGACTGCCAAGCCTCGAGCTGTTCTGCCAGACTCTTACCGGCAGTGGACATGTCGATCTGGGGTCGTTTGGGCAGCAGCGCGCATTTAAGGATTGCCACGATGGTCTGCGAGACAAAGCGTCGCGTATCCTTGTCGAAACCTTGCGCAGCCTGGAGCATCACGGGCAGGCTCTCGCGCAGATTCCCAGCGATATCCGCAAACCGCTCAGCACCCGTAGCCTCAAACACGGAGAACAATGCATCTACAAAACGCTCGCGCTCGGCAGGCCCCACTGCAAGCAGCATCTCGCGAATGGAGCCATCAACGTATCGAGCACCGGCGGACAGGCGCTCACAGTACACGAAGTCGCGACCATCAACCACCCAGCTAAAGGGATTGTGCTGCAGCAGGCTGAACTCGGTGCTCTCAACGATGGCATAGTCCTCCTGTGTCTCGAACATCATGCCAAAGATCGACGACCGAGGTAGCGTCTTATCGATGCGGCCGGAAAGATCGGCAAAGGCGTTGCCGTTCAGGAACTCCTCGACGAAGCCAGGACCATCATGGGAATACACCCGTTCGATTCGCTCACGGGCGACATCGGAGCACATCGCCGCACCGTACACCGCAAGGTTTCCACCCTTGGAATGACCTCCGCACAAAAGCGGCCCGTCAATCGCGTCCGCCGCCTCGTCTACATAACGCGCCGCGGATTCCTGGGCCGGCACAGGACACCGGAACGCCATGTTAAAGTCCTCTTTCCAGCCCACAATCGTACTGTCGGTCCCCCGGAAGGAAAGATAGCTAAACCCCGCCGGAAACCGGAACGCCATGGCTGCAAACTGCTCTGTCGCTACCACATCGCTCACGGCACGATAACCGCAAACGTGCACGCCACGGTAGCGAGGGCTTGCTGCCACGGCCTCCAACAAGGCCCTGCTCCCCTCCGGATCCCACAGGTCGCCAATCATGTCCCGGTAGCACTCGGCACGCAGCAGCTCGCGTACGTCTAGGCCCTGCCAGTTCGTCAGCTCCGCCATATCACCCGGCAAACGCAAATAGGACAGCCACGCAAAGACCAGGCTATCCACCGCACAGAACGGCTGCTCCTCAAACGAATCAAACGTCGTCTGGGCATAGGTCAAAAAATTAGAGGAATCCGACATGGCCCTCCCATCAACTATGGTGCATTGGGGTCAGGTTACTTTGCATCAAAAAGGCGCCCGGGCCGCGTGGACCCGGACGCCTTCATTGTAGCTTTTCGCTCTAGCGAGCTTGATTTAGCAGGAGAAGTCGATTTAGCAGGAGAAGTCGACGCTGTCGATGATGTCCTTGAGGGCCTTTGCAGAGGCGGTGAGCTCATGCTGCTCGTCATCGTTCAGCGGCACGGGGACGCGGCAGACAACGCCGTCGCGGCCAACGACGGTCGGCATGGAGATGGCAAGATCGGACAGGCCATACTCGCCCACCATGAGCGAGGAGACGGGCAGAACGGTCTGCTCGTCACGCATGACGGCGGTGCAGATGCGCTTGACGGCCATGGCGACGCCATAGTAGGTGGCGTGCTTCTTCTCGATGATGGTGTAGGCGGAGTTCTTGACGTCCTCGGCGATGCGCTTCTCGGCAGCCTCATGCTCCAGATGACCGTGAAGCTCGCAGAAGGTGTTCAGCGGAACGCCGGCAACCTGGGCGCTGGACCAAGCAACGAACTCGGAGTCGCCGTGCTCACCCATGACATAGGCCTGGACATCGCGCGGGTCGACCTCAACGTGGGCACCAAGCATCTGCTGCAGACGACCGGTGTCGAGCACGGTACCGGAGCCGATGACATGGCCCTCGGGCAGGCCGGACATCTTGATGGCGGCATAGGTCAGAACATCGACCGGGTTGGAGACGATGAGCAGAATGCCGTCGAAGCCGGACTTCTTAATCTCGGGGATAATGGACTTAAAGATGTTGACGTTCTTGTTGACCAGGTCCAAGCGGGTCTCACCGGGCTTCTGGGCAGCGCCAGCGGTGACGACGATCATGGCGGCGTCGGCGACATCGGAATAATCGCCGGCGTAGATCTTCATCGGCTCGGCAAACGTCATGCCGTGCGCGATATCCAGAGCCTCACCCTCGGCGCGGTTCTTGTCCACGTCGATGAGGACCATCTCGGAGAACAGACCGCTCTGCATCAGCGCGAACGCCGAAGACGAACCGACGAAACCGCAGCCGACAATAGCGACCTTCTTCTCGTTAACCATTAGAAACTCCCATCTCTCTCCACAAGCAAGCCGCCCGGGAACGACCCGAGCGGCTTGCCGTAATCCCAATACATCCAATCGGGACTTTGATTATGCTCCTATTCGCAGCCAAAAATCGACCGTTTACCGAAATTGTTTGCAGGATTCGTAAAATAACTGCACGAAATCGGTTTCGAGCTATTGACGAGGCGAAATAGCTTTCTAATACAGGCCCGCCTCGCGAATGGCCTCGACAGCCAAAGCAATCTGATCGGGCGGCAGGACCAGCGCCATGCGCACGTGTCCCTCGCCCGAAGGACCAAAGCTCGCGCCCGGCGTCACCACAACGCCGGCCTTCTCCATAAGCTCCTCGCAAAACGCCATGGAATCGGTGCGACCACCGGGAAGCTTGGCCCACACAAACATAGAGCCATGCGCGTTGGGACGCTCCCAGCCCAAGTTCTCAAGACCGTCGCACAGGGCATCACGGCGCTCCTGGTACTTCAGACGCTGCGCCTCGACCTCATCGCGCGGACCGTTCAGACAGGCGATAGCAGCCTTCTGGATCGGGAAGAACATGCCAAAGTCGATCTGGCCGCGCAGTTTGGCAAAGGCAGAGACCACATCCTCGCGGCCGACCAAAAAGCCGATGCGGGCACCAGTGACGTTAAACGACTTGGAGAGCGAGAAAAACTCCACGCCCACCTCGAGCGCACCGGGATACTGCAAGAAGCTGCCGCCCGGCTCACCGTCAAACACGATATCGGAGTATGCATTGTCGTGAACGATGAGCAGGTCGTGCTCGCGGGCAAAAGCGATGATCTCCTCGTAGACCTCGGGCGTGCCCACCGAGCCCACCGGGTTGGCGGGCAGCGACACGATCATATACTTGGCACGATCGGCCACCTCGGGATCGATACCCGCCACATAGGGCAGGTAATTATGCTCGGCGACCAACGGATAGTACTCGAGCTTGGCATCGGCAATCTTGGCACCCGCCTCAAAGACCGGGTAGCACGGATCGGGAACCAGGATGGTGTCACCCGGATCGAGCAGGGCCAGGCCCAAATGGCCCACGCCCTCCTGCGTGCCGTTGCACGACTGCACCATGGACGGTGTAATGCCCGAAACGCCAAAGCGACGCTCATAGTAATCGCATACGGCCTGCTTGAGTTCGGGCAGGTCGCGCAAGGCGTACTTCCACATCTCGGGATCCTGGGCTGCTTGTGTGAGCGCCTCGACCACGTGGCCGTACGGCTTAAAGTCGGGCGTGCCCACGCTCATGTTGTAAATGGTCTTGCCCTGAGCCTTCAGCGCGAGCAGCTTGTTGTTGAGCGAGGCGAAGACCTCCGCGCCAAAGCGGTCGAGACGCTGCGATACCTGCATGGTGCCACCTTCCGATATAAAAAAGCGGCGCTCCGACAAGAGCGCCGCGCGATACGGGCCATCAGATTGCAAAAGTGTAACGCTTGCAACCCCCGTATTGGTTCAATTTAGCCAACCTTAGTCAACTGGATTGAGCGCGTCGATCTGCGCAAGCCACAGACGCGAGCTGGCGTCACTCGGCATACGCCAATCGCCGCGCGGGCTGAGCGTCACCGAACCAACCTTGGGGCCATCGGGCAGGCAGCTGCGCTTAAACTGCTGGGCAAAGAAGCGACGATAGAACGTACGCAGCCACGTGTGGACGGTCTTGGCGTCGTAGACACCCTCGAAACTCTTGAGCGCCATGCGGTAGATCTTGCCCGGCTCAAAGCCAAAACGCAGCAAGTAGTAGAGGAAGTAGTCGTGCAACTCGTACGGGCCCACCAAATCCTCAGTCTTCTGCGCAATCTCGCCGTCGCCCGTGGGCGGCAGAAGCTCGGGGGACACCGGCGTGTCGAGGATATCGAGCAAAACCTCGGCAATACGCCCGCCAAAGACATCAGCCGCATAACGCACCAAGTGACGCACGAGTGTCTTGGGCACGCTCGCGTTGACGGCGTACATGCTCATGTGGTCGCCGTTATAGGTAGCCCAGCCGAGTGCCAACTCCGACAGGTCACCCGTGCCGATGACAAAACCGCCAGCCTGGTTGGCCAGATCCATCAGAATCTGCGTACGCTCGCGGGCCTGGCTGTTCTCGTAGGTCACGTCCTGCACGGTCGGATCGTGCTCAATGTCCTTGAAGTGCTGCTCCACAGCCGCGTGGATCGAAACCTCGCGGAAGCTCACGCCCAGGTCGCGCGCGAGCGACTCGGCGTTGGACTTAGTGCGATGCGTCGTGCCAAAGCCGGGCATGGAGACCGCCGTGATACCCGTGCGCGGCAGCCCCAGTGCATCGAAGGCACGCACCGTCACGAGCAGTGCCAGTGTAGAATCAAGGCCGCCCGAAAGACCGATGACTGCAGCCTTGGTGCCCGTATGGGCCAGGCGGGTCTTGAGGCCGGCGGTCTGCAGGTCGAGGATGGTCTCGCAGCGCTCGGCCAGGTCACCATGGTCGGCCGGTACAAAGGGCGCGCGCGGGAAAACGCGGTCGATATCGCAGGCATCGCGCAGGACAGGCTCTTCGGCCAACACGCCCTCAAACGAAAACTCAACGGCCGTGGCCTCCGGCGCATCGTCCGCGCGCGTCCACGTCGTCGAACGACGGCGCTCGGCAACCAGGCGGTCAAGGTCAACGTCGGCGATGGCCATATCGCAAGTAAGCAGTTTGGTCGCGGCGAGCTTGGAGCCGTTTTCGTAGACGAGGTTCTCGCCCGCAAAGACCATATCGGTCGTGGACTCGCCCTCGCTCGCGTCTGCATACGCATAGGCACAGTACAGGCGCGCGCTCTGATTGGAGATGAGGCTGCGGCGATAGTCTGCCTTACCGATAATCTCGTCCGAAGCCGACGGGTTGAGAATCACCGTCGCACCGGCAAGCGCCATCTCGGTCGAAGGAGGCGCCGGCACCCACAGGTCCTCGCAGACCTCAACGCCCAGCACCAGGTCCTCGGCGCCCTCATCACAGCAACGGTAGACAAGCCCCGAGCCCAGCGGGACCGGACCCTGACCGGCAAATTCAAGCCAAACGGGATCGGTAGGTGCCGGAGCAAACCAACGGCGCTCATAGAACTCGCCATAGTTGGGCAAATACTTCTTGGCCGTGAGGCCCAAAAGCTCGCCCGCGCAGCACACGGCGGCGCAGTTGTAGATATTCTCGGCAACTGCAACGGGAAGGCCGATGGTAAAGACAATCGGCAGCTCGCGGGTTTCATCGAGAATATGTGCCAGTGCGGTCTCGCAGGCATGCAGTAATGTGCGGTTATGGAACAGATCAGCCGCGGTATAGCCGGTCAGGTTAAGCTCGGGCAGCACCAACGCGCGAACGCCACGCCCGGCAGCATCGCGAACAGCCGCCAGCGCAACCTCGGCATTGCCCTCGACATCGGCCACGCGAATCCGTGGCGACGCCGCCGCAACCCGCAGAAAGCCGTCGTTCTTATTAGCCGAAACGCAGCATTGCCTTGTTGATCTGGACACTGGAGGCCCCTTCTACCCTGAGATTCAGTCTAACGGACGTTCACATATCTCTAACTAGCCAAAGCAACCTCCCAGTTTACTGAGACGCTAACCTGTACTAAGAGCATGTATTCCAAAAATATCTTTAATTAAAAAAGGAGAAATCGATAATCGACTTCTCCTTTAAGCGAGGCAAGTAAATTCCGAAACTAATGGCAGAATTTATCCATGTAGTCCTCAAAGTCGAACACTTCTACCACGACGCCCTCTTCCTGAGACTCTTTCAGTTGCTCCAAGAGATCTTTGTTAATAACGTCCATGTAGAAACCTCCTCTATCTAATCAATTGTAGTATATCTGCTTTCATGCAATTATCAACCAACTTGTTTAATTGCTCCTCGCTTGCCGATAGTCCCTCTTTTTTCAAAATGTCGCGCACCTCGTTCTTAGTAATCGGCTTTTCAAACAACGAAAGCAAAGCGAACGAAAAATCATTAACCGCACACATTCTATGGGTGGCACAACTCAGCAGTACTCTTAACCCCTCTTTTGAGCGTCCGACTTCTTTAACAAACGAACTTTTAACCAATTGAAAACCATTATCGTGCATTACATAATCGGCATCGATATTTGTATTCAGCAATCCATAATGCAACAGTTCTTCTATCGCCCTTGTCAGCTCGAGGTCGCCCTGATCAAGAATAAGAGAAATGCTACAATCGGCCTCCAATAAACGGGCCAACTTAAGGTATACCAACTGGGAAACAGCATAGACATGATGGTATTCAGAATTATAGAAGTAGGCAAATGGCTCAACGAGCACGACAGAGGTCTTGGAATCCAGCCAGATTCGATCAGCTGGATTTAGACTAGTTAGCCGTCGCTTTACTTTGGTCAAATGTCCCTTATACCTGACAGCGTGAATAGAATCTAGGATCCAGGTCACCTCTGAAATATGAAGCCGCTGGGGCAAGTCAATTGTGTCGCTACCGTTTATGACCTCTTGCATATAAAAATCAATATGATGCTCATCAGATAAGGATTTTGCTTCATTTAAAGTTAAACCAGTGCCTGAAACATAATCCACTTCGAGGCGCAAATCCTCATATTGGGACTTCGGCATTACAGAGACACCATACTTATCGGGATGATTCCAAACATCCGACCCCATAACGAGACCAAAATTCGTAAATCCTCTCGTGGAATATGGAACACCACATACCTGTTTTGAATAATTCAAAACATTCTCTGTATAAGCTAAGGTGTTCAGAGCCTCTTCTTTAGTTTCGGTCGGAAAGCCAATCATAAAAAATAGATGAACAGGAATACCCGCATTGAGACAATCATGGATATTGCGATCAATCCAATCAACTCTCGTGTTCTTCTTCATTAGATCAAGAACTCTTTGGTTGTATGACTCGAGGCCAAACTGAATCTGCCTACATCCACTTTGGTATATCTTGTTAAAAACTTCTGTACTTAGGGTTGGAGAGAACCTCGTTTCTCCATGCCAGAAAAACGTTTTTCCCGATGCGTTTATTTCATCCGCGAGTTGCTCCATTCTTTTGCCTTCGAATGTTTCATCCACAAAAGAGAAAACTCTCGTGCCGTATTTTTCATTTAACCGACACATTATTTCAAATACTCTCGATATAGGCATCTTTCGGTAACAACCACCGGTAGCACCGGGAATGGTGCAGAAGGCGCAATGATTAAAACACTGCCTAGAGGAATAAACCGGCAATATTAACTCAGGCATGAAGTATTTAGAAAGGGCGAAGCCATCGAAATCGGGAACTGTATCGTTGATAAATGTTTGCTCAATCCGATGGTTTTTATATATCTTTCCACCTTTAGCATGGCAAAGGTTTGGAACACAGTCGAGATTGTCATCACCAGAGTCAAGAGCCTCAAGAAGGCGTGCAAGCGGCTCTTCGCCGTCATACATCATTATCGAATCAATGTATTCAAAAAAGGGATGCCATTCTTTCATGCAGTCATCTGCTAAACGAGTAATGTAATTGCCGCCCAATGAGACGTGTTTAACAGATGGACATTCTTCCTTAATCAGTTTCGCTAACGTAACTGCAGAAATCAATTGGAAACAGCCGCTCACCGAAATCCCAATAAACTCGATTTTTTCCCTCTGAATACGCTTAAGAAAGGCAGTTTCATAGAAGGAAATAAACGGATTATGCAAGGTATCCGCAAGCGATTTCATTATTTCTGGTGTCGAATAATAATCATAGGGCAGATCTATGGAGTTGAACGTGTATTTAACTCCATATGAGACGTGATTTATGATATAGAGTGCATTTCTAAAAATGTTTTCAGCATATTGTCTTTCTTTTAGATTAAAGTATCTCTTCGATCTGAAAATATCTTTTGCCTCGTCAACATTAAGTGCCGACTTTTGTATCAACTCGATTGTTAATTGGACATTCGAACTAAACGAATCCTTTGATTCCCGATACCTTTTACAGCACTCTTCGACATGTCTAAAAGATAGGAGGTCATCGTAAAATTCCACGTTTAAGTCAACAATGTCAACTTTGTATTGTTCAACCTCTTGAAGATATGACTTCAAAACAGGCAAGGCAAGATACGGCCCCACTGGACTCCATCCTGGGGGAAATACTAAAAGCGTTTTAGGCATATCAACGTCACATCTTTCGCAAATAATTCAATTGAAACACAACTACCATCATAATTGAAAATACACCAAGTCCTGTAACGAGAATTGAGAACATCGCGATGCTCGTGAACAGCGAAACAAGAAGTGTTGAAATAACAACAGCAACCGATTGCAAAGACTCCCTAATTGAAAACAGGCTTATCGATTCAGATCCGTCTCTCGCCAAATCCTGCAGCGATGTTATGAGAAGCACATCTTGAATGGCGTTTCCGGCACCGACGATAAAAAGGAAAATAAACGATATCCCAGACGCATAGCGATAGCCAAACGCCAGATACGCACCGAGCGCAAGATACGTCACAAAACAATATGATTTAACGCAATCGGAACCACTGATTAAACGACCATATATTGTATTTCCGAACAACAGTCCGATTGTAAGACTACTCTGAAGGAATCCGTATTGTATCGATGACGAGTCAAATTGCAATTGCGCTATAGCTGGCAAAAGAGAATTCAGAGAGCCGAATGCCACGCCACTAGAAATATCGATTAATAGGAAACCAATTGCCAAGTGCTTCGCGCTAAGATCACTAAATGCAGTCCTGTTTTTTTCATTTTTGCTTATTCCCTCTTTATCATTAACCTCGATAACCGACGGAACATCTCGCAGCAACCAGAACGACGCGGCAAAAGAAAGCGCGTCTAATGCAAGAACAGCCTCCGCCCCAAATTGAGCGACAACAAAACCGCCGGCAACTGGCCCCAGAACCATCATCAAATTCTGCAGGAACCCAAACGAATTATTAATTACGTCGCGATTGATACTATTCGTATTGGCTCTTAACAACGAGTAAAAGCAGGGCATTTCTACCGTTCGGCAAAGCGATACCGCGCACGTAATAGCAAACATACTCCATTTACTATCAACAAAAATATAGCAAACGAATAATCCCGCGCGAATTAAGTCTGCCAATCTCATGGCCTGCAGTGTCCCGATACCCATCTTCTGAGGCAGCTGCGCGAGCGCAACTGAAAACAGAGAGGGGGCAAATCTGCAGCAGACCATCAAAGCAGTTGCAGAAACATCGTGAGTTACCTCGTAAATTAGCATTGGCAAAGCAATATTCGCACACCAATTGCCTATTTCGCTTATCCCTCTAGCAATATATAGGACCCGAACCGGACGGCTAGCTCTCAATACCGTGAACATCACGATTAACCTCGTATTTCAGGCCTCGTTCATCCCTTAATAGGAATCCATAATCAACCAAGTACCGCCTCAACACGGCATAATCAGGATAGAGCTGTGACAGCACACGATTAACCTGAAGCTCCGTATAACTTGTATTTAATTCAAAGAAAGAGACGGCCCATAGCAGCATGATTCTTTTATAGCTTTCCTTTTTTGGAATTGAAACCAGCTCGCCATTCTTGAGAAATCGTTTTTTAAAGTCTATTAGCTCATCCATTCACATCCTCCATTTCATACGCATCTAATACTAAAAATGCATACGCTTTAGGTCATCGCATTCAGCTTCTTTATTCGAACTAAACTCGAACTAATCTAAATTATTTGCTCAGACACTCTTCGAAAGCTCGTTTTTCACTCTGAGTAAAATGCCCTTCCCAGTCAGTCCACGAACAGGAAGGCAACTCACAACGAGCGGAGTCGAAACCCTCTGCCGTCGGTCGTTCAAAATGCACGATAACCTTTTCGATATCGCCATCTGTAATCAGGTCAGAATGAATGACCTCGGTTCCATCTTCGAATGTCATATACGGGTACATCACGTAAACCACCTCGCAAACATAAATCCAGTTTAGCATCAAGCTATCGCACCAAAGACAGCAAGCCCCCTTGATGAGTTGATGGTATCTGTTAAATGTCACGTACGATTCACATCTGGTGGGTACCCTGATGGCTACACGAAACGAAGCAGATTTACACCGGGAGGACCCCGTATGACAACCAAGTACACCGACGCGCCGCGCACGCGCGTCATGACGCCGGCATCACTCAACAACGGCGTGCACGAGAACCATTCCATCGGACAGACCATGGCCATCGCGCCCAAAAAGGGCCTGTTCGACGACATTTCCATTCCCCAGATCATCGCCGGCGCCGCAGCTGCCGCCACGAGCGTGGCGCTTGCTTCAAAGATCGGCATTGCCGGCTCGGTGATTGGTGCCGCTGTGAGCTCAGTCATCACTGTTGTGTCCTCGCAGGTCTATCGCCACTTTATCTCCGCCAGCGCCGAAGCAATCAAGGGCACGCATGCCGCTGTCGACTACCCTACCGGCGCCTACGAGCCCGTTGAGCCCAATGTCGAGGAGCACCTAGGTGGCGCCGCAACCACGCAGGAGATGCGCCAGGTTGCGGGACGCGCGACCACGGCGCGCGTCGCTCCCAACAGCCTGCGCGCCAAGGCGGCGGCTGAGCGCAGCCAGACGCAAAAGAAGGTCATCGTCTTCTCGATCGCTATCGCCATCGTCGCGGTCATCGCCTGCGCCGGCGCCATCCTTATCACCACTGCCGGTGAGGGTCTGGGCGAGCGTCCCGAGCCAATCCTGTCGTCGCGCACGACCGAGAGCGATGCAAATGGCAACACCCAGTCGCAGGATCAGCAAGCACAGACGGACGATACGCAAGACAGTTCTACCTCTGCCAATTCGTCCTCGAACACCCAAAACCAATCGCAGGGCACCGATTCCTCTGCGAACAACAGCGGCACGCAATCCGGCACGACTGACTCAAGCCAAACGACTGACGGCTCTCAACCGAGCACGGGCGGCCAGACGAGCGACACCACGTCGGGAACGGGCACAGCAGGCAGCAGCAACAGCAATTCGAGTGACACCACATTGGGCACGACATCTAACAGCTCGAGCCAAGGCACGGCATCGGGCAACTAAGCACTGCATCCCCAGATAGGCAACCTGTACAACGGGCGCGAATCGATAGCGGTTCGCGCCCGTTTGCCTTGGGTGCCGCCATGGCGAACGCTATGCGATGGTAAGATGCTTTACGTGTGTAAAGAGGAGATTTGCCATGAGCAAGACAATAGTTAGGCCCACGCTATCGCTGGGCAACCACATCTATCTGTATCGCCTGCTGCGCGACGCGATTGGGTGCGGTAAGCAAACGTTTATGACGCAGGTCGAGGAGGCGCTCGCCGCCGGCGACATGGCCGCTTATGACTTGGGCTTCGAGTCCACGCGCGAGTTGCTCGAGGAACTCGACGACTGCATTAAACTGACCGTCTTTAAGGGCGGCCGCCTGTATGCCACCGTCATCGCCAACGAGGCATGGGATGCCGCCCTTGCCAAGGACGAGGACAAGCGCAAAGCTACCAAGGGCGCCAAGCAGTCCTACAAAAAGAAGAAGCACGGCAAGAAGGACCTGAAGGCCGTGCGCCCCAAGCACGTTAAGCGTCCCGAGCCCGAAGCCATGGTTGGAGCCGTGCCGGAACCCGAACCCGAGACAGAGATCGAAGTCGCTATTGGAGTAACAGCAGAGGCCGAAACCGAAATCGCCGCCACGACCGATCCCGAAGTCATATCCGAGCAGGAAGCCACTGCGGAGCTCAACGAGGCATCCAAGTCGACAACCGAAGAGGCGGCTGGCCAGCCCGAGGCGCCCGTGTTCCAGAGCCACGATGTCTTTGGCGACAACACCGAGGACAATCAGTCCGACGAGCTCGCGGATCAAGATGCTGCCGAGGCAACACCGGAGCCCGAGGCGCCCCAGCCTGCCATCTCGCTCACGGTTGTCTACGACCCCGAGAACGCCAACGCCGGCATCACCACCATGGTATCCACGCCGGTCGAGGCCAAGCCGAACGTCGAGGCAGAGGACACTCCGCAGGCCGATGCCAAAACCGGGACCGAAGACACGTCCATCTCCGTGGAACCGACAGATTCCATAGCTAAGCCAGAAGCGGCATCTGAGTCTGCACCTGTCATTGAGTCCGCATCCGCACCCGCCTGTGACCAGGCTCCCACACCTGCACCGACTCCGGTCCCCAATTCAGCACCGGCCCCCGCTTCCGCAGCACCAACCATCCCCGGGGACTTCCCCATCGATTTCGCGACCGAGGTCTTCTGCCCTAGCCCGCTGCTGCACCAGCTGTCGACTTATCTCCCCTACGGCGCCGACACCCTCGGCATCGTCGGCGAGTACTACTGGATCGCTCGCGAGCGCGGTACCATCGAGGCCGGCCGTAACCGCGCGAGCTTCCCCCTGCGCTACACACAGGCCGGCAAACGCCACGAAGTCACCGTACGCATTCGCCGCAACACCACCGGCGGCCTCGGAGCCACCTGGGCCATCGACAAGGTCGAAGCCCCGGTCGAGTAAAAAACGGCCTCGGATAGCCAATTGACCATCCGAGGCCGTTTGAATTCAGGCCTTTTAGTTGTCATCGGCGCATATAGACACCAGAGAAGCAAGCTCATCCTCAAGTTGCGGAGCAAAGTATCTAAAAGAAACCTGCGCTCCAGTCGGTATCGACTCAATCATATTCGCAGCATTATCTGAAACTCGGTACGATGCAGTTTCACCTGTCTTCAAATCCTCTATTGAGCAGACAGCGTCTTCAGCATCAATCGACCTAAGCACGCCTTTTCCTTGTAACATCACATCGGCATGCCCGCCAGCTATTTCTAATGAACCTGAGTCTGTCGCAGTCACTTCTCCGGAACCTCCGCGCGATATCTCTTCCTTTGTTGAACAGCCCACCAATGAAGCCATCAGCACCAAAGACAGAGCTAGACGAATCGTCCTACTTCGAAAAAGTCGTTCCATAAGTCCACGCATAATAGCTCTGATCATACTTCAGGAAGGATAAAGATGAATTCCAGCCGTCCGCTATGCCAATCATCTGCCTTGTCTCTCCAGTTTTCTTACCAGTAAGTGTGGCGTAAGCCTCCGCTGTTACAGAATGGGCTGATCCGTTGTACAAACTCGCATGTAAAACATTCGGTCTATTAGAGTTAATCTCATTTTGAATGCTCGCGATAGCCGGAGAGGAGACAGTGCGGGCGATAAGAGTACTTCCTCTGCTTGCGCAGTAATTTGTAAACCCCGTTGCACAGGTTGATATCGGCGTTCCGCCCAAAACAACGCCGGGAACAGTCTGTTCTTCATCGGAAAGAGCATGGGTATTGGTGTAATTCCATATCTGCATATATTGCGAAGGGTCGTTATATAAATTGGCAATGCCATACAGTTCCGCAACGTTCGAAAAAGCTGTCACCATACAAGCATAGTGGGCAGTAAGCCTCTTAATCTCGCTTTCATCATATGACATAAACTGAGAAATGGAACGAAACCCAGATACTGTGTAATCCTGCATTTGAGTTGCGTAAATTACGACATCGTTCCAGCTTGAAGGTTTATTCGATAAAACGACAGGCCGTCCTTCTATGGAAACAGCCGGGATTGTTCTTCCGCAATTTGTTGTTATTGAACCGTCCAAAGATTGCACACCGAATTCGAATGGATTGATCATTACGACTGGGTTATTGAAAGAATAAGACTCAACACCAAGATCTCCTCCCCGATCCATAGGGCTGACTAAGCCGTCTCCAAAACGATATCCCGTAAGTATTTCATCATCTGAAGCATCTAAAACCAAATAGCCCGCGGCTCTATTGAATGTCACAACCGGAACAATGTAGCCAAGCGGGGACCCATCAACGTCTACAAAAGGAATAGGGTCAGAAGGCGTATACGAAGAGCCGAGGAGTCCCTTTATATATTTATCGGCAAGCTCTTGCGCAATTTCTGAAGTAAATTGTATCTGCTCACCATCAATATTGCCCGTCGAAGCAAAAACCTCTTTCGGACGTGCGGCTAAGGCGACAATTGAAGACGCGACAAGTTGCAGAAAACGACGACGCGAAAGCATATGTTCTTCTTTCTAGAGGAGCGACTTATAAGATACTCCTATTCTATAACCTTTTTTGTAACGTTACAGCACTGGTTATATTTCAATTCGATTTGCTTATGTCCTTGTAACCCAATACGTCTTTACGTTTTAAACGGAATTAGAAAATCACTCATAGCAAAAACGGGCTTTAATCCCAAAGAGATGACTTTGATTATGAATCAAACCAGCAGCCAGGGCATAGCTGCAGTGCAATTGCTACAAGAAAGGCCGCCCTTGCTGGCGGCCTTTCTACTTGCTACTAGTCACGCGTCAGCTTGCGGTGAATACGATGCGGCTGGGCTGCGTCCTCGCCCAGGCGCTCGATGCGGTTGGCCTGATAGGCCTCGAAGTTGCCCTCGAACCAATACCAGTTGCCCGGATTCTCGTCGGTGCCTTCCCACGCCAAGATGTGCGTGGCGACGCGGTCCAGGAACATACGGTCGTGGCTAATGACCACCGAGCAGCCCGGGAACTCGAGCAGCGCCGCCTCGAGCGAGGACAGCGTCTCGACGTCGAGGTCGTTCGTGGGCTCGTCGAGGAGTAGTAGGTTGCCGCCCTGCTTGAGCGTAAGCGCCAAGTTCAGACGGTTGCGCTCGCCACCGGAGAGCACGCCAGCGCGCTTCTGCTGGTCCTGGCCCTTAAAGCCAAAGCTCGCCACATAAGCACGGCTCGGAACCTCGGTCTCGCCGACCATCATGTGGTCCAGGCCGTCCGAGACGACCTCCCACAGGTTCTTATCGGGGTCGATGCCAGAACGGTTCTGATCGACATAGGAGATCTTGACGGTCTCGCCCACCTCGAGCTCGCCCGAAGTCAGCGGCTCCAGGCCCACGATGGTCTTGAACAGCGTGGTCTTACCGACACCGTTGGGGCCGATGACGCCCACGATGCCGTTGCGCGGCAGGGTGAACGAAAGGTCGTCGATGAGCACGCGACCGTCGAATTCCTTGTGCAGGTGATGGGCCTCGAGCACCTTGTTACCCAAACGCGGTCCAACGGGAATGCGGATATCGGTCCAGTCGAGCTTCTGGCTTGCGCGGGCCTCGGCCTCCATCTCCTCGTAGCGAGCCAGACGGGCCTTGTTCTTGGCCTGACGGGCCTTGGGTGAGCTGCGTACCCACTCGAGCTCGGCCTCCATGCGCTTGGCGAGCTTGGCGTCGCGGTTGCCCTGCGCCTCGATACGGGCGGCCTTGGTCTCCAGATACGTGGAGTAGTTGCCCTTGTAGGGATAAAGGTGACCGCGGTCGACCTCGCAGATCCACTCGGCAACGTTATCCAGGAAGTAGCGATCGTGTGTGACGGCAAGCACCGCGCCCTGGTAGTTGTGCAGGAAGTGCTCGAGCCACAGAATCGACTCGGCGTCCAGATGGTTCGTGGGCTCGTCGAGCAGCAGCAGGTCGGGAGCCTCGAGCAGCAGCTTGCACAGGGCCACGCGACGGCGCTCGCCGCCGGAAAGCACGTTGACCGGCATGTCGAAATCGGGCAGCTGCAGGGCGTCCATGGCCTGGCCGAGCTTGGAATCGATATCCCAGCCATCGGCGGCATCGATCTCGTCCTGAAGCTTGCCCATCTCGGCCATGAGGGCGTCCATGTCGCAATCCGGGTCGCACATTTCCTCGCCGATCTTGTTGAAGCGATCGACCTTGGCGATCATGTCGCCAAACGCCATGCGCACGTTCTCGATGACGGTCTTGTCGTCATCGAGCGGCGGCTCCTGCTGCAGGATGCCCACGGTGTAGCCGGGGGTAAGCCTGGCATCGCCGTTGGAGACTTCCTCGATACCGGCCATGATCTTGAGCAGGGTCGACTTACCCATGCCGTTGGGGCCCACGACGCCGATCTTGGCCCCGGGGTAGAAGCTCAGGGTCACGTCGTCAAGGATTACCTTGTCGCCATGGGCCTTACGAGCCTGATACATCTGGTAGATAAACTCTGCCATTTGCCTGTTCTATCCTTTCTACCTGCTATTTCCCTATTCTTGATTCGCTTTAGTAGAAACGAAATGAGGAAACCAGCTCTGAAACGTAACGAAAAAGGGGCATGGTTGCCCACACCCCCTAATACTACCTGGGAAAAGTCCCCCGGAACATACTATGAACTGCGTACGCTAGTTTTCCGCAACCTTAACGAGCGGCTCGCTGCGATTTGCGCCACAACAGATACGAGTAGACGTAGACGGCTCCAACCGAACCAAACGCCAGAACCGCAATCACCGCGGCGACGACTTCACTCGAAAGCACGCTGCCTGCCACGCCCATCACAATCAGGCCAATACCCAGCACCATAAAGCAGGCGCCGCCAAAACGCTGCGTACGGCGCCAGTTCTCGGGATCGGCAAGCGCCCAAGGTGTCTTGATACCGAGCGTATAGTTCTGCTTCACACGCGGCAAGTAGTTGCCTACGCCGATGAACAGCAAACCGACAACACCGGAAATCAGCACGTTAACCGAACCGACCGCCGGCACCACGCCCCAGACCGTAAGCTCTCCCAGCCAGCTTATGGCGCACATGAACAAGGTGAAGGCGATTACGAAGCCCTGATAGAACTTGCCCGAGGTTCGATATGCCTCGCCTTTGGGGTCGATGCGCGGCACCACGCAGAACATTGCGAGAAGCGCCAGAGGCAGCGCGCCGAGCGCGGAGGCCATCCAGCTAGGACCCCAACCGTCGACGGCGCCGTTCGCGCCCCAGTGCGTGGGAATCTGCGCAGGCAAGCTCGGCATCACCATGAGGTGCGCTACGACATTGGCGACGCACAGAGCGACCAGCGCAATCCACACGCGCGACGATACCCCCGTGGGGTGAATGCCCTTGTTTTCGTTATTCATCCTTATCACCTTCAGTGTTTGTAAAGCCCATAAACCAGCCAATTAAATCCTGCATGACGGTGGTGTTTAAGCTGTATACGATGTTTTGGCCATGGCGCTCGTCGGTCACCAACCCGGCATTTTTGAGCGTCGCCAAGTGATGGCTTAGCGACGGCTTACTGATATCGAAATGCTCGGCAAGCTCCCCCGCCGTGCAATTGCCCTCGCGCAGCAACTCCAAAATGCGCCGTCGCGTTGGATCGGCAAGCGCCTTAAAACCCTCTCCCGGCATAAGACCTCCTCTCATCATCTCTCATGACGCGCACACTATACTCGATATTTAGATGTTTGTCTAACTGTCTAATCTTGTACTCAAAAAAATAGCCGCCTCCGCGTAATGCGAAGACGGCCACTTCTCACGCCATAAACGTGTTTCGGAGTTGGCCAACCCGCTGCAACGGGTGCCATCTGCTTCATCTTATGCGAATCCCTGCCTCATTTCAACAAGCCCCTAGGGCTCAAATGGAATCGCGATAATACCTATAATGGCGATAGCTAAAACACGACCGCTTCCCCATCGGAGGATGTCTATGACCGAAACTGCTGCACTCGTCGAGACACGCGACACCAAGCTCGAAATCATCATGGGCCGCGAGGCACTCGACAAGCTCGCCAACGCCACGGTGCTGATACTCGGCTGCGGAGGCGTGGGCTCTAGCTGCTGCGAGGCACTTGCCCGCGGCGGCATCGGGCATTTTGTAATTCTGGACAAGGACACCATCGCGCCCAGCAATATCAATCGCCAGGCCATCGCCTTTCATAGCACCATCGGCAAGCGCAAGGTTGACGTGATGGAAGCCATGATCCACGACATCAATCCCGCCGCCAGCGTTATCAAGCGCACCGAATACCTGCTGAGCGACTACATCGACGAGTTCTTCGCGAGCGTTTTGGAGCAGACGGGTGGCAAGCTCGACTACGTCGTCGACGCCATCGACACCATCTCGGCCAAGCTCACCATTGCCAAATATGCTCAGGACCACAACATTCGTTTGGTTAGTTCCATGGGCGGGGCCAACAAGCTCCATCCCGAGTGTCTCCGCTTTGCCGACATCTTCGATACGGTACGTGACCCTATGAGCCGCATTATGCGCAAAGAATGTAAGAAGCGCGGAATCAAGAGCCTACACGTACTGTTTAGCTGCGAGGAATCGGTTAAGACACAGCCCCGCGATCCTTCCAACATCCACGAGCGCACCGAGCTGGGAACTGCCAGTTTTATGCCGCCCATCATGGGCCAGATGATCGCCGGCGAGGTTATCCGTCAGATCAGTGGCCGCGGCACCGAGCGCGTGCGCGCCGATGGCCAGCGCCTAGACTAGCGGAGCGCGCCGAGATGGAGCCCCGGTTATTTGATGCACACTGCCATCTTGATCTAATGGCTCACCCGGACGCCGTTGCCGATGAGGCAACGGCGCTGGGCCTGATTCTATTTGACTGCGGCGTCGATCCGCACGACTTTGCACGCGCCAAGAAGCGCGCCTGCGGCCGTTCAAATATCTTTGCCGGCATCGGCCTCCATCCCTGGTGGCTCGCCGACGGACGATGTGGCAACGCTGAAATCAATCTGCTTTGCGAAGTTGCTGCACAAGAACGCTTGATCGGCGAGGTCGGGCTCGACTTTTCCGCTCGTTTTGCCGGAAGCGAGCCGCTACAAGTACAGGCATTTGACCGGCTCTGCGATGCACTCGCGCAGCACCCTCTTGCCGGGCGCGTGATATCAATTCACGCTGTTCGTTCGGCAGGAACCGTACTGAACGTCCTCGAATCGCATGGACCACTCATCCCAAACTCCGACTCCCCCGTTATCATCTTCCACTGGTTTAGCGGTACTTCGGACGAACTCGCCCGCGCGCGTAATGCGGGCTGTTATTTTTCCGTCAACGAACGCATGCTCGCGTCCAAACGAGGACGCGAATACGCACGACAGATTCCACTCGACCGTCTACTGCTCGAGACCGATGCGCCGGCCGAGCCAAACACAGAAACAAGCGCGCAGTCGCTCATCAAATCGCTCGCAAGGACCTCGATGCGCATTGCCTCACTCAAAAACTGTGACGCAAAGCGCATCGAGTCGGTAGTTTTAGCAAATGCGCACTCTGTTTTTGACCTTCGCTAACCACTGTGGGCAAAAATGCCAAGGGACATGCGAATCGCACAACGCAGTCCCTATTTTGGAAGGCAGTACAATTCGGCAGCATTACACCAATTCGTGCATGAGATCACGGTTGCGTGCATACAATTCGTCAAAGATATGACGACGCGACGCATATAGCTCGTGGGCAGCCATATCGGGCACGATTGTTTGTGCAACGCCAAGGACTTGGGCGAGTTCATCCCATGATGCATAGGCGCCACCTGCGAGAGCTGCCATGATGGCATCACCGAAGCATGCGCCCACCGTAACCTTGGCAACCGAGACCTCGCGCCCGCATACGTCGGCGATAGCCTGCATCCAAACTGGATTCTTGGTTCCACCTCCGACAAGCATAATGCGCCCAATTGGCAGTCCATGCTCTCGCTCGATAATGTCGACATGGGATGCAACGGTATACGCGACGCCTTCCAAGGCGGCGCGAACCATATGGGCTCGCGTATGCCTTCCGGTCAGGCCAAAGAAGACGCCACGTGCCTCGGGATCGTTGAGCGGAGTACGCTCCCCCGCAAAGTACGGCAGGCACAGGAGCCCATCGGCACCCGGCGCCACATCGGCGGCATCATGCGCCATGACCGAATATGCATCGGGGCCACCGTGGCCCTCGGCCTCCACGGCGTCGCGATACAGCTCTTGGCGCAGCCACGATGTGAGTGCACCCGCCGTATTGGTCCCCGCGCAGATCCCGTAAGTTCCGGGAATGATAAACGTCCCTGGCCACAGGCGGGCATCATCGACCATATGATCAGCTAGGTAGATGAAATACGCCGTGCTCCCCAACTGAACCATCATATCGCCGGGACGAAATACACCCGTCGAAATGGCCTCGGCACCAGAGTCGCCCGTTCCCACTAAGACAGGTGTCCCTGCCGCGAGCCCTGTCGCCTCAGCCGCGCGCTGCGTAATCACCCCGGCAATATCGGTAGCCGACATTACCTCCGTCATCTGGTCAGGCCGGCAGAAACGAGCACATTCCCGAGCATCAACCCTCCAAGTGTAGCGGTCGTATAGGGGAAGAAAATCCTCCGCCAAGTAACGGTCCACCGTAAAACGCCCCGTCAACTTTGCGCATAGAAACGATGATGCCGTCAGGAACTTCGCGGCACGTTCGTGCACCTCGGGCATATTCTCCTTAAACCATAAGATCTTGGGAGCAATATCTGATGAGCAGGGATCGTGCCCGAAAAGTTCGCGTGCGCGACCTGACCCATATTCGGAAAGGAGCTCGTCAATCTGCGGCTTCGAACGTGCATCGACTCCATACAAAATCGCGGGCGCCAGCGCGTTGCACTCGGTATCGACCGGCACACAGTCGCAACCCAATGCGGAAAGGCCCACGCATCCGATCTGCGCCGCGTTAACCCCCGATCGCATCACCAGCTCGCGCGACAAGCGGCAAAAATCGCCCCACCAAACTGCCTCAGCATCATGCTGGTACCATCCATCACACGGGTTGTCCGTCTCATGTCCACAAGAGGCTTGGCAAACGATGTTGCATCGATCATCGATTAAAACGCCTTTAGAGGCGCTTGTCCCAATATCAATACCCAGATAGAGCGCCATAGGTGCCTACTCCCCTCGCGCCGTACGAGCGGCAGCCATAAAACGAACCACCCGCTCAACATCAACCGGGGCATCCAGCTTTCCGTCGCGCTTTAAGCACGTGCCGACAAACGCGCCATCGTAGTGAGCAAATACGTCAGCCACGGTATTTTCGCGACAACCGGTGCCACATACCACGGGCACTTCGCCAACACGCTCGCGGACCTCGTCGGCAAGCTCGCCCGAAGCGCCACGACCGGCAGCCGAACCGCCGATGACTATCGCATCCGGTAGGCAATTAAAGAGAAGTGAATCGGCAATGTCCGCGGTCGTGCGGTCGTTGAGATAAACCTCGCCCTCGCTCGTGATGAAGTGAAAAAGCTTGAGGTCGTCCAAGCGCAGCGCCGCCTTGCGACGCATGGTGTGAGCGAAATCTCGGTTAATCAGCCCGAGATCACCGGCCCAGGCACCGCAAAAATTGCAGCGCGTGAACTGCGCGTCGACGGCAGCGCACAGCTCGATTGTGGCATCACCATCGTAAATTGCCTCAGCTCCCCAAGGAGTCGACAGATCATGGGACAGAGCCCCGATTACATAGCCCATCGATGCAAGGGTTGAGGGAGAAACATGCTGCTCATAGGGCATCGAGAGCTCATTGGTAATCAAAATGCCATCGACACCGCCCTGCTGCAACGCCTCGAGATCGCGCTTGGCGGCTTCCACGACCTGCGATACGCTTCCGCCCGGGTAATACAGCGGATCGCCCGGCAGAGGACGCAGGTGCAGCATTCCGATAACCGGCTTTTCGTTCTTGAACATCGAAGTTAGAAACGACATAACGTGCTCCTTCATAGGGTTATTGCAGGGACGTTACTCCCCCAGCACCTCGACGTACACTTTTCGCTTCTGCGGACCGTCAAACTCCGCAAGATAGATGTTCTGGGCACTTCCGCACACGATGTGGCCATCTTGGACGGGAAAGAAGCAACTGTTTCCACAAATCATGCTCTTGATATGCCCACAGGAGTTGTTACCGGTGGCTCCATAGCTCGGCAGGAAGTGTGCATGCGCATAGGGGGCATCGAGTGGGGCGATGCGATCAAGCGTCTCCATAAGATCCGTCTCCACGCAGGGAAGCCCCTCGTTTACCACGATTCCGCAGGTCGTATGCGACAAAATAATCGCCGCCAAGCCATTGGTCACCGAGCTGCGTTCGATGGCAGCGTGCACGTCCTCGGTAATATCGATGAACTGGTCCGGAGCAGTCGATAGATAGCTCAATGTCTCGAGCGTCACCATGTTCACTCATCCCCTTCAAGAAAACGCAGGGCATTACCCCAGTAGAGCCTTTCTCGCGCATCATCGCGCATGGGCACGGTATCGAGCGCCCGCTTGAGTTTGAATGCACGGAAGCGCGGCGTATTGCTGGCGAACATCACTTGGTGCGATAGCGCGCGCTCATACCACAGCGGCCCCATATCGACCGTGAAAAGACGCTGCATCATCTCCTCGGGCGAATCGATGTAAGTGATAGAGGTGTCCGCGTAGCAGTTGGGATACTTGAGCAGCATCGCCACGGTCTCGCGCACCCAGGGCCAGCCAAAATGGGTCAAACTAAAACGCACATTTGGATGCGTTGCGATTGTGTGCTCAAATGCAAGCGGGTTACTGCGCGAGAGCTCTGCGCCCGGCTCCCAAGACATACCGGCATGGAAAACCACCGGCTTGTTATAGCGCTCGCACAGTTCGTAAAGCGGCTCGGCCACAGCATCATCGGGGGCAAAACCCTGCTTTGCAGGATGCAGGCAAAGCCCCTTTGCCCCCAACTCGGTAAAGGCGCGCTCCAATTCGTCTGCGGCACCGCTCACCTGCGGGTCTACGCTCGCAAATCCCCACAGACGATCGGGATGTGCGGCAACCAGCATGGCAATCTGGTCATTGGTGCCAAAGTGCCCTCCGCATGCCGTGGTTACATCGAGCGGCATGAGCACGCTCTTCTGCACATCGCAGACGTCCATCTCGACTTGAAGCTCATCCCAATCCATGGGGCCCATATGCCCCATACCAAATTCTCGTGACCAAAAACCGAATCCATCAGGCTCATCACCCGGCGTACAGATCTCGCCGTAGAGCATAGGATGGACCAACATGTCGATAACCATTTCGTACTCCTTTCCAGGCATTTGACCCTAGTACGGCTCAAACGAACCGATCACTCGGGACGACAGCTCAGCGCCCGCCTTCATACACGCCGGAATATCAAGGCCATCGATCACGCCCTTGGTAAACCCGGCGATATACGAGTCGCCGGCACCCACGGTATTAACGACCTTCTCCGCCGGCACGATCCCGCACTCATAGAAGCGCTCACCGTCATAGGCAATGCTTCCCTTCTCGCCAAGCGTGGCAACCGCAACGCGCGGCCCCAATTCCTGCGCGTGACGTACCCAGTCCCGCAGCTCCGGAGTGTCATCTTCAAACGACATAAATGCGTAGTCAACGTAGGGAAAATGATTCTCGCAGGCATATTCGGGATCCTGGCTGAACACCGAGAAGTCCATAACCACCGTCTTGCCCGCATCATGCCACTCGGGCAGGAGGTCCAAACAATTGCCAAACAGGTCGGTATGAATGATGTCATGCTCTAGGATAAACGCCCGGTCATCTTCATTCGGACGATATGTCTCCATTACGCCATCGATTGCCTCGAGATGCACGCGATCGACGCCGTCTTTCAATGCCATGAGCATCACCGAGGTGTCGCCATCCTCCACCCGCAGATGAGAGATATCAAACCCCTCGGCGGCCAGCGCCTCTCTCATCTTGTCTCCGTACTCGTCCTTGCCGACAACCGACACGGCGGATACCGAAACGCCCATTCGTGCAAGATGGATACCCCAGTCAATGCCATTACCAGTCGGATAGAACACGCCGATGTTTTGATAGACGTCCGCACAGCAAAAACCAGCCGCACACGCTTTAATACCCATGGTCTTCTCCAATGTTCAAAAGGGGACCCACCACATGGCGAGCCCCCTTTTCGCGTTTCGCTTATTGTTTTGCATCGGCTGTCCAAGGCCTCATAGCCAGACCGCCGTACGCTTTCTTAAGCTATTCGACGATTGGTGCTCCGTGGCCCCAAGAACCTTCCATGCCGCACACGGTCGAGGCAAACCCGGCAGCAAAGTCGAGCGCGCGCTCGATGGCCTCGGCGCCACCCTCACCACGCTTGGCGAAATCGAGATAGCACATCAAAAACGAGGTGAGGAACGAGTCGCCCGCCCCCATGGTGTCCTTCATGTCCGTTACCGGTTTAGCCAGCTGGCGGTAATAACGCTCGCCGTCGTAAGCGATGCAGCCCTCGGCGCCCGCCGTAGCCGACACAAAACGCGGACCCAGATCCTTCACCCATGCCAGACGCCCGCGAATCTCGTCCTCACTCGCGGCATCCGCCGCACTAAAGAAAGCAAAATCGACATAGGGCGCAATCTGCTCGTAGTACTCGTCGGTGGAGTCGTCCGAAAAGTCAAAAGAGACCGTGACGCCCGCAGCCTTCAACTTGGGCAGCTCGCGCTCGGTGAAGCAATAGTTGCCCGAATGAACCACATCGAACTGCTTCATGTACGAAAGGTCAAAGCGATCGAGAACATAGCGCGCATCGCCACGGATACCGCCCTCGTTGGAGCCGAGGAAGACACGGTCACCGTCAACGACGGTCACGCGAGCCGCTCCGTTCTCGCCAATCATCTGCTCGCACTTGTCAAGCTCGATACCCTCATCCTCGAGGCTTGTAATGACATGCTCGGCAGCGGCGTCATTGCCAAAAATGCCCATGTATGCAGAGCGTGCGGCACCGCATTTCTTGGCATAAACGGCGAAGTTCACCGCATTGCCGCCGGGATACATGGTGTGGATATGCTCGTAGCGATCGACGACGTTGTCGCCAAATCCGAGCGCGTTAACGTTAAATGCCATGGCCTTTGCCCCTTCTAGTACTCGACAACACCCATATAGCGACGGAAATCGGGATCGTGATCAAACACCTTGCCGCGTGCAGCACGCAGCTCGCAGTTCATGGCGTAGAACAGCACCGGGTCCAGATAGGCACGGACGCTCGCCGGCACGGCTTCCATACCGTACTCCTTGGCATCGAGCACCATCAGCGTATCGGTATGCGTCTTAAGGAACGCAAGGGCGCGCTCGTCCATGGCACGGCACTCGCTGGAGCCCATCTGCAGGAAGTAAAAAACGCCATCCTGAGTAGCCTCGAAGGGGCCGTGGAAGTACTCGGCAGAGTGGATGTAGCTGCAGTGCTGCCACTGCATCTCCATAAGAGAGCAGATAGCGAAACCGTAGGTCTGGCTAAAGTTGGGACCGCTGCCCAGAATGTAGAAGAACTCGTGCTCCTGGCAAAGCTTGGCAAAACGATCGCCTAGCTCGGCATTTACCTTCTCACGTGCCGGGGGAAGAATCTTATCCATCTCGGCGATACCGGCATACATATCGGCAAGATCGGCGTAGCCCTCCTGCTGATCGAGCAGCTCGGCCGCAAGCGACAGCGAAATGCCAGCGGGGACCTCGGCCTGCGGCACGCCCTCGCCCCACGGGTAGACCCACGTGGTCCACTTGCCGGAGTCAATCTTGGATCCAGCGTTGTCGGTCTGGGCGATCACCGTAGCGCCGGCAGCAAGGGCAATCTCACAGCCCTCGACGACCTCGGGGGTGTTGCCACTGTGGCTGCAAGCAATGACCAGGGATTTCTCACCCAAGCGGCGCGGGCGCATGATATCAAACTCGCGAGCCGTATAGATATACGAAGTGAAGGTGGTTGCCTCGCGCTGCAGAAGCTCATGAGCCGGGATCAAATCGATCATGGAGCCACCGCAAGCAATCCAGTAGACGCTGTCGAACTTGCCCTTCTCGGCAATTGCCTCTTTGATCAGATCGTGTGCGTTCATATCCAGTTCCTTTCTTGTTTGGTCCGCAATCAATGACGTTGGCTGCGTGGCCGATAGTTGGTTTAGTCAATCAGATATTTCTCGAATGCGGCCATGTTCTTGGCATCTGCCGCCGCCGGGTCATCGTAGTAACGCCCGTCCGTGATTTCCTGGCCCAGCATGCCATCGAAACCATGGGCATTAAGCGTGGCGACGAAGGCGTCCATATCGTGCTTGCCATCGCCCCACACCAGATGGCCATACGGGTCACCGTCGATAAAGTGCATCTCGTGAATTGCCCCATCACCAAAGGCGGCAAACCAGTCCTCGAGCGTCTCGCCCGCAACGCCCATCGCGGTTGTATCAACCATGGGCTGTAAGTACGGGCTCGCGACCTCGTCAATCATGCGCTTCGCATCGGAAACCGTCGTTACAAGGTTGCTCTCCTCGGGACGCAGGCTTTCCATCGTAAGCACCAGACCGTGCTCGCCGGCATACTCCGCCAGAATGGACAAGTGCTCGCGGCTGCGCTTCCAGGCTTCCTCGCGGTCCTCGTCCCAGTCGCCCCAGCCCGAGTTGACGGACATACGGTCGCACCCAAGTACCTCGGCAAGCTCAATGCCGTGCTTAAAGTACGCCAGGCTGCGCTGTTCATGCAGCGGTTTGCGTGCGCAGTACTGCCAAGGATAGACAACATTCTCGGGGCACAGAGTACGATACCTAAGCCCACGGCCTGCAGCCTTTTTCGCCAGGACCTCAGCCTCAAAGTAGCCCGTGTGGTCGAGCGTCACATGCGGCTCCGCACACCACAGTTCAATGGACTCAAAGCCCAAACGCTGCTGCACATCAAGGAAATAATCGAGCGACCACATGATGTAGTGGATATTCATGCCCGCAATCTGTTCGCGGCGCAGCGTCGGTTTGGATTCAGACATCTTATGCCTCCTTATTTCGATCGAACACGATTTGTCCGTCCGACATCGTCATATCAACCGAAAGATCGCGTGCGTCGCGATAATCGAGGTCGAACACATCCCGATCGAGCACGCAGATATCGGCAAGCTTGCCGACCTCAAGCGTACCCAGTTCGTCTTCGCGCATCAGATCGTACGCGCCCCCGGCAGTCCAAGCACGCAAGAGCTCGACAAGCGTCAGCGCGTTGGCCTCATTCACGGGCAGCCCATCGTCGAAGTATCCACCGCACGCGCTGTAGATTGACTCGCCCAGGCTCGGAATCAGCAGTGGCAAATCCGTACCACAGCACACCGTGCATCCGGAATCTTCCATGCCGCGGCGATTCCAGCTATGCAAAAGTCGCGTCTCGCCAATTTGTCGACACATCATCGACAGGCAGTCCTCGCGCCTGTCCAGCGTCAAAATCTGCGGATAGACCTCGCAAATTCCACCTAACTTGCCAAACTCGACAAGATCGGTCGGGTCAGAGTTCTCGAGATCGGTAATCGCATGGCGGCGAAGCATCCGTCCATGCTCGTCTCGAGGCAGCGAGGCATAGAGCGCCACGGTGCGGCGAACGGCGCCATCGCCCTGGCAATGCAAGGAATATCGGAAGCCGTCAGCATCAATTGCACGCAGCTCGTTCTCAATCAGATCCCACTCGGGCTCTTCGACAACCGTCTTGCCGGCAGCTCCCGCATCGGCCGTGTCCTCATAGGGGTCAATCATCTCGGCAAGCCCCGCCCATACGCCGCGATCGGTCATACGGTTGAAGCCAGAAAAACGAACGAACGGTCCCCGGAAGCGCTCTCGCGCCTCGCGGGCATATGCCAAATTTGCACCGGCACCCACCGGCTGCGACATCATAGAGACGCGAACCGTCAGCTCACCAGATTCCTCACGGCGAGCCATTTCGTCGGCAAAGCCGTAGTAGTCATCAAACGCCATCTCCTTGATGGCGGTAACGCCGCGCTCGTTAAGCATGCTCATGTAGTCCGAATACCCGGCGCGCACCTCGGGTAGCGCGAGGAAATCGCTCATCATGCGCCAGATCTTCTCGGCATAGCACGCCTGGGGTGTAAAGCCGTATCGCGCACTGGCGGCAGCATTGAGAACGCAGGTCTCCGCACCCGGTGTAAAGCAGACGACAGGGATATCGCCAAAACAATCGTCAAACACAGCTGCCGTATTTGCGTTCTCGGCATCCGATGCCAACGTTTCGGGCATGTTGTGGCCAAAAGCCGCCGCACAATCCGGATGATCATCTTTCCATGCACGCAAGAGCGACACGGCCTCTTTGGCATCGGCGACGCCGGATAGATCAGACCCCAACGTCCGCAGCGCCCAGCCCGTATAGAAGGTATGCACATCGATCAGGCCAGGCATGACGGTGCGGTCGCCCAGGTCAACTACCTCGTCCGCTTGGGTCAAATACGAAGCTACCTCACACTTGGTGCCAACAGCCTCAATTCGATTGCCACGGACCGCTACGAAACCTTCAAACGGCAGGTCCCCCGTACCGGTAAAGACGCTCTTAGACGTCAGGACCGTCAAACGATCAGACATCACAACCACCTACATCGGAAGCATGCCAGAGATTGCCGTTACGATCAGGCCAAAGACGACCATGAAAATGAAGAACTTCCAAATGGTCTTCCACCATTGGCCAAACGAAATCTTAGCCACGGCAAGGCCGGCGACCGTCATGCCCGCCACGGGACTGATGGTGTTGATGGTCTGATTAGCAAACTGGAGCGCGGTAACGGCTGCCTCGGGATTGAGGCCCATAAGCTCGGTCAGGGGGCCCATAACAGGCATGGTGAGCGCCGCCAGGCCAGAACTCGAGGGAACCAGCAAAGAGAGCAGGCCAAGGACGATATACATAAACGTGGTGTAGACGGCGGCGGGTGCACCGGCGAGCGCAGTAGCGAGCGCCTGGAGGATGGTGTCGATGATCATGCCGCCCTCGGCGATGACCAGAATACCGCGAGCGATACCAATAACGATGGCAGCGTACGCAAAGTCGGCGAGACCCTTAACGAACTCCTCAGCGATCGTCTGCTGGTCAAGACCGCCCAGGATACCGGCAAGCAAGCCCATGCCAAGGAACACGGCGGAAATCTCATTCATGTACCAGCCCTGGGTAACAAGACCCCAGACGATAATGCCCATACCGCAAGCAAAATCGATAAGCACGAGCTTCTGACGGATAGTGAACTCTTCCTCAATGGAGGCATCGGTCACGGAAAACTCGATACGCTTGAGCTTATCGTCCTCATACGTAATGGACGACTCGGGGTTTTTCTTGACGCGCATGGCGTAGCGCATGGCCCATGCGATACCGACGGCAGTGAAGATGACCCAAGAAACGGCGCGCAGCCACAGTTGCGGATTGCCCTCGATGCCAATGATGCCTTGGGCGATCAAAACATTAAACGGGTCGATGGTCGAGGCACAATATCCCAGGTTAGGGCCAAGGAAGCAGATGATGAATGCCGTCATCGAGTCATAACCGATACCCATCATGATGGGAATGAAGATGGCATAGAACGGCAGGGCTTCCTCAGACATACCAAACGTAGTGCCGCAAATGGACAGCAACGTCATCGTGATGGGAATGATGAGGATGTCCTTGTTCTTAAGCTTTTTAATCACACGGCTCATGCCGGCATTCAAAGCGTTGGTCTTGGTGATGATTGCGAACGACCCGCCAATCAATAAGACGAACGCAACGACGTCGGCAGCCTCCTGGATGCCCTTAGTGGGCGCTTGCAGGACCGCGAAGATATCCTGCCCCAGATTGATGGTCTCGCCGGTCTCGGAATCGGTGTAGTTCTTATCGACCTGTTCATAGGTTCCAGCAACGGCGACTTCACGCTCGCCCGCCGCTGTCGAAATCGTCTTGCGCTGATACTGACCAGAGGGAACGATCCAAGTCAAGACCGCAAAGACAACGATCAGCAAGAACATGATCGTATAGACATGCGGTAATTTGAACTTAAAACGTCTGTTTGTCTTCTTCGCCTTCGTATCTGACATAGATACCTCCAAAGAACTCGAGACTGCATCGCATCTCGCTTCAACGTTTGCACAAGACAAACGTTCTATGACGTTCTATAGGTTACCAGCAGCTTTTCTCGCCATCAAGATAATTTCAAACTGATTGCCGCAACGCGGTTGAACGGTTGCGTTTGCGCCGTGAACGGTATGGAAACGCCCGGTGAGATGATCCACCGGGCGCTTTCATACGCAATGTCCTAGATGTCAAAAACGTAGCGAGACCCAACGATCCGCTGACGACCGATGATAAACGGCCGCCGCTGCTCGTCGAAAAAGAAGGCTTCCATATAAAACAAGGGTTCGCCAACGGGAACTGCCAACAACCGAGCGACCTCGGGCGACGCACACGCGATCTCAAGCGTGCATGGGTCGGTAAACGCGGGCGTGCGGCCCGTCCGGTTGCGCACGAACTCAAAAATGGATTGGTTAGATAGAGGTGCCGTTGATAGATAGGCGTTGTCCTCGTAAACATATATGTTGTTCTCGAGCATGACAGGGACGCCATCGGCAGTACGCACGCGCTCAACGCAGATCAAGTCAGTTCCAACGGGAACACCAAAGAACTGTGCTTCGGTGGAATCCGCCGGCAGCATCTTTCTCGAAATGACACGCGCCCCCGGTTCCATTCCGTTAACGCGGCATGCGTCCGAAAAACTCTGGACGTCATCCTTCTGGCGAATCTTGCGCTTGAGCTTGGGGGCATTGACAAACGTGCCTTTCCCCTGTCGCTTCGTTAGATAACCCTGTTGGACGAGCTCCTCAATAGCGCGTCGCACGGTAACGCGGCCAACTTTATAGCTCTCAGCCAATTCGAATTCGTTGGGTATCCGCGCACCTGCCTTGTAGGCACCGGAGTTGATTTCGTTTTTGATGATATCGATAACCTGTTGGTACAGCGGTATCGCTGCTTTACCGTCAGTTAGCCCTTCAGTCGGTGGCATATACCCTCTCCAAGCACAATTAAGTCTAAAACGGACTTAGGGGCATTCAACAAGTCCTTAAGCCCGCATTAGCTTAAAGTATGCTAGGTGTCGCACCAAAAAGTCGGCTATTTACTCATCAGACCCGAAAAACGCGCAACTACCGCGCTCCTAAGAAAGCTCCAGCAGCTCCGGCAGCTGGTCGATAATCTTGTCTGCGGCATCCTGGCTAAAGCCAAAGCGCTCCTCGCGCTTGGCAATGACCGTCAGGCCGGCTCGCTTACCCGCGGTAATGCCCGGAACGGAATCCTCAACGCAGCAGCAACGGACCGCAGGCAGCCCCAACAGGTCCAGCGCATGCAAGTAGATGTCGGGCTCGGGCTTGCTCTCCTTAAACTGCTCGCCGCTCACCACATATTCAAAGGCATCCGACAGCCCACATGCATTGAGCACTTCCTCGATGCTATCCATGGGCGACGAGCTAGCAAGCGCCACGCGAACGCCGCGGCGCGGCAGCTCTCGAATCGTATCCACGGCGCCTGGGTTAATCAAAGTCTGATAGTCGCGCGGACGTTTATGCGCCCACTCATCCCAACGGGCCAACGCCTCCTCGCCAGTAAAACGTCCCTTACCGGCACGCTCAAACCAATCGACCAGCATGTGGAGAAAGAACTGATGCGAGGTACCGACCTGCCCGTTCAACTCCTCTTGGGTCAGGTTCAACCCAAGCTCCTTGGCAAACGCGGCGGTCTCGCCCAGGTAGTAATACTCGGTATCGACAATCACGCCGTCCATGTCAAAGATAACGGCGTCGAACGGAAATGCGGACACGGCACCCTCCCCAACAAAAGGGCGCCCGCAAGCGGACGCCCGAACTATGCACTATCGGCGATTCTAACCCAGCAGTTGGTCAAGTGCTACCGCGATACCGTCTTCGTTGTTGTTGGCGGTCACCATCTGGGCCACGGCCTTGACTTCATCGACAGCGTTACCCATGGCGACGCCGGTACCAGCCCACTCGATCATGGACTTGTCGTTCTGGCCGTCGCCAAACGAGACAACCTCGCTGGCATCAATACCCAGCTTGGACAGGGCGCCCTCGAGCGCACGAGCCTTGTCGATGCCGGGCGCCGTATATTCAAAATACCAGTCAGCCGTAAACATACCCGACAGCGTCTGGGTAAAGGGCGCATACATCTCCTCGTGATGCGCCTGCAGGTAGGTCGGATCGCCCGCCGTCAGCAGCTTGTCCACGGGATAAGCATCAGCAACCTCATGCAGGCTCTCCACCTCGCGAATCTTAAGATCGCACGCGTCGCGCTCATACTTGACGATATTCTTCTGCGAGCCGTCAGGCAGCGTGATCATGCAATGGTACGAGTCCTCGACGTGCAAATCGCGACCAAGCGAAATCATAGGGATCACGTCAAAATTACGCAGGTGATCAATCAGGCGATGCAATTCGTCGGCAGGCATAGCCTGATCGAACAGCACCTCGTCGGTCTGGGCATCGACCACATGCGCGCCATTAAAGGCAACTAGCAGACCGTCATGGCTTTGAAGGTCGAGCTCCTGCGCCAAGGCGTGCAGCCCCCATGCGGGACGGCCCGAAGCCAAGATGAGCTTAATGCCCGACTCCTGCGCCGCGAGCAGCTTCTCGCGCGTACGCGGGCTGATGACCTTTTGGTCGTTGGTGAGCGTACCGTCGATATCCATTGCGATGGCTTTGATTGCCATATGTGCCTCCCTGTCATTGAGCAACCTTGTCTGAGCCATCATACAGAACACCCACGGCGGCGCTGTTTGCAACGGGAAAAATGTCACATTGTCCCAAACATGAACGGCGTGCCTTCGACGATTGCGATGCCCGTCGAGGCGCCTCCCGATACATTCCATTCTATCCAGATAGCAAAGGGCCTGCATCCCAACGGATACGGGCCCTTGTCGGCTATGCGTTAGTTTTCGCAGCGAATCCTACTTACGGTGCGCGCGATAGAACTCGATGAGCGCCTGGGTCGAAGCGTCCTGCTCGGCCTTGGCGGCGTCGTCGTGGAAGGCAGGGGTGATCTGCTTGGCAAGCTGCTTGCCCAGCTCAACGCCCCACTGGTCGTAGGAGTCGATGCCCCAGACCGTACCCTCGACAAACGTGATGTGCTCGTACAGGGCGATGAGCTCGCCGAGCGCGAACGGGGTCAGCGTGTCGCCAAAGATCGAGGTCGTCGGGCGGTTGCCCTCAAAGCAGCGAGCCGGGACGATCTGCTCGGGCGTACCCTCGGCACGAACCTCGTCGGCCGTCTTGCCAAAGGCGAGTGCCTTGGTCTGGGCCAGGAAGTTGCCCAGGAACAGCTCGTGCACGTCCTGACCGCTATCGGTCGCAGGGTTGGCGGTATTGGCGAAGGCGATGAAATCGGCCGGAACCACCACGGTGCCCTGGTGCAGCAGCTGGTAGAAGGCATGCTGGCCGTTGGTGCCGGGCTCGCCCCAGAAAATCTCACCGGTGTCGGAGGTCACGGCGCTGCCGTCCCAGCGGACATGCTTGCCGTTGGACTCCATGGTGAGCTGCTGCAGGTAGGCCGGGAAACGATGCAGGTACTGGCAGTACGGCAGCACGGCGTGGCTCTTGGAACCGAAGAAGTTGACGTACCAGACGTTGAGCAGACCCATCAGCGCGACGGCGTTGTTCTCGAGCGGCGTGTTGCAGAAGTACTCGTCGATGGCGTGGAAGCCCTCAAGGAACTGCTGGAAACGCTCGGGGCCGAGCACGACGATCAGCGACAGGCCCACGGCGGAGTCGACGGAGTAGCGGCCGCCGACCCAGTTCCAGAAACCGAAGGCGTTGGCGGGGTCGATACCGAAGGCCTCGACCTTCTCGAGTGCGGTGGAAACGGCGACGAAGTGCTTGGCAACGGCGTCGGCGTTCTGCTCATCGGAACCGTCGATGGCGCCCTGAGCCTTGAGCTGCTCGAGCATCCAGGTCTTGACCTCGCGGGCGTTGGTGAGGGTCTCAAGCGTGGTAAAGGTCTTGGAGACGATGATCACGAGCGTGGTCTCGGGGTCCAGACCCTTAAGCTTCTCGGCCTGGTCGTTGGGGTCGATGTTGGAAATGTAGCGGCAGTCGATACCGGCGTCGGCATAGGGGCGCAGAGCCTCGTAAGCCATGACCGGGCCCAGGTCGGAGCCGCCGATGCCGATGGACACCAGGTGCTCGATCTTCTTGCCGGTAACGCCCTTCCACTCACCGGAGCGCACGCGCTCGGCGAAGGCATACATGCGATCGAGGACCTCGTGCACGTCGGCGACGACATCCTGGCCGTCGACGATAAGCTGGCCCTTCTCGCTTGCCGGACGGCGCAGCGCGGTGTGCAGGACGGCGCGGTCCTCGGTGGTGTTGATGTGCTCGCCGGAGAACATGGCGTCGCGGCGCTCCTCGAGCTTCACCTCGCGGGCAAGATCGCACAGCAGCTTGACGGTCTCATCGGTCACCAGGTTCTTGGACAGATCGAAGTGAAGGTCGCCGGCGTCAAAGCTCAGCTTGTTCACGCGGTCGGCGTCAGCGGCGAACCAGGCCTTGAGGTCGATACCCTCGGCCTCGAGCTTCTCCTGATGAGCCTCGAGCGCCTTCCAAGCGGCGGTCGACGTAGCGTCGATAGGTGCGGCAACAGTTGCCATAAAGTCCTCCTCAGCATACGGGCGCAAGCCTCCATGCGCCCGGATAATCAGATAGTCCTATTCTAGCGCAGGTCAAGACTACAATCAGCGAGCGTTGCCAATCCGCCCCCCAACGGCAACCGACCAAAAAGGGACAGGTTTATTTTGGCAGGTCAAACGCTTTACCAACCAAAAATAACCTATCCCTTTATGGTAAATATTAGGCCGCGGCGCACACACTGCCGAGCAGCTCGCGCAAGGGCGAGCCGATACCCTCCAGCAGTTCGGGAGCGATGATGGCGAAAACGGGAACCTCGCCGGCACCCACAACGGCGGGCACTTTTCCCTCGGAGACGATGCATCCGTAGGGAACAAAGCCGTCCTCGCCGGCATCGAGCACGGCCATGCGACGAGCGAGTTCGCGCGCAAAGCCCGCCGTATCGGCATCGCCGATCGCCAGGACAAAGTCCACGCCCTCATCGGTCGCCAGGGCTACGGCCTCATCGACCAAATCGTCTCCCCCGTCGCCCCCGACCAAGCCGCAACGAAAGAGCACGCGTTCGAGCAGGGCGCGATCGAGCGAGCCCAGCGCCGCCGAAACGAGCTCATCACGCGCGTGCTTGTCGCCTCCCAGCACGACCAGTGTCTTGGTGCCGCCATAGTGGGCAACCAATCGCCCGCACCAGCGAGCCACGTCCCCATCCGCAACCAAGCGCGTCGGCATACCAAACCCATAGTTAACCATTATCCCCACAACCCTTCCGTGCTTTATGGTGGCATCAATCGTTAGCCTCATGCTACGAAGCGAGCTTTTCCGAGCTGTTTCGCGCTCTTTAGGGCTGCGTTAAAAACCCGATGCAGCCGCACGACCATACCTGCCAAATAGGGACAGGTTTTGACGGTGTCCGGTCGAGCAGGTATTATCGAACAGGTATTCGATAAGAACATGTGTTTGATGGGAGGCACGGATGGCGCACGAGCAGCACACCTACATCTGCATCGACCTCAAGACGTTTTATGCCAGCGTCGAATGCGTCGATCGTGGGCTCAATCCGCTCACCACCAACCTGGTCGTTGCCGACGAATCGCGCGGACGCACGACCATCTGTCTCGCTATCACGCAGGCTATGAAGGACCTAGGGATTCACAACCGCTGTCGCCTGTTCGAAATACCCGATGGCATCGACTACATCAAGGCCGTACCGCGCATGCAGCACTACATGGAGGTGTCGGCGCAGATCTATGGTATCTACCTGGACTACGTCAGTCCGCAAGACGTTCACGTCTACTCAATTGACGAGTGCTTTATCGACGTGACACCCTATCTGGACCTCTATCACACCGATGCGGAAGGCTTCGCCTGCATGTTACGCGACGAAGTCCTCGCGCGTACCGGCGTCACGGCGACGGTCGGTATCGGCCCCAACCTATTCCAGGCCAAGGTAGCGCTCGACATTACCGCCAAGCACGCACCCAGCCGCATCGGCATACTCGACGACGAGACCTTCCGCAAGGAGATCTGGCCCCATCGTCCCATTACCGATATCTGGGGCATCGGCCCCGGCGTGGCAGCCCGCCTCGAAAAGTACGGCGTCTACGATTTGATGGGCGTCGCCGCGCTCGACGAAAACCTGCTTTACGATGAGCTCGGCGTCAATGCCGAATATCTTATCGACCACGCCTTCGGGCGTGAGCCGACAACCATCGCCGATATCCAAGCTTATCGCCCGCAAGCGACCTCGACCACCACGGGGCAGGTGCTCTCGAAGGGCTATGCCTACGAGCAGGCCTACACCGTCTTGCGCGAAATGGTCGATGCCGCCGTGCTGGATTTGATCGACAAGCACGTGGTGTGCGACAGCATCTCGCTCTTTGTGGGCTATGCAAGCGAGCGCGCCGACATACGCCGGCTCAACGCCAGCGGCACGGCGCAGTATATAGACGGCTGCGGGCACCTGCGCTCGAGCACATCGAGCATCGAACCCACCGCAACTGCCGGCCCCGAGCTCGCGCCCCGTGCTCCCAAGCCCGTCCAGCGCGATGACGAAAGGCGTCGTCTGGTGCGGGAGGCGCAGGCTATCGATGGCATCTTTGTGGGCGAACACGGCGGCAAACCGCGTGGTGGCTATGCCGCGCTCTTTGCGCACTCCAACGCCTCGCGAAAGCTGCCCGAGCGCACTAATTCGTTTAAGAAGATCATGGGGTATTTCGATGAGCTCTGGGCGCAGACTGTCGACCCCAAACGACCGGTCAAGCGCATCAACCTGGGCTTTGGCAATCTTATGCCCGAGGAATTCGCTACCGTCGATCTGTTCAGCGATATCGAGGCCGATGAGCGCGAGCGCGACCTGGCGCGCGCCGTCCTGGCCGTGAAAGGCAAGTACGGCAAGAACGCGCTCGTCAAGGGATTAAGCTTTACCGCCGGCGCCACCGCGCGCGAACGCAACGGCCAAGTTGGAGGACATCGTGCCTAAACCCAAGCAGCAGCCCGTGCGCCCGCCGACCGCCTTCGAGCGCCTGGCGGACCCCGAGGGCAGACGCCGCGCCGCCGACCCCAACCTCACTGCCAACGGTGCCGTGCGCGCCAACCGCGCCGCACAGTTTATGCCCTTTGCCGCCCTCACGGGATACTACGAACTCGTGCGCAAGCAGGAAATCACCGTCGAGCCAAAACGTGAGCTCACGGAAGAAAAAGCCCTCGCGCTTTCTAAAAAGCTCGAGGGTCTCAAACGTGGCGACTTGATTCGTGTCACCTATTACGATACATACGGCTATCGCAGCCGCACCGGCATCCTCGACGAGGCGCTCCCCGCCTTCAAGCTCCTCAAACTCCGAGACATCGCCATCGACTTCGACGACATCCAAGACATCGAACTGCGCGGACGAGCCTAGCCAAGGCAGCGCATCCAGGGCGGCGCTTACAGCGTCATGACGTAGTAGCCCGCGTCTTTCACGGCCGTCTCGAGGACACCACGATCAACCGGCTGCTTAGAGCGCACGCGTGCCGTGTGGTCCGCATACGTCACCGTTGCCCACACGCCATCCAGCGCATTGAGGGCATTGGCTACGTTCTGAGCGCAGCCGTCACAGCTCATGCCGCCGATGAGCAGCTCATCGCTATAGGGATAGTGTGACGCATCGGTATCCACCACAACAACCTTTTTGGCCTTCTTGCCGCTCGTACCATCGCTGCAGCAACTCTTCCCGTGTGTCGAAGCGGCAATGCGACGCAGTCCAAAAAACATGCCGACGGCAATGACGGCCAGCACGATGAGATTCGCAGGGTTGAGCACGTCGTCCATGCGATCCCCTTTCTCCAAACTCTTATACCTATACCCCCATGGGGTGTTCCCATCTTACTCCAAACTCGTGTCGGTTCGGTCAATTAGTTTCCCGCTTCAAACTTTTTTGTTGACCTTGGCTTACTTTCGTGTATAAGTTTTCCTAGGCTAACAACTGAGGACCCGAAAGGAGCATCGTGACTCGAACCATTGACATCCCAACATACCAAACGGCTGTCGTGCGCAACTGCTCCCCTACGCTCGCAGGTATCAAGCCGGCCTCGCTCTTTACCTATCCCGGCGTTTACGCCAACCAAGGCGGAAAACCCGGCGCCGCCCATATCGAAGAGCGACGCTCTCGCCTGCTCGCGGTCATTGCCCAATGCAACCGCGAGCTCCAGCCACTCGGGATCCATATGAGCGTTTTGGTCTGGCGCCCCTGCGGAGCGCTCATCTATGTGTACCGCCCTGCGGACCTCATGCGATACCTCTCCGACCCCCGCGCCACGACGGCGCTTACCGCCGAAGGTTACGATGTCCACAACCTGCCCGCATCCCTGGTGCATCTCGCCGCGCGCATCACGCTGGCAAGCAGCAATGCCGCAGAAAGCGCCTATGACAGCAGCGTCTGCGCACTCGCGCGAAATAGGCACTGCGATACGGGGTGCATGTGCGAGTTCCCCCACGAAATTGGCTATTTTTTGGGCTATCCCTACGAAGATGTCCATCAGTTTATCGTCCAGCACGGCGAAAACTATAAGGTCTTTGGCGCATGGAAGGTATACACAAACGTTGAGCAGGCGCTCACGACCTTCGATTCCTATCGCGCATGCACGCAATACCTTACGTACATCTATCAACAGGGCTGCACCCTGGGACAACTTGTCCAGGCAACCCGATAGAGCATACAAAACGCGGCCGCACGCCGCACAACCGAAAGGAAAACATATGAGCAAGATCGCCGTCGTCTATTGGAGTGGCACGGGCAATACCGAGGCCATGGCAAACCTCGTCGCCGAAGGCGCCACGTCCGCGGGTGCCGAGACTGAGGTCATCCCCTGCGCCGACTTCTCTGCCGACAGGGCCGCCGACTACGACGCCTTCGCCTTCGGCTGCCCCGCCATGGGCTCCGAGGGACTCGAGTACGATGAGTTCCAGCCGATGTGGGACGAGGTCAAGGAGGTTCTCGGCGACAAGAAGGTCGTCCTCTTTGGCTCCTATTCGTGGGCCGAGGGCGAGTGGATGGACAACTGGAAGGCCGACGCCGACGAGGCGGGCGTCAACGTCGTCGATTCCGTCATCTGCTACGACGCTCCCGACGATGAGGGCGAGGCGGCCTGCCGCGCCCTTGGAGCCGAGCTCGCCTAGCGGCAATGAGCTCCGCCCATAACGAGCTCTGCACCAAAACACATTCGCATCCCAACAAAAACGGGAGCCGGATCACATCCGGCTCCCGTTTTCTGTTATGTCAGTCATATAAAGCGGCTACGAGATATTTCCCAAGAACGCCTTGGTGCGCTCGCTCTTGGGGTGGTCGAAGACCTCGCTCGGCGTACCCTCTTCCACGATAACGCCGCCGTCCATAAAGACGACGCGGTCGGCGACGTCGCGGGCAAAGCCCATCTCATGCGTCACGACGATCATGGTCATACCGTCACGTGCAAGATCGCGCATAACGCCAAGAACGTCGCGAACCAGCTCGGGGTCGAGCGCCGACGTGGCCTCGTCAAAGAGCATGACGTGAGGGTTCATCGACAGGGCGCGGGCGATGGCAACGCGCTGCTGCTGGCCACCCGAGAGCTGGCTCGGCATAAAGTCGATGCGCTCGGCAAGACCGACCTTGGTCAGCTCCTCGATAGCGATTTTCTCGGCCTCTTCCTTGCTGCGCTTGAGTACCTTTTGCTGTGCGAGCATGACGTTCTTTTTGACTGACAGGTGCGGGAACAAATTGAACTGCTGGAACACCATACCCAAATGCGTACGTACCTTGTTGAGGTCGACGCCCTTGGCGCAAACGTCCACGCCCTCAACGACGATCGAGCCGCTCGTGGGATGCTCCAGACGATTGATGCAGCGAAGCATCGTCGACTTGCCCGAGCCCGAAGGACCCAGGACTA
>CATWVA010000010.1 GCA_958354105.1 uncultured Collinsella sp.
AATGAACTCCGAGACGACTTCTTCGGTCTCGCGGCTGGCGGTGCCGTTGCCGATGACGATGGTGTTGACGCCGTCCTTTTTGACGAGGCGGGCGAGCTCGCGCTTGGTGCCGGCGACGTCGTGGCGCGGTTTGGTGGGGTAGACCACGCCGTGGTCGAGCAGCTTGCCGGTCTCGTCCATGACGGCGACCTTGCAGCCGGTGCGGTAGCCCGGGTCGAGCGCGAGCACGCGGGCACCGTGCACGGGGCGTGCCGAGAGCAGGCCCTCGAGATTCTTGGCAAAGACGTTGATGGCCTCGGTCTGGGCACGAACGGTGAGTTTGGCGCGGGCCTCGCGCTCCAGGGAGGGGGCCATAAGGCGCTTGTAGCCGTCGGCGATGGCGGCGTCGAAGACCGGGGCGAAGACGCCCTGGCGTCGGGGCCAACGGCTACCGAGGCGTGCCGTGGCGGCGGCGCCGTCGACGTTGACGCGTACGCGGAGCTTGCCCTCGCGCTCGCCGCGGTCGATGGCAAGGATGCGGTGGTTGGGGATCTTGTGCACGGGTTCGTCGTAGTTGTAGTAGGGCTCGTAGGGGGTCTTCTCGGCGGGGTCGGTGGCCTCGACGACGATGTCGGCGGTGTTTTGCGTAAAGGTGCGCAGGTCGGCGACGTTCTCCGGGTCCTCGGCTACCGTCTCGGCCACGATGTCGGCGGCGCCGGCAAGCGCCTTCTCGGGCGTGTCGAAGCCGGCCTCCTCGTTAACGTATGCCGCGGCGGTGTCGAGCGCGCTGCCCTTGGCGGATGCCTGCATGATGATCATGTTGGCGAGTGGCTCCAGGCCTGCCTCGCGGGCCTTCTGCGCGCGGGTCATGCGCTTTTTGCGGTAGGGCTTGTAGAGGTCCTCGACACGCTGGAGCTGCGTGGCCTCGCGGATCTGTGCCTCGAGCTCGGGCGTGAGCTTGCCTTGGGCGTCGATGAGCAGAATGACGTCCTCTTTACGCTGCTCAAGATTGCGCAGGTAGGACAGGCGCTCGTCGAGTGCGCGCAGGGCGACGTCGTCCATGCCGCCCGTGGCTTCCTTGCGGTAGCGCGAGATAAATGGGATGGTGTTGCCCTCGTCGATGAGCTTGACGGCCGCCTCGACGTTGGCGGCCTTAAGGTTGAGCTCGCGGGCGAGCTGGGCGATAAGATCCATGGGACTCCTTGCGTTTAAGGTGCGTTTGCAGCACAGGGCTACCAAGGATACCACCCGCCCCAAAAGACTGTTTTGGGGCCGCGCCACGAAAGCGGCCTATCTACTACGTTTGAACCGTATGGGTCGACCATCCCCCGGTTTTCCGAGAATACGCAAGCCGTCTACCTGCGGCTTTTATTTCGCGAAATTTGGCATGGTTAAGGGCGATCGGTTAAACGTAGTAGATAGGCGCGTTTCGTGGCGAACGAATCAAGCCGAGGTGCAAAATAGCCCCCGCCCCAGAAAAATCGTCGGCAAGGTAGCAAAATGCCCCGCGGGCAGGAGGCTGCTCGCGGGGCAAAGAAGAGGGACTTGTTGATGGCAGACCGAGGGACTCGGCATGGGGTTTCTGCCGCGGTCGCTCTCAAGGCATTACAGCTCGACGAGCTGACCGGTCTCGGCGGCCTCCTTGATGGCGTTAAGCAGCGTGAGCGTCTTGACGTTGTCGGCGGGGGTCACGACGGGCTCGACCTCGCGGCGGACGACCTTCACAAAGTGCTTGAGCTGCATCTTGTGCGGCAGTGCCGGGTCGACAGCCGGAATCTCCATCTGCAGCGGCTTGTGCCAGTTGGAGGCGCCGTCGTAGGAGAATTGGTGCAGGCGGGGCAGCGACAGGGCACCCAAGGTTCCGCCGATAAAGTAGGCGTCGGCGTCGAAGGGGCGGTACTGCGGATCCTCGCGAGCGGTTGCCTCCCAGTTCCAAGGGCTGGCGGTGGCGTCGGAGATGGTCATGCTCGCAAGCGCGCCATCGGCAAAACGGACGTTGACCACGGCGGAGTCCTCGGTCTCAAAACCGCGGGCGGCGCTGGACTGCATACCCTGGACGGCAACGGGCTCGCCCAGCAGGTAACGGAGCAGGTCGACGTCGTGCACCAGGTTGACCAGAATCGGGCCGGCACCCTTCTTGCGGCGCCACTCGACGTCGAAGTACTCGTCGTTCTTATAGATCATGTAGTGGAAGCTCGACACGGTGAGCTTGCCTAGCTCGCCGGACTCGATGATCTCCTTGGCCTTGTTGACGAAGGGGTTGTGGCGACGGTGCTGACCCACGAGCACGGGCACGCCGGCGGTCTCGGCTTCGGCGGCGAAGGCCTGGGCATCCTCGAGATCGTTGGAGATCGGCTTTTCGACCAGTGGCACGATGTTGCGCTTGATGGCTTCGCGGGCAACGCCCAGGTGCAGGTCGTTGGGGGTGGCGATGATGACGGCCTCGGGCTTGACCTCGTCCATCATCTGGGCGGGATCGGTGTAAAACGGCACGCCGGCGGCCTCGGCCGTGGCGCGGGCGCCCTCAAAGGCGTCGGCGATGGCGACGAGCTCGGCCTCGGGCTCCTCGGTGACAAAGCGGATGTGGTTGCGGCCCATGGCGCCGGCGCCGATGACGGCAATGCGGACGGGATTGAGCTCAGACATTTCGACTCCTTAATACTGGTGGCGGTGGAATGCGGCAAGGGGGCTGTCCCTTTGTCGCATCGGTAAAACTAGGCGGACTTCTTCTTGCTGTCGGAGACCATCATGTAGATGGTGAGCACGACGGCAATGGCGGCAATCACGATGGCGCCGTAGAAGGACTGCTGGTAGGCGGCACTGCCGGCCTCGGCGTGATACAGCACGGCAGTGATGGGCTGGCTGATCCAGGTGGAAGCGGCGTAGCCCAGGAACATGATGCCGTAGTTGACGCCGATGTTGCTGGTGCCAAAGGCGCCACCGGTGAGTGGCGGGTAGATGACGAGCAGGGCGCCAAAGCTAAAGCCGAGCAGGGCGAGCGCCACAAAGAACATGCTCTGCGTAAAGCTCATCGACATGATGACGAGGGCGACGATGGTGACGACAAGGCTGATGAGCAGCGACTTGTAGGCGCCGAGCTTGTCGATGATCTGGCCAAAGGACAGACGGCCGACCAGGTTGGCGCAGGTGTTGACGGAGACCACCACGCCGCCGAGGGCGACAGCCGCGGCGCTCGTGGGGTCGGCGAAGAGCTGGACGGCGGCGATGGAGGCAACCTTGCCTACGAGCAGGGTACCCGCGGTGGCGGCAAAGGCGAAGGTGACGATGAGGACCCAGAAGCGCGGGGTCTTGACCATCTCGCCCGGGGTGAGGTCGCCGAAGGTGCCGGCGTGCGCGCCGCCCTTGGGGGCCTCGAAGCCCTCGGGCAGCCAGCCGGCCTCGGGGGCCTTCAGGAACAGGGCGGAGGCGGCGATCATCACAAAGAAGATGACGCCGAGTGCCTTAAGGGCGCCAAAGATGCCGAGGCTCGGGATGAGCAGCGAGGCGAGTACCGGGGACAGCACGGCGGGGCCGGCGGTCGAAGCGGCCAGGGTGATGCCGGAGGCGAGGCCCTTCTTGTCGATGAACCACTTTTGGCCCGTGGTGAGCGCGGGGTTGTAGCCCAGGCCGTTGCCGATGGCGGCGACGAGCGAGAACCACAGGTAGAACTGCCACGGCTCGGTGACGGTGCCGGACATGAACCAGCCCACGCCGTAGCACACGGCGGCGGCGATCACGACGTTGCGGGGGCCGATCTTATCGGAGATGCGGCCGGCGAAGATGCCCGTCACGGCCATGATGGTCTGAAAGACGGGGAAAGCCCAGGTAAGGGCGCTGGACCACTCGGGGTAGACGGCGAGCAGATTCTTGCTCACGACGGAATACAGTGCGATGGAGCTGATGAAGAACATGGTGACGCACGCGGCGGAAAGCACGACGGCGCGACCCTTGTTGGAGTTGGTGGAAGCCATTGGACTCTTTCTAATCGATACGGGGGAGGAGCGGTCGTGTCCGCGGAGCCTCCCTGTCGGGTTGGTTTACTGGTCGGTCGGCTTGGCGACGCCGGACTCATCGGACCAGAGCTCGACACCCTTGTTCTTAAGGTAGTTGTCGGCATAGGCGCGACGGCCGCCGGGCTTGGCGGTGAGGTCGCCCATCATATTGGAGAAGCCGCCGTCGACCTTGATGGCGTCGCCGGTGGTAAAGTCCGAGCGCCTGGACGCCAGGAACATGACGGCGTTGGCGATATCGCTGACCTCGCCGATGCGGCGCGTGGCGATGAGGCGGCTGCGGCTCTTTTCGACCTCGGGGTCAGCGTAAAAGCTCGCCGACATGGGGGTCTTGACAAAGCAGGGCTCGACGCAGTTGGAGCGCACGCCGTAGGGGCCCCACTCGGCGGCCAGCATCTTGGACATCATGTTGACGCCCGCCTTGGTGGAGCTGTACACGCCCGAGAACGTCTCGGGGGAGTGGCTGGCGACGGTCGAGATGTGCACCAGGCGGCCTTGGCCGGCCTTGATCATCTCGCGACCAAAGCGCTGCGAGGTGATGAAGTAGCCGGTGAGGTTGACGTTGAGTACCTGCTCCCAGTCGCTCAGCGGCAGGTCCTCCATAGCGGCGAAGCGCAGGATGCCGGCGGTGTTGACAAGGACGTCGACGCGCCCGAAGTCGGCGATGGTGGCATCGACGGCGGCCTGAACCTCGGCCTCGTCGGTGGCGTTCATCTTGTAGCCCTCGGCGTGGATGCCAAACTCGGCGGCGAGGTCGGCGGCTGCGGCCTTGACCTTCTCCTCGTCCAGGTCGAGCAGGACGACGTTGGCGCCGTTGCGGGCGAACTCGCGGCAGATCTCGACGCCCATGCCGCCGAGCGCGCCGGTCACAGCGCAGACATCGCCCTCGAGCTTAAGCCAGTTGCTCATAGAAACTTCCCTTCTTGTACCTCCCTGTGGGCCGCTCCCATTACTCGACCCACGTGGTTTTCGCTGGTTATCGTATGCTTTGAATTTGCGCAGGTGAATTGCATATTTGTTAGAATGGCGTTAACTACAGGTTTACACTGTGCATTGAGGTTCGTTCTCAATTGAGCGCGTGACCTGCGAAAATGACCCCCTGCGGTGCTGTGCGCCCGCGCGTGCGAAAACGGGAGACTGACGTGTACGATCGACGACTCGAGGCCATAACGGCCGCCGCGGAGCTGGGAAGCTTCTCGCGCGCAGCGGCAAAACTGCGCGTGTCGACCCCGGCACTCGTCAAGCAGGTGTCGGGATTCGAGGCCGAGTTTGGCATCACGTTGTTCGAGCGCTCACATTCGGGCGTCAAAGTGACGCCGGCGGGTGCTCTGCTGGTGGACGACGCACGCTCGATCATGCGCCAGTCCGAGGACGCGTTGCGCCGCGCCCGACGCGCTGCGGGCGATGGCGGCGCCGTGCGCCTGGGCGTGTCGATGATGTGCCCGGGACGCCAGACGCTGTCGATGTGGACGGACGTGCACGAATTGGAACCGTCGTTGCGCTTTGAGATTGTGCCGGTGAGCGATCTCTATGACGAGCACGAATCCGTCATGCGCAGCCTGGGTCGCGAGGTGGATGTGGTGCAGTCGAGTTTTTCGACTCCGCGTTGGGGCGACGCCTGCCAAAAGCTCCGCATCGTCAACGTGCCGTTTTATATTGATGTGCCCCGCACAAGCCGACTCGCGCGCAAGACGCGCATCACGGTCGCCGACTTGGAGGGCATGCGTCTACGCGTACTACGCCACGGCAACGACGCCATGGACAGCCTGCGTATCGATCTTTTGGCCGACGGCGGCGTGGACGTGATCGACGTGGACAGCTTTGACTTTGCGCTCTTTAACGATGCGGAGGAAAAGGGCGACGCGGTGCTCACCTGCGGAGCGTGGTCGGGCGTGCACCCGGCCTTTGTGGGCGTGCCGTTCCTATGCGGCCGCGAGGTGCCAGTCTTCTTGCACTACCCGCTCGAGCCCACCCTCCAAGTGCAAAAATTCGTCAACGCCATGGCCCAGCTTCTCACCTAGCTCACCTGGGACGGGGCTCTTTTAGTTACTTCGAGGATGATTTTTCTGGGACGGGGATTAAATAATCATTGTGTACCGAATGATTATTTAATCCCCGTCCCAGAAAAATCATCCTTACAAAACGAGGCCCTGGCCAAATGGCCAGGGCCTCGCAAACTTTTATTCCGTTCTAAACGACGGGCTGATTGCGCGCAGGAGGACCCCCAGGCGGGCCGGGGTGTAACCTCCGCGCGCAGTTTTGCAGCGAAGCGAGAATGTTTGAGCACGGAGGTTACACCCCGGCCCGCCTGGGGGTCCTCCGTGAAACAAACCTACCTACTCGAGCTCAAACGCACCCGTGTACAGCTGGTAATAGTACCCGCGCTTGGCAATCAGCTCGTCGTGGTTGCCGCGCTCGATGATGCGACCGTGGTCCAGGCAGATGATCGCGTCGGAGTTGCGCACGGTGGACAGGCGATGCGCGATGACAAACGTCGTGCGGCCCTCCATGAGCTTGTCCATGCCTGCCTGCACGATGGCCTCGGTGCGGGTGTCGATGCTCGACGTGGCCTCGTCCAGAATCATCGCCGGCGGATCGGCGACGGCGGCGCGTGCGATCGAAATCAGCTGGCGCTGGCCCTGCGAAAGCTGGGCACCGTTACCGGTGAGCATGGTGTCGTAGCCGTCGGGCAGGCGGGTGATAAAGTCGTCGGCGCCCGCGAGCTTGGCCGCCGCGATGCACTCCTCGTCGGTAGCGTCCAGGTTGCCGTAGCGGATGTTATCCATCACGGTGCCGGTGAACAGATTCACGTCCTGCAGCACCACGCCGAGCGAGCGACGCAGGTCGGACTTACGAATCTTATTGACGTTGATGCCGTCGTAGCGGATCTTGCCGTCGGCGATGTCGTAGAAGCGGTTGATGAGGTTGGTGATGGTCGTCTTACCGGCACCGGTGGCGCCGACAAACGCGACCTTCTGGCCCGGCTTGGCAAACACGGACACGCCGTGCAGCACCTCGTGGTCGGGCGTATAGCCAAAGTCCACGTTGTCCATGACCAGGTCGCCACGCAGCGGCACGTACTCGATCTCGCCCGTTGCACGGTGCGGATGTTTCCAGGCCCACATGCCGGTGCGGTGGTCGGCCTCCTCGAGCTGCCAGGTGTCGGGATTCACCTGTGCGTTGACGAGCGTCACGTAGCCCTCGTCGGCCTCGGGCTCCTCGTCGAGCAGCTCAAAGATACGGTCGGCTCCGGCAAGGCCCATGACCACGGCGTTGATCTGCTGCGAGATCTGGCCGATCTGGCCGCAGAACTGCTTGGTCATGTTGAGGAACGGCACCACGACGGCGATGGAGAGCGCCATGCCCGAGAGGCTCAGGTTGGGCACGCCCAGCGCCAGGAAGATGCCGCCGGTCAGCGCGACCAGCACGTAGAGCAAGTCGCCCAGGTTCCCGAGGATCGGCATGAGGATGTTGGCGTACATGTTGGCCTTCTGCGAGACCTCGAAGAGCTTCTCGTTGCGCTCGTCAAAATCGGCCTCGGCGGCGGACTCGTGACAGAACGCCTTGACGACTTTCTGGCCGTTCATGACTTCTTCGATATGGCCCTCGACCACGCCGAGCTCGGTCTGCTGCGCGATAAAGAAGCGCGCGGAGTTGGAGCCGAGCAGCTTGGTCATAAAGGTCATAAAGGCGACGCCGGCAATGATGACCAGGCACATCCACACGCTGTAATACAGCATGATGAAGAACACGGTGACGATGACGATGATCGTCATGAGCAGGTTGGGCAGCGACTGGCTGATCATCTGACGCAGCGTGTCGATGTCGTTGGTGTAGTGGCTCATGATGTCGCCGCGCTGGTGCGTGTCGAAGTAGCGAATCGGCAGGTCCTGCATGCGGTTGAACATCTTTTCGCGCAGCTTCTCGAGCGAGCCCTGCGTGATGACGGCCATGGCGCGGTTCCAGAAGAGCGAGGAGGCGACGCCCACGGCGTAGATGCAGCCGAGGGTGGTCACGAGCTTCAGAATCTTGGGCTGCGCGGCCGTCCAGTCGCCCGACTGCCACGATTCGCTAATGACCTGCAGCGCGCTCTGGAGAAACGTCGCGCCGATGGAGTTGATGATGGCGCAGAGCACAACGCCGGCGACGACGAGGGGCAAAAGCACCGGGTAGAAGCCAAAGAGCATCTTGATCAGGCGCGTCATAGTGCCGCCCTTGCGGTTGCGCGCGCGCTCGGCGGTAGCTGCCTTACTCATGTGCCTCGCCTCCTTCCTGGGTCTGAGCTTGCGGTGCGGATGCCTCGGTGTCGGCTGCGACGGTCTCGGCCGCCTCCTCGCCCGCGGCACTCATCTTGTTTTGCGAGGTAAAGGTCTCGCGGTAGATCTCGCTCGTCTTGAGCAGCTCGTCATGGTTGCCGATGTCCTTGATGCGGCCGCCCTCCATGACGATGATGCGGTCGGCGTCCTGCACGGAGCTGATGCGCTGGGCGATGATGAGCTTGGTCGTGTTGGGCAGGTAGCTCGCCAGGCCCTCGCGGATCTTGGCGTCGGTCTTGGTGTCGACGGCGCTCGTGGAGTCGTCCAGGATCAAGATCTTGGGGCGACGCAGCAGGGCACGCGCGATGCACAGGCGCTGCTTCTGGCCGCCGGAAACGTTGGAGCCGCCCTGCTCGATCCAGGTGTCGTAGCCCTTGGGGAAGCCGTCGACAAACTCGTCGGCGCAGGCCAGATGTGCGGCCTCGCGGACTTCCTCGTCGGTGGCGTTCGGGTCGCCCCAGCGCAGGTTCTCGGCGACGGTGCCGCTAAACAGCACGTTTTTCTGCAGCACCATGGCGACCTGGTGACGCAGCGCGTCCAGGTCGTAGTCGCGCACGTCCACGCCGCCCACGCGCACAGCGCCTTCGGTGGTGTCGTACAGGCGGGCGATGAGGTTAACGAGCGTGGACTTGGCCGAGCCGGTGCCGCCGATGATGCCGATGGTCTCGCCGCTCGTAATGTGCAGGTCGATATCGTCGAGCGCCTGGCGGCGGGCATGCTTGGAATACTTAAAGCTCACGTGGTCAAAGTCGATGGAACCGTCGGCAACCTCGAGCACGGGCTCGGCGGGATCGGCGATCGTGGGCTCGGCGGCCAGCACCTCGGCAATGCGGTGCGCCGATTCGTCGGCCATGGTCACCATGACAAAGATCATCGACAGCTGCATCAGGCTCATGAGAATCTGGAAACCATAGGTAAAGGTCGAGGAGAGCTGGCCCACGTCGAACAGCGTGCCCTGGCTCGTGATGATGAGCTTGGAGCCCAGGTAGATGATGACGACAAACGCGCCGTTGACGCAGATGTTCATCATGGGGTTGTTAAAGGCGAGCAGCTTCTCGGCGCGGGTGAAGTCCATCTGGACGTCGCGCGCGGCGGTCGCGAACTTCTCCTTCTCAAAGTCTTCGCGCACATAGCTCTTGACCACGCGCATGCCGGTGACGTTTTCCTCGACGGACTCGTTAAGGGCATCGTACTTGTGGAACACGCGCGAGAAGATGGGGCGCACCTTAAAGATGATAAAGAACAGTCCAAAGCCCAGCAGCGGAATGATGACCAGGTAGACCATGGCGACGCTGCCGCCCATGATAAACGCCATGGTAAAGGCGAAGATCAATACCAGCGGCGCGCGCACGGCGATACGGATGATCATCATAAAGGCCTGCTGCACGTTGTTGATATCGGTGGTCAGACGCGTGACGAGCGAGGAGCTCGAGAACTCATCAATGTTGGCAAAGCTGAACGTCTGGATCTTGTAGAACAGGTCGTGACGCAGGTTCTTGGCGAACCCGCAGCTCGCATGGCTGCAGGTGACGCCGGCCGCGGCGCCAAAAGCAAGCGACGTCAGCGCGATGAGTACGAGAAGGCCGGCGGTGGGCAACATCTCGGTAACGGCGGTGCCGTCCTTGATGGCGTCGATCATGTCGGCGGTGATAAACGGGATCATCATCTGGCAGATTACCTCGCCAAGCACCAGCAGCGGCGTGGCGATCGTGACCTTCATGTAATCGCGGATGCTGCCCATGAGAGTTTTAATCATCCAGTTCCTCCCAGGTTACGCGGATTTTCTCAAGCATTTCGGCGAGCTGTTCGCGCTCGTCGTGGGTGAGGGCACTAAAGGCCTGCTCTCTAAAGCGAATGCGGGCTGCCTGGTCGATGCGGGCGTTTTCCCGGCCGGTTTCGGTCAGGCGAATGGTGAGTTGCCGTCGATCCTTGGGGTTACGGCTGCGCTCGATGAGGCCGTTGAGCTCGAGCTTGGACAGGATCTCGGAAAGCGATCCCGGCTTGAGGTCAAAGTGCATGCCGAGCTCCTGCTGCGACATCTCGCCGCCGGGTTGCTTGGCCAGCAGGCAGATGATGGGCGCCTTGCCGGACACGCCTCCGCCATGAAAATGCATGTAATGGCCGCAAAAGCCCAGGCCGCTCAGGATGCGCTTGGCGAGTTTGTCTTCGGCGCTGACCGCTTCGGGTATGTCTACCGGTTGCGACGGGTCACCGCCGGGCTCATGCGGAAGGACGAGTGGTTCAACACACATATCTAAGCTTCGCTCCTTTCTTTAGTTAGGTAGTGGAATTGTTTTGTGCCTAACCAATCTAGGAGTATGAGAAATGAATGTCAAGGTACCAAACTAGTGGTTACGCGGTTTTACCAAACCGCGTAACGGCCCGACGCTGCAAACCCGCCAGAGCGAGCAATCTGCCTTTCAACTTCGGCGGCATGACCAGAAGGTCAATGCCGCCTCGTTTCAAGGCACCTTGCTCGCTCTGGCGGGTTTTCGCTGTCCGTCCTCAATCTGCGGAGCTGCCTCGGTTGGCATTTGGGTGATCCCTTGGGGACGGAGGAAAACGGATCATTCTGGGCTGCGGTGACACCCTTCCGAAGTTGCTTTGCCCAAAACTATGCCGGATTACTACGATGAATTCGAAATTTCAGACCTCGGCATTGTTTTTCGGAAAATCACAAGCTGCCTACCTGCGGTTTTGCTGGAGTGCAATTCGTTGTGGTTGGAGACTGGCGGTTTATCGTAGTAATCCGGCATGGTTTTGGAATGGTAGTAAATAGATGGCAGCTACTGTGCCGCTACCGCCGCGATTCGCCTCCCATTTCCGAAACCTCTCCGCAACAATTTGCCCTTCGTACCGCTCGCCTCCGCTCACAACGTCTCCTGCGCTACACTTAGTCGCACTGTGGCGCTGCCGCGCCGCACCCGAAACAAGGGAGACCCTCATGAAGAGTACTCAGCTGCTGCTGATCAACGATATGTGCGGCTACGGCAAGGTCGCGCTTTCCGCCATGCTGCCGGTACTGTCGCACATGGGCTACCGTATCCATAACCTGCCGACGGCGCTCGTTTCCGATACGCTCAACTACCCCAAGTTCTACATCCACGACACCACTGAGTACGTGCGCCAAAGCCTCGCTATCTGGGAGGAGCTCGGCTTTGAGTTCGACGCCATCTCGACCGGCTTTATCGTGACCGAGGAAGAGACGCGTATCATCTCGGACTTTTGCCACCGCCGTGCGCAAAAGGGTACCAAGGTGTTCGTCGACCCCATCATGGGCGACAACGGCAAGCTCTACGCCGGCGTGCCCGAGTCCACGATCGGCCTTATGCGGCACCTGCTCGAGTGCGCCGACTATGCGGTTCCCAACTACACCGAGGCCTGTCTGCTCACCGATACGCCTATCGCCGAGCAGATCACGCCCGATGAGGCCCGCGCCCTTGTGGACGCCGTGCGCGAGCTGGGTGCCAAGTCGGTAGTCATTACGAGCGCCGTGGTCAATGGCACGAACGCGGTTATCGGTTACGACCATGTGGCGGGGGAGTACTTCACGATTCCCTTTGAGCTCATTCCGGTCTATTTCCCGGGCACGGGCGACACGTTTTCGGCGGTGCTCGTCGGCCGCGTTATGGCAGGTTGGAGTCTGCAGCGCGCGACGGCCGATGCCATGCGCGTGGTGGCGGAGCTTATCGAGCGCAATGCCGACCAAGAGGACAAGTCGGCCGGCCTGCCCATCGAGGCCTGCCTGGATGTGATTGACCATGAGTAATGCTGGCGAGGACGCTGCCGCCGGGTCCGCCGGCGAGAACAAGCCGCTCGGCGCGCCGCGTGGAAAGCGTCCACGTATCCGCGTGAGCTGCGTGGACCAGCTGGGGACGTGCCGCTGCCACCACGGTCATAAGCCGGGCGACGTCTTTGACTTTGACCGAGACCGCGGCAAGATGTGCGCCATGGCCTGCCATGTGGGCTTTCCCTATATCGATATCCTGCGCTATGGCGGAACCGTGCCCGGCAACGAGCCCGGCACGGCAAAGTTCTGCTGCCCCGAGGTCGATACGTTGAACGTTTGGCTCGCCGAGATCGTCGACGAGTAATCGAGCGTAGATTTTCTCCCGTCAAGATAATGAGCGTGGATAATCTCCCGTTTAGAGCGCGCTTGAACGCTCAAAGTGGGAGATTATCCACGCTCAATTTGCATGCGGGAGAAAATCCACGCTCGTTTTATGCCGATGGCGCGGCTCGTGTGTCTGCGCCGCCCGAACGTCTACAGCTGCTCGAGCATGGCCGTGCAGCCGGCGAGCACATCGCGGTACGTGGCATCAAAGTTGCCGGTGTACCAGGGGTCGGCGACGTCGCCGGGTCGATCGGTCCAATCGAGCAGGCGCGAAATCTTGCCGTCGGGGTCGCAACCGAAGATGCGGCGCAGACCGCGCGCGTTCTCGGCATCCATATAGACGATGTGGTCCCAGTCACCATACTCCACGCGACGAACCTGGCGCGCGCGGTGCGCAACGACGGGAATCCCGACCTCGCGCAGCTTGGCGACGGTGCCATGATGCGGAGGGTTGCCAATCTCCTCGGTCGAGGTCGCGGCAGAATCAATGACGAACTCCGCCTCGCGCCCAGCACGGCGCACCAGCTCGGCAAACACCGACTCAGCCATCGTCGAGCGACAGATGTTCCCATGACAGACAAATAGGATTTTGCGCATTGGCTAAAACCTCTCGAATATCAGAGTTTTCGCAGATAATCGCACTGCTTTTTGATCCCTCGTCAAGGACAGAATATCAAATTGATTCATAAATGAGCGGATTATTCTTCTTTCCAGCGTCGTAAGAATTGTCGTAAAGAACGAGGGTTTACGACTTGTTGTCACAATGTTGACCGTCCTTTGCATCCAATTTTCAGCATATCCTCTCTGACGTCGTCGAAATCAAGATGGGTGTATGTGTTAAAAGTCACGTTGATGTCGGAGTGGCCCATGATGCATTTTAGCTTCGCAGGGTTCATTCCCCTGCGTGCCATCTTCGAGCAGAAGGTATGTCGGCAGACATGTGGTGTGATTTTGGGAAGCTCATCCTTGTAGATGCGATTATGTTTCTCTATCGCGTGGTGGAAGTACTTCTCCCAGTGCAGGGCAACACGCGGCATCTCGTTTTTATCAAGAAACAGAAAACCGCTAACACCGTCAACGACCGGCTCACTCGAAGGCTTTAGACGTTGCGCAAGGATACTCCTGAAACACTCTGTCACGGCTTGAGTCATGGGAACATAGCGGATCCCGCTCTCCGTCTTGGGACGTTCGATGTAGTATCGCATGTTGCTGGTCCGCTGAAGTTGCTTGTTTACCCGAATGCTTCCGTTTTTGAAATCAAGGTCTTCGACGGTAAGACCGCAGAATTCAGAAATGCGCAGGCCCGTATTTAGAAGGATGTAGATGGCGTCACGATAGCGGTGAAAGTGTTCATCGCCCTCCACGAAAGCAAGAAATCTGCGTTCTTGGTTAGTGGCCAAGGCCTTGCGTGTAACCATGTCGTTTGTCAGTATCGTTGCGAGCTCGAAATAGAAGGGATTTCGGCGAATCAGGCTGTTCTCCTCTGCCAGTTGAAACGCCGGTCTCAGAACACCACGGATGCTATGGATTGTGCTATAGCGCTTGCCGTGGATTTTTTGCAGGTTGATGAGCCATTCCTTGGCATCAAGGGAGGTGACACCGCATATTCGTCGCGAGCCGAATTCATCTGTAGCAAGAAAATTGAGGATTGTCTTGTAGGCGGCTCGAGTGGATTGTTTCACGGCAGTCTTTGTTTCAGTGTAACGAGATGCGAGTTCGTAGACTGTCATATTGTTCGGCGCGACCTTATCAAGCAGATCGCGCTGAATCTCATGCTCCAACGCGCGCAAGCACGGACTGGCTTTCTTCCCCTTCGGAGTTAGATCATGAGTTGTCAAGGTCCACGAGTAGACGCTCCGCGTTTTACCTCTTGCATCCACATACTTGAAGCAGTAACGGCCGTTTTTTCTCTGGCTTTCCCCGCGTCTGAGGATTCGCCCTTTGCTGTCTTTTCTCACAGTCACTAGCAGGCTCCTTCCTGTTCAGAAAAGAGCCCCGATGCGATATTTCAAGATTATCGCACGGGGCCCGATTGGTTAAGCTGTCAAGTGCGAAACGGTGTCGAGAAGCTCTTTATAAAGAGCGTTGGCGCAGGACGAGGGGGCGAGTCCTCGCGCATAACTCGAATATGGGTTTGTACGAGAGGAACCTTCGACCGGCCAGTATCCGTCGAGATCGTGCCTAAACTCAGAGAGACAGATCTCCCTCGTCTGCATCTCCGCAACGACGGAGAGGCGCCTCTCAAGTTGACCAAATCCGTCGACATCGTTTTGCGGACGATAAGTCGCGGATCGGCGCATCTGTTCTCCATAGAATTCCAAGGGGCTGTAGGGCGTCGTGACGATTACGAGATCGGCGGCTATCGCTTTGTCGGAATATCGGGACGGTGCCATCACCTCATGCTCCATCGCATAGGGATCCGTGATGCGAAGCAGGTCGGCGTAGGGGATGGATGAGGGACGAAGTTCGTCAAGAATCACCGTGTGCTTGCCCTCATACCCCTGAAAGATGTCTCTCGTAGATCCAGAGACGAAGAACGGTTCGCCCTTCCGCTTCGCATAGAGCTTTGCGAGGGTGGACTTCCCCGTTCCAGCAGGCCCGAAGATCCAAACTGATTCCACCCTTCTTTCGCCCTTGAGCATCAACCCCCGCCATTCCCGGGCCTGAACCTGAAGGCGGCGTGCATAAACGTCTTCGATCTGACGCTATGTCCGGGCATATTCGGATCCGGAGAGCTGAGAGATCAAGGACTCCTTGTCGATACGACCTTCGAGAAGGTCATCGAGAAGGACTTTGATGCTGCTATGGGACCTCGTTCGAGCAACGCGCGACTCAATAGAAGCAAGTAGCGCTGGGTAATCGAAATTGGAGCGCACGATTTTGGGGTCGTACTGATGCTTGGATCGTGCGCCATCCGTTCTGTGGCACAGGTAGGAAAAACCGTTTTCCACACCTGCCTTCCAAGCCTCGATGCGCTCAGGTTTATCTCCAAGGAGCTTCGCGATGCTATTGAGCGAGCGCGGATTCTGGAACTCCATCATCACGTGAAGATGCGCGGCTGCCGGACGTCCCGCGTCCGTCGTGTCGCTGTCGTGCACGATGCCCGCATAGCGCTTCGGGGCGAGTGTTTCGATTCTTCGGTACATTTCGTCCACAAGACGGGGCAGGTGATCGAGCTGCTGCTCGTACATCATCGCGCGGGTCTTCATGGGCAGAGAATTGGTCATGGTTCCGAGTCCTTTCTCGTAAATGAGCTATTTCGGGACGATTTTGGAACGCGCCCGAGGGTGCGCCTTGGGATAACAAGCTCCCCAAGGCGCATAAATGAGCAGAATTTCAAGTAATGGAACAATCGACGGGGTCCGCTTTTGCTGCGCGAAGCGGACCCCGCGGTGGTTATTCTCTGAAGTACAGGTCAAGGAGCCGCCCAAGCTCGCGGTACACGGGGAAGTCCATGATCGGAAAATGCACAAAGCCGATGCGGTCGTGCGCCCCGTCCGTACTGCTGAACCAAGCGTCGCCCGGGGAGAAGGTGCGAGGTGCACCGAGGTCGAGCAGGCGTTCCGCGCCCCATATGAGCCGCGCCTCGGGAAGCGTCGGCTTGAAGAGGACGCGGGTGCTGCACGCCGAGCGCAGCATCGACGGCAAGCCCCCCTCCTCAACAGACGCCTCGGCGATCGAGATGATGGCGTAGCAGCCCGCGCTCGCCCCCATCGTTACGATGCGCTTCACCAGCCCATCAAACGTCGCGAGGCAGTAATCAGGGTCCTCCTTGCTCGCGCGCTTGGGAAACAGCGTGCGGAGTGCCACGTACTCATCCATGAAGAGAAGCGAAACGTGAAGCCCCGCATCCCACCAGTGCACGGCGTCTCCCGTCTCTGTCGACCTGTCGTTGAGGAAGCTCTGTCGCTCTTTGATGCTGTCGGCGAACCGTGATAACGCAGACAGGATTGCGCGAGCGTCCCCGTCAGCATTCAGTGAAACCACGCGAGGAAGTCGGGAGGGCTCGGCCTGCTTGGGGTCTATGATGAGGACTTGCGATCCGTGTCCGTCAGGACCAGCCAACAGGGCTTGGAGCAAGAGGGCGATCACGCCCGTGGTCTTTCCAGCGATGAGCATGGAACCGGAGGTGCGGAGGTCGATGCTCGTGCCGTTTTGAACGCGGAATTCGTAGGCGTTCGCCGGGCACAAATCCTCGACACGCGATGCCTTGATCTCTCGATGCAACGTCACATCTTCAAGGAAGAAGGTCACTTGATTGCATGCGACGTCTGCTTCGGCAAGTACGACGGCGTAGCGGGAGAACCTTCCGCGAAGTCGGGAGCTAATGCTAGGTCCCATCTTCGATATTTCTTCTGCCGTTGAGGATGAGGTTGAGATGGCGAGCTCGAACTGTCCAGGAGCCGTCTCTTTGCAAGAGATGTCGGGAAGAAGCTCGCCTTCTCGCAGGTGTAGAGGATTCCCGTAACGTGGATCAAAGAGCCCCTTCCTAATGCGTGCATGCAACCGTGTTGATTCAGATAGCATGACGTAATGTGTGATCCCTCCCGCAAACAACATGGTCCCAGCGAGGCTAAGAGTGGCCGCTGCGGAGGTAAGGTTGCCGCCAAACGCCACCACCGTACTGGACTCTATGGCGATGGGCGCAAGAATGGTGTTCACGAATAGCCCGATGCAATAAACGCACGCGGCGACCGCAAATAAAGCGACCCCCAGCACACAAAGCTTTGCGCTGGGGGTCGAATACACGATCGCCGGTGTTAGCGTCGGATTATTTTAGCCAAATATAGTCGGCCGAGATTGACCAATCCCGGCCGACCCATTTTAGCCAACACGCCCGCATCTATGACTTTCCTATCGCATTCCTACATCCCCTCGGGCTGGATCCCCCTCACCTTCACCGCCTGGGGGACGGCCTCCACCGAGTAGGTGTCAAGCTCCCTGCCGCGGTAGCTCGGGCCCCGCATCACGAACACCGACGCTTTGTCGAACAGCCTGTCGAGGGCGCAGAGGAGCGTGTCGTCGCCCGTGAAGAACTCATCCCACCCGCTCGGGGCGATGTTGCTCGTGAGGACCATCGCGTTCGGCCCCTCCTTCTCGTAGCGCCTGTCGACGACATCGAAGAACAGGTCGGTGCACGGCCTGTCGTAGACGCATCTTCCCACCTCGTCAACGATGAGGCACGACGGCTTGACGAGCGAGGAGACGACCCGCGAGGTGTTTCCCCGCTGGACGGCCTTCTGGAACCTGTCCCTGAGCTCGGTCGCCTTTATGTAGTAGGTCTTGAGCCCCCGCATGCAGCACTCGCGCCCGTAGGCCTGCGCGAGGTGCGTCTTCCCTATGCCGCCGGGCCCGACGAAGGCGACGTTGCGGTGCGCGTAGAGGTCGGCCAGCGACGGGAGCTTGCCCAGCGCGGCCGCGTCCCGGCCCTGGATCCTGGAGAAGTCGAAGCCCTCGAAGGTCTTGGGCTCGCGCCTGGGCAGCCTGCTCAGCCTCAGCAGCGTCTCGATGGAGGCGAGCCTCCTCTTCTCCGCAAAGTAGGAGAAGGTGGCTGCCACGGCGGCCATCTCCCCGTCGCCGAGGTCGAGGTCCGAGGCGAGGGTCGCGAGCTCCTCCGCCCCGACGGCGATCCCGAGCCTCGACGCGGCGTCGCTCGCGAGCTCGTAGGGGCTCGCCCCCGCGCCCGCCATCATTCGGCCCTCCCGAAGTCGAACCTCTCGAAACCGGGTTTCGTCCTGGGCGGGGCGATTTGCTCGACCACGGTCCCCACCGGCTGGGTCGGCAGCTCCTCGGGCTGCGCCGGCGATGTCTCCCACTGCCCCTCGCACCAGCTGTCGGCGCCGGTGCCGACAGCGTGGGCGACGAGCTCGCGGGAGAGGTCGTCGCTGTATATGTGCACCACGCGCCCCTCCCGGTTCATCCTGCACTCGCGGCGGACGTACCAGTAGGGCACGCCGTAGCGGTGCCCCTCGAAGCTCACGAAGCCGTCGAAGGAGATCTTCCGGCGCGGGCACAGGTACCGCTCGACCTCGGCCGTGACCTCGAGCGGCCTGGTGTTCGCCGAGCACGCCGCCTCGTGCTCGCGCATCGGGACGCATGCCGCCGCGCGCCGCCAGCGGCCTCCCTGCTCGGCGCACCAGAGGGCGGCCTCCCGGTTGAGGGCGTCAAGGTCGGTAAAGGACCTTCCCGCGAGGAAGTTCCCCTTCACGAAGCGGACGAGCCTCTCCACCTTGCCCTTCGTATAGGGGTGGCGCGGCCTGCACAACCTGGTGCGGAAGCCGACGACGCCCATGAACTCGGCGTAGTCGGCCTGCCAGACGGGCCGGCCGTCGGCATCGCGGCGGACGACCACGCTCTTCATGTTGTCGGTGAGCACGGTCGCGGGCACGCCCAGCGCCGAGAACGCGTGCAGCATCCCGATGAGGAGGTTCTCCTGGCGCGCGTTCGGGAAGAACTCGACGTGGGCGCCCCCGCAATGGTGGCAGACCATGGCGAAGCAGGCGATCCGCGCCCGCTCCCCGCCAGGGCGCTCGACCGCGACGAAGCCCCAGTCCATCTGGTAGGCCTCTCCGGGCGCCGTCCTGAAGCGCTGGCCGCGGCAGCCCTGCGGGGCCGCCTGCCGCCTCTTCGCGGGCACGAGGTCCCGGTGCGCGGCGATGTAGGTCTTCACCGTTGTGAGGCCGCCGGCGTAGCCCTGGCCGAGCAGCCGCTCGAATATCACCTGCGAGTTGGTGACGCCCTTCCGCAGGAGGTCGTCCACCAGGCCGGTGTGGCCGGCGAGCACGCCCGGCGCGGCCCTCCTCCCGCTGTTCCCGTGGGGCAGGGCCCTGAACCCGTGGGCCCTGACCGTCCTCGCGCGGGAGCGGGTGAGCCCCGTCCTCCTGCAGAACTCAGCGAGGTTGCATGCCTGCGGGTCGAACCCGTCGCCCTCCTCCGCGGCCATCTCCCGGAGCGCCGCGTCTATAATCTCCTGTAGGTCATCGTGTCTCTCGTTCACCTCAATGGTCCTCCTAACGCCGGCGTGTTGGCACCACCAGCGTAGTGGCGGCGGGGAGGCACGGTGGCCATTATTCGGTGACCGGGATTGGTCAAAATCGTTTGACTATTAGCGGCTAAAATCGCCCGGCGCTAACACCGGTGCGCCACTGGAGTAACGCACCACAATCACCTAGCCCTTCGCGGGGATGACGGTAATGCCGTCCGCCGTGATGGACAACTGGTTGCGATAATCACCGTAAACCTTTGCGACCACGCCGGTGGGAATGACGTGCTGATTGACGGGAATCTCGATATCGTTCGAAACCTTGATGGAAAGCTTCTCGAAACGATTGCTGACCACCTCGCCTTCGTTTTGGTGATACTGCGTGTTATCGGTTGTGATCACCACGTCGATCTTGGTGCCGCGATGCTCTTTGGTGTTTTAATCAACCCATTTACCACCTCCGACACAAAGGAAACGCTTGCCTTTCGCAAAAGCTTCCCAATCTAACTTCATAAACTGATTCAATTTCCTCATACTCGAACTCCTCTCAATCCAATTATTTGCTGACTCCGCGTTGCGGCTCGCCGTGGACATCGAGATAGAGGCGCAGGACGTTGCGCAAGATCTCCTCGACATTTCTTGTTGCGGCATGAAGATCATCGTCCCCAAACATTGCCCCATGGAGCTTCGTGTGGGCACAAAGAATCTGGCGATACATGACGCGAGAGAACATCTCTTCGGCCTTCAGGGCATGTCGAACAGCTCGTTCAGAACAAGTCGGCATGCTCGCCGAAGACTCCTTTATAGACGACATTGCCGTACTGGTTGTTGAGATGGAGCCGCATTCAAACGGTCCGCGCATGATCTTCGGTCGGGTCATACACACCTCTTTCCTAAAATTGGATATTACCGACGATTCGTCAATCGTCATCGAGCACTCGGTGAGCACATCATGCCATAAGCTTCTGAGCTGGGATTATTTCGCAAGGACCTGTCGTTCTCGACGTCCTCTGATGAGAAGAAGTGGGGCGTAATGATGACAAAGTATTCAATCACGGAACAAACACAATTTAATAATCACCCAGATGGGGCAAATATGGACATCCAGATATTGAATCGTCGGTATCGTTGGTGTCGCTGAGCCTTCAGGCTGAGGGGGATGGGCCATTTGCGCTGAGTTGCTTGCAAAACGGGGGAGGGGATATCAGAAGAAGGCGGCTTGCAGAAGACATGCCTGAGCGCTAGAGGAGGGGCTGACCAATAGTGTGCTCCTCTTCTGGGGCCAAATCCAAGCGGAGGGGGCATGAGGCCGAGAGGAACTGCTCGTCATGGCTCACCAAAACAAGCGCGCCGGGAAAGGCGGAAAGCGCTCGCTCGAGTGCCTCCACCGAGTGCAGGTCCAGGTGATTCGTGGGTTCGTCCATGACGATGATTTCGGGGGCATCTAGTATACCGCGGGCGAGCATGAGCTTCCGCAGCTCCCCCGGGCTGATGTTCTCGCCGGACAATATTCGTTCGGGATCCGAATTGAGTTGCGCAACGATCGAAAGCAGGGCTCCACGTTCGGCTTGGGGCAGGTCCTTGATTTCCGAGAGGAATTCAATTGAGGATGAATCGTCGACTTCCTGAGGGATATACAGCGTGCGAATGTCCAATCCCGTGGCCTTGCGGCCTTCCAATATCTCCAGGATATGCTTGACCAGTGTTGTTTTCCCCGCTCCGTTGGGGCCGCTTATGCCCAGATGATCGGTATTTCCCAGATAAATCTCGGGAACCCGCAAAGATTGCCTCGGGCCGCACGGTATGCAATCTGAGCTGACGTGAATCAGTGTTTTGCGCGGGCTGGGTTGCGCTTCCATCCACAAGGTGCTTTCGTAGCGCTTTTCGACATGGTGGGCGTCGACGGCGGCTTGCGCGCGCTGGATTCGGGAGTCCATGCGCGAAGCGAGCTTGCCCGCAACGCCGTCTCTGCCAGTGAGAATGGCGAGTTTGATTCGTGCTTTCGCGTCGTGATCCTTCGGATCGACATGACGGGCGCTTCTCTTGGATGCGGACCGTGAGGCGTTTTCAACGCGCCTGATATACTCAGCCCTCATGCGCTTTTCTTCGGATCGCGCAATCGATTTGGCCCGCGCCGCGCTTTCGCGCTCCAGATTCGCCTGCGAGCGAGCTTGGGAGTAGTTGCCGGGGCGCATGGTGACGTGCCCCGACTCAAAGCACAGGCAGTCCTTTGCCAAGGAGTCGAGCAACGCACGGTCGTGCGAGACGAGGAGGCCAATACCCTTGTACTCGGCGAGTGCTTTGCAAATCTGCCTTCTGCATTCTGCGTCCACATGGTTAGTCGGTTCATCCATTGCCAGAAGATCGGGATTCTGCCAAAGCGCGACGGCTATTTGAATTTTCTTCTGCTCGCCACCGGAGAGCTCGGAAAAACGCCAGAGCATATCATCGGTGATGCGGAGCATCCTTCTGAGGTGCGTGGTCGCCGGGGCGAAGTCGCACGCAAAATCGAAGAGCATGGGCGGTTCGACTCCGGCTTCTTGCGCGCAATATGCGGAGACGAGACGCGGTGAAACGACGCCGCGATCTGGAATCAGAAGTCCGCACGCAATGCGGACGAAAGTTGATTTCCCGCACCCGTTGTCTCCGACGATGCCGTGCCAGCCGGGGGCAAATGTCGCCGACACGTTGTCGAGTGCGGGCATTGCGCTGCCAGGATATGCATAAGTAATATGGGAAAGAACGAGGGTGGTGGAGCTGTTCAAATTGGTTCTTGACATTGTGCCTCCTCGGCATGGGAGGCCGCGTTTTGCCGCATATGCTCTGATTGGCTCGTTCCGACCAACGTGAACGCCCGTCGACTCGAGTCAAGCTGAAAGAAAATGAGTCGACGGCAATGCTCGCAAAGGTAGTGTTTAGGATATACGAGGATCAGTGAAAAGACGATACGACAAATGTGCAGCCAGATTTATTCTTGGATAGATGGCAATTTGCAAATTGGCGTCGATATGTATCGTCTACAGCTTCACGAATCCTTTTCCTTTCCGGGGCGCTGGCTTGGCATATGGGCCTGCGCTGAATTCTTCCGTAGAGTCTAACAAAGCAATAATGCGGACGCAAGGAGGCGTTGCGTCTGAAAGCACGCCATTGCGTTGGACGCTTGAAGGGGTTTGCAAGTCGATTGAAAGAATACTAGTGCATCCGCTTCTTGTAACTAGCATGCGATGGTGGTCGTCGTGAATGTTGAGCGAGGTCATCGACTTGATTTTTCTGGTGTTTGAGATATTAGCTTTCGCGATTTACCCTCCAAATTGCAGAGGTTTGAGACGACCGGAAAGGAATGCTTATGCTCGATTCTCCGTTCTTCAGCTACTGGGGAAAGGCGAAAGGAGTTGCTTTTCTCCATCACGGCAATATCGCATTGGGGCTCAAAGTCGTAAAAACGTCGTAAGGTACGCGATATGGTTCGCCGGGATCCTAACTAGCTAGGCATTTTTCTGAATCTGCAGATATTCCCATGACAGATAAACAGTACGCGTTGCATAGAACGATACCTTTCATATAGAAGGCTGCTAAAGAGTCGAAGCCGGGCGCATACAGAGTTTTATTTCTTAGCCAGTTTGAAGTAGCGCTCAAATATCAATTCGAAAACGTAATAGAACATTAATCGACTGTCGAGGTCCATGCTGCCCAAGCGGATTTCTTTTTGCACGGTGTAGATAGGGTAGTCGGCTAGTTTCGAGAGAGAATTTCGAGAAAAGCCGGTGAGTGTGACGATTTTGCATCCGCGCGTTTTGGCTATCGATGTGGCGTCAATAGACACCTGCGTCTCGCCGCTTACGGAAACGCTGAAGACCAGGTCGTTTTTGCCAAGCAGTTCTGCGTAGTGCCTCATGACGTGGCGTTCACTGAGTGTATCGGTATTCTTGCCCATTATTTTGAGCTTTTCAGCCATCTCGAGGCACGGGTATTTCGAAAAGCCCGAGCAGAAGAACACGATATGCGAGGCGTCCTGGATAAGGCTCACGACCGAGTCGATGACCCGGTCGTTAAGCAGGTCTTTGGTTTGTACGAGCTGGGTGTCGAGCGGAAGTGTCTCGATAGTGAATCGATTGCGGTCGAGCGAGGCGGAATACGATTGTTTGAGCTCCGTAAACCCCGAGAAGCCAAGCTTATGGGCAAGCCTTACGATCGTGTTGGGAGCGACAAAGAACCGTTCAGCAACGCTCTTAAGCGTGACATCGTCAATATCATCACGCAGCTCGATGATGTAGCGCATGATCTCGCCTTCGAGATCGTTGAGCTTGCTCTCGCCAGCTCGCACATGATCATAAAAAGATTCTTGATCTTTCATAAGATGTTTCAGCCCCTCGCACCTCGCTGTACATATGGTACCGCTTTGTGTAGCCAGGTGAGAAATCGGTAATCGGTCAAGATTGCCTATTACCCATGAACTGGGCAAACGTACGTGTCGGCCTACACATATCTGTGTCGTGAGCGAAATCATGTGTCCCCGTTTCGCATTGACCTGCGCAGGGGTTTGCAAATGAGCTCAAGTCGCAAAATAACAATCGAAACGAAGCAAGCCGAGGACAACCGCGGAGCCCAAGGTCTTCGAGAACACCGATCAGCCAACCCTGGAGGGACGGAACATGAAGGATAAGCTCAATATTGTGATCGTTGGCGGCGGCTCCACGTGGTGCCCTGGCATTCTTAAAGCCCTGACCAAGCACATGGACATTCTGCCGCTGAACCGCGTGATGCTCTATGACATCGATGCCGAGCGCCAGCGCCCGATTGGCGAGTTTGGTAAGATCCTCTTCGCCGAGGAGGAGCCCGGTGTGGAGTTTGGTTACACCACCGATAAGGACGAGGCTTACACCGACGTCGACTTTGTGCTCTGCCAGATTCGTACCGGCGGCTACGAGATGCGCAGCAAGGACGAGAAGATTCCGCTGCATATGGGAATCATCGGTCAGGAAACGGTGGGCCCTGGCGGCATGGCTTACGGTATGCGCTCCATGCATGACATGGTTGAGATCGTCAACGACGTTCGCGCTCATAGCCCGGAGGCGTGGATTATCAACTACACCAACCCGGCTGCTATTGTGGCATATGGTCTCGAGCGCGTCCTGCCCGATGAGCATCGCGTCCTCAACATCTGCGATCAGCCCGTCAACCTCATGCGCTCTTACGGTCGCCTGCTCGGTCGCGATATGAGCAAGACGGAGCCCGTGTACTTTGGCCTCAATCACTTCGGTTGGTTCAAGCACATCTACGATGAAGAGGGCCATGACCTCGTCCCGCAGATTAAGGAGTACACGGAGAAGAACGGCTTCCTTCCTGCCGATGCCGAGCAGCGTGACCAGTCCTGGCTCGACACCTACGCCATGGTCAAGGACATGCTCGAGGACTTCCCCGACTATCTGCCCAACACGTATCTGCAGTACTATCTGTATCCCGAGTACAAGGTCGCTCACCTCGACCCCGACTACACTCGCTCCGACGAGGTCATCAACGGTCGTGAGAAGCGCGTGTTTGCCGAGTGCGAGCGTGTTGCCAAAGTCGGCACCGCAAAGAACTCCTCGGTTGTGCAGAACGATGCTCATGGCGATATGATCGTGGAAATCACCTCGGCCATTTATCGCAACACCAACAAGACCTTCATTGTCATCGTGCCCAACAACGGCATTATCGAGGGCATGCCCGATGACGCCATGGTCGAGGTCGCGGCAAGCGTGGGCGCCAATGGCCCGCAGCCCTATGCTGTTGGCAAGATCGGTACCTTCTATCGCGGTCTTATGGAGAACCAGTACGCCTATGAGCGCCTGACTGTTGAGGCTTGGATGGAGGGTTCCTACGAGAAGGCTCTGCAGGCACTCACGCTTAATCGTCTGGTCGGTGATGCTAAGAAGGCTCGTAAGGTGCTCGACAAGCTCATCGAGGCGAACAAGGATTATTGGCCGGAGCTTAAGTAACTAGTTCCATATCGCTTGATAACTGTTATGGGGCGTGTGGGCTGTAGAGCTGCACGCCCCGTTTCTTTAAGAGGGGTATCCCATGAACAAAGATGAGCTGCTGGCAAAGTTCCAGCGCCTGGGCAAAGTCCTCATGACGCCCGTGCTGATTCTGCCAATCGCCGGCATCCTCCAGGGCTTTGGCAATGCCTTTACCAGCCCCACCCTTACGGCAGCTGTTCCCTGGCTTGCTGCTCCGGGCTTTGCGATTTTCTTTTCGATTCTCAAGGCCGCAGCCGGCATCGTTATGAACAACATTCCGGTTATCTTCTCGATTTGTCTCGCCTATGGCTTCGCCAAGTCCGAGAAGGCTACCGCGGCGCTCTGTGGCTTTTTGGGCTACATGTGCATGAACTCCGTGATGGGTACGTTCCTTACGGCGACTGGCGTTATCGATCCCGCGAATCTTACGACGGGCCAGAGCACGATCCTCGGTATTACCACGCTCGACACTGGCGTTATCGGCGGTCTTCTGGTGGGCGCAATCGTCGCATGGTTGCATAACCGCTACTACAAGATTGAGCTGCCCGCCGTGTTCTCCATCTTCAACGGTACGCGCTTTATCCCGGCGGTGACGCTGCTCTCATGCAGCATCCTCGCATTGGTCATGTCCTTTGTTTTCCCGTTTATTCAGAACGCTCTCGGTGCGCTGTCCGAGTTCATCAAGACTACGGGTGCCTTTGGTGCATTTGTCTACGGCGCCGGCGAACGCATGCTCCTGCCTTTTGGCCTGCATCACTTTGTCTATTTGCCGTTCTTCTTCACGTCGCTCGGTGGCGTCGAGACCATCGACGGCCAGACTGTTCAGGGCGCTATCAATATCTACAACGCGATCCTGGGCTCAGCCAACACGCCGTTTAACATCGAGGTCAGCCGTTTTGTCATGAACGGCAAGGTTATCTTCGCCATGTTTGGCCTGCCTGGCGCTGCACTCGCCTTCTACAAGACGGCGCTTCCCAAGAACAAGAAGAAGACCGCAGCGCTCATGATCGCCATCGTGGTGCCTTGCATCCTCTCCGGCATTACCGAGCCGCTCGAGTACTCCTTCCTGTTTATCGCGCCCATCCTCTACGTGTTCCACGCTCTCATGGCTGGTCTTGCCTATGCGCTGACCTATGCCCTGCAGTTCAACGTGGCTGGCTCCGCGTCCTTCGGTGGCCCGCTCTTGTCGTTGATTTTTAACGGCATTATGGGTGCAGCCAAGGGCTCCAACTGGCAGGTTATCCTGTTCCTTGGCCCCATCTACTTCGTGGTGTACTACTTCGTCTTCAAGTTCATCATTCTTAAGAAGGACCTTAAGACCCCTGGCCGCGAGGAAGAGTCCGACGACGAGGCCGAAAAGGCTCCCAAGACCGTGATCAGCGACCTCATTCCCGCCATCGTTGAGGCAGTGGGCGGCGACAACAATATTAAGTCTGTCGAGGCCTGTTTCACCCGTCTGCGCATCCAGCTCAATGACTGTGACAAGGTGGTTGATGACGCCGAGTTTACCGAAAAGCTCGAAGCGCGTGGCATCGTGCATGTCAACGGCGGCGTGCAGATTGTCTACGGCAACATGGCATCTAACTACGCAACTCAGATGCGCGAGCTGCTGGGTATGGAGTAAACGACTCAACCACACGATCAAGATTAATACAGGTCGGCGTCCGATTCTTCAATCGGGCGCCGACCTGTGCTGTTTTGGGGCGAATGGGCAAGTACATGACGTGCTCGCTGCTCTCTTTTGGCACTGCCTATCGTGTATTCGGACGCCTTGCGACGGTGAGGGCGTTCTTTTCAGTTCTAGCATGTTTGCGGCTAGCGCTGCGCCCGAAGTCGATTTGCACAGCTGATATATAGAGCGTTAACCGCGCTTTGTAGGCTCATGCCCTCAACCAAGGCGGTCGAATACTCGCTGAGTGACTCCGTGCTCACGGGTAGCAAGAGCTCACGCGCCCCGTTGTTATCGAATGCCATGTTGCTCGATATCCAAATAACGCGGCAACCTCGCCGCTTGGCCTCAACGTAAAGATTGAAGATATAGCTCGTCTTTCCTGAGAACGATACAAAGATGGTTAGATCGTCGGGTTGGAGCAGACAGAGCGATGTCTCCTGTCCCTTGACGGAGCCGAATGAGAAGCACAGTCGGTTTACGCGGCTCAGCTTTTCGCAGAGTGAGCGGGCGGCGAGATTGGAGAATGAGCTTCCGTATACGTAGACATTTTGCGCATCGAGAAGCCAGTCAACGGCCTGCTCGAGTCGATCCTCAGTGAGCAGGCGTTTTGTTTCAAGCAAAGAGGTCTCTACGATATCGAAATACCAGGGTATATCGATTTGCTTATGCGCCCTTGCCTCGGTTGTCTCACGCTGGAGCCAAGCGTTGAAGTCGTCAACTTGCTCTTTGAACGATCGAAAGCTCGAGCCGTTCACGCGCCTGCAGAAGCGCGAGATGGTCGCGGGCGATGTATTGCACGCGCGGGCAAGTTCTTCTATTGAGAGCTCTGGGACCTCGTCGTGATGGGAGAGGGCGTAGAGTGCGATGTGGGCGTCAAGGCTGCCGCCCTTCTCGACGTCTTCGATACAAGACCTGAGGTTCGAATAGACCTCGTACATCGACATTCAAATCACTCCAAACAATAATGCCCCGGAGCGGATATGCCATCTCCGGAGCATTGTGGTGAAGCTATGGGACGGATTTATTCCATGCCCAAGTATTCTCTCATTTCGACTTTGTAGACAGAAGCTTTATTGCCGTAAACGATCTGAACACCGCCGCCAACGTGCACGATGGCGCTGGCGCCGAGGTCTTTGGTGAAGACGCTATCGTCCTTGACCAGGGCGGTGTCTTTGAGGCTGAGCCTCAGGCGAGTGAAGCAGGCGTTGACACCCGAGATGTTATCGGCGCCGCCCACGGCTTCCACGATCTGCGGGATGAGCTCGCTTACCTGGACAGGTGCTTTGGAGTCGATGGCCGACGTGTCATCCGCTGCCTGCGTGTCATCATCCTCGCGGCCCGGGGTCTTGAGGTCAAATTTCTTGATAAAGGTGCGGAACAGCACGTAATAGATCCCGAAGTAAGCGATGCCGAGCGGAATGAGCCAGAACCAGTTGGAGCCCTTATCGGCGTTCATGATGCCGTTGAAGATCCACGAGAGGAGCGGTCCGCCGAAGGCGGAAGGCCCGGGCACATTGAACTGTACCAGGTAGGTGAGTACATACGCGATGCCGCACAGCAGAGCGTGGACCACATAGAGTACGGGCGCTACAAAGAGGAAGGAGTACTCGAGCGGTTCGGTTATGCCCATGATGGCGGCCGGGATAACGGCGGCGATCATGAGGGAACCGACCTTCTTTTTATTCTCGGGACGGGCACAGTGGTAGATGGCGAGTGCCGCCGCGGGCAGGCCGCACATGGCGAACAGCACCTTGCCGTTCATGACGTATTTTGAGATGTCGATGTCGTACATCATGCCGGGCGTGTTGAGCATGGCGTTGTAGATGTTGACAGCACCTTCGACGGTCTGGCCGTCAACCTGGATGCTACCGCCCAGAGAAGTGAAGAAAAACGGCAGGTAGATGAAATGATGCAGGCCGAAGGGCAGAAGCATGCGCTCGGAGAAGCCATAGATGAACGCGCCAAACACCCCGGTGGAATCGATGAGTGTCGAGGCGGCCTTTAGGCCGGTTTGCACAAACGGAAACACGAAGGCGAGCGCAACGCCCACTAGGCTCGCGAAAACGACGGTGAGGGCGGGGACGCAGCGTGTGCCGTTGAAGATGCCGAGCACCGGCGGAAGCTGCACCTTATAGAATCGGTTGTGGATCCACGCGACTACCAAGCCGATGATGATGCCGCCGAATACGCCGGTGTCGAGTGTGGTTACGCCCAGGATGGCGTTCTGACCGGTCTGCAGGTTGGCGGGATCGATGGTGCCCAGCAGGATAAGCAGCTGACCCATGATCGTGTTCATGGTCATGTAGCCGATGAAGCCTGAGAGTGCGGCGGTCGCCTTCTCGGCCTTGGCGTAACCGTAGGCAATGCAGATCGCAAAGAGAACCGAGATGTTACCATTGATAACGTTGCCGGCTGCTTTGATGAGTGTGCTAAAGATCACCATCGGCTCGGTGCCCAAAAACGGGCAGAGCGAGATGAGGTTAGCATTGGAAAGGGCGGAGCCCAGACCGACCAAAATGCCGGAAACGGGCAGGAGGAGGACCGGCGCCATGAGCACCTTGCCGAGTCTCTGGAACTCGCTGTAGAGCTTGCTTTCTTTCATGATGTTCCTTCGATGCGCGGGGAGTTAGGACAGGGTCGGCCAATAATCGCCGTTCGCTTCGATCAGGTCGTCGAGGATTTGGCGCGCGACGGTAGTTGAAGGGACGGTCTTGTTGATCGCGATGGCTTCGAGTGCCTTCTGGTAGGAATGCTCGTAATATGCGTCGACGGCGAGCTTCTCGCTGGCATTCTGCTCTTCGATAAGCCCCTTGTAAAAGGTGGGGATAGCAGGCTGGCTGATGGGTTCGGGGCCCCAAGAGCGCAGGTAGGCGGGGACCTCGACCATGGCGTCATCGGGCAGATTGGGGATGGCGCCGTTATTCTCGACGATTACGAGATAACGTTCGCACTTGTTGTAGGCGATAGAGGCGGCTGCGTCGACGATAAAGTCGCCAAAGACCGTGAAGCTCTGTACGGGGCTCTTGTAATTGGCGGGATCTGCCAGGTACTTGTCGTGCTCGGCAAACATCTCCTTCTCGCGTCCGTTGATGACGTTGTCGGCGCGCGTCCAGTTGGGGTCCATGTCATCTGCCATGTCTTTGGAGTACAGGTAGTACTGCAGGTAGCTGTTGGGCAGATACTCGGGATAGTCCTTCACAATCTTGACGTATTGACCCCAGGTGTGCATCCAGTCCTTGTCCTTGTGATGCTTGTCGCTCACGGCCATGCCGTGCTCGAGAATCATCTGACGGAGCTCCGGCAGACGATCGCGTCCCTGCTTGTCGTAGATTTTGGTAAACCAGCCAAAGTGATTGAGTCCAAAATACATGGGGTCGATATCGCGCCAGCTGGGAAGTCCGAGCATCTTAGAGTACGAGAGCAAGATAGCCGTGGGCATATCGCAGATGTTAAGGATATGGTCGTTGTTAAACTCGCGACGTGTGGCCTCGGCGACAACTGCGGCGGGGTTGGAATAGTTGAGGATCCAGGCGTCTGGACTGTATTTCTTGGCGTAGCGTACGAGGTCGAAGACGCCGGGGATGGACCTGATGCCATAGGAGATCGAACCGCCGGCGCCGCAGGTTTCCTGTCCTACACAACCGTACTTGAGAGGGATGCGCTCGTCCTGGCGACGCATCTGAAGGCCACCCTGGCGGATTTGTGCGAAGACGAAGTCGACATCGGTGAATGCCTTTTCGGGATCGGTCGTCACGACAACTTCAATGTCAGGAGCTTCCTGCTCGATGAACTGCTTCATGATGTCGTAGACGAGATGCATGCGCTTCTCGTCGATGTCGTACAGGGCGAGTTTGCGCAGCGGCAATTCGTTTTTCTTCTGCAATAGGCTCTGGATGATGCCGGGAGTGTGGGTGCTGCCGGCCCCGGCGATTACAACTGCTTTCTTGTCCATGTGGTAAACCCCTTTCGTGTGGATTGACCACTTCAGACTACGAAAGCTTTACCTGCGATTCTACCGATTTTCAGATTGCGAAAAACGATAGCGGTAATCTTAACAGGATGCGTTTTGCGTGGTTAAATAGCGCCGGGAAAGATGCTGACTTGGGCGACGTGTTGCATGGCTGCGGGAGCGAACGCCAGGCGGTCAAAAGATGGTGGGCGGTGCTGCGGCTTTTGGCTGCAATTGCGCTACCCGCGGCGGCGCTCCCAGCGTGCCAGCTTGATCGTCACCAGCGTGAGCACCCAGGCTACGAGCGAGAACACGGCACCAACGGCGCCCACGTAGGCAATGCCAATGCCGCTTACCACGGCGCCGCCCACCGCGGTGCCAAACGAGATACCGACGTTAAACGCCATGGGTTCCACCGAGCTCGCGAGCACCATCGATTTGGGATGGCGGCTGCGGGCCACGTCCATAAAGTGCGTGATGCACGAGACCGAGAACAGGTACATGAGCAGCGCCAGGCTAAAGACGAAGGCAAGCGCGAGGGGCATGGTGCCGCCAACGGCAAACAGTCCGAGTAACGCCGCGGCCTGGAGCACAAACGTCACGAGCAGCGCCTTCATACCGAAGCGCGCGTCGATCCATCCGCCCAGGATGTTCGAGATCAGGCAGAACACGCCGTAGGCCATAAGGGTGGTGCTGGCCTCGACCGTGCCCATGCCCAGCACCTGCTCAAGATAAGGCGTCACATAGCCGTAGAAAACGTAGACCGACCCCACGCCAAACAAAAAGATGAGCATGCCGGTGATGATGCTCGGCTCGCGTAGCAGCCCCGCCTGCTCGCGGAAGGTGGCGGGCTCATCGGTCTGACCGGAGCGCGGCATAAACGCCACAAGCGCTCCGCAGATCAAAACGGCAAAGGTCAGCGTGCTGTACATGGCCACGTGCCAATCGAGCGTGTCGGCCACAAACTTGCCGATCGAAGTGACAAAGACCATTGCCACGGAAAACGCACCATATACCACCGAGATGGCAAGTGAAGTTTGCTGCGGAGACAGCAGCTCGGGGATGTACGTTACGCCCACGGCGAGCAGCGCGCCCGAGACGGAGCCCAGGACAATGCGCGAGATAAACAGCACCTGGAAGTTGGGCGCCAACGCCATGACCAGGTTGCCGAGCACAAAGACGATGCTGTAGCACACGAGCAGCTGGTAGCGGCGAAAACGCCCCGTGCTGAGCGCAAGCACCGGCGTGGCGATAGCGTAGACGAGCGCGAACACGCTGATGAGATGGCCCGCGGTGGCAAGCGAGATGCCGAGCTCCGTCGCCAGGTCGCTCTCGATGCCGATGACCACGAACTCCGAGCAGCCGAGCGAAAAGCCTAACAACACGAGCAGCGCCAGGCAGAGCTTGGTGCGCGCGGGGGAGAGCGCGGCGGCGGTTGACTTGCTTTTAGGCGTGGTTGCGGCGATCAAGGTTGTCACTCCAATGTCGCATGAATAAGCGGGATTCAATCCCTGCAACTCTAACAGAATGTGACAAAGGGACAGTCCCTTTGTCACATTCGCGGCGTGGCTGCCGCCCAAACCGTCACAACATTCGATGAAAAGCTCGAAAACGAGGAAAAGCGTCGAATGTTGTGATGGTTTTCCTATCTGTGCCGGCGAGCCGCCGTGCCGTCTGGGGGTATAAAACTAGCAAGTGTTTATTTGCGAGGCCTAAGGGGCGCCCCGTATGGATATCGATAACTTTGAATGGTGGTACAGCGAGGGTGAGGCTCCGGACGAGGGGTGGGACGAGCCTGCGTCGCGTGACGTGTCGATCGACGAGGACGAGACTGGCAACGACGTCGCCGCCGACTCGGACGCCGCCCTCGGCCCTGTCGATCCCCTGACCTTCGAACAAGCTTGGGCCCAGGCCGAGGCAGACGAGGCCAAAGCCGATGCTACGGCCACGCTCGGCGAGCCAGCCGACATGTCGATCTCGCCGGCAAAGACCCCGCAGCCGCGCCACACCATCGACCCCGACAGCACGGCATCCTTCAGCATTCTCGACGTGCCCTCGCAGGGTGCCCAGGCGCTCGCGCCCACACGTCGCCCCAATCTGTCTCACGAGGAAGATGCGGGACGTCGCTCGCCGCTCGGCCCCATCCTTATCGCCTTTATGGCCGGCGTTATCGCATGCTCGGTAATTGGTAGCGTTTGGAGTCATGTTGAACAACAGCGAAGAGACGCCGCCAAGGTCGAGATGTCTGTCGAGCAATCGCTCGGCCGCACGCGCTCGGTACATGTGTCGGTCGAGGTCAAGGACGGCGCGACGTGGGACACTGCGCGCGGCGACAGCCAGATGCTCGTCCATATTGTGGGTCGCACGCTCAAGGGGCAAGCGGTCGACGAGTACCAATACGTCAATTCCGAAGGTGACGGTATCGAGCTCAAGCCTGGTGACTACGAGCTCACGGTCGATGAGCCGCCCGTCGCCACCGACGGTACGCGTTTCCGCGCCTCAAAGCGCATGGTTCCCGTGAGCTTTAACTCGCAGGCGCCCGATACGGTCGACACCACGCCGCAGGGCGGGTTCGACCTTTACGTGGATACCCAGTAGGCGTTTGCCGCTCATTCCGCTATGGCTACTCAATAATCGCCTGCCGTCCCGTCCCGCCGCCAAGAGTGGGACAATAGCCCTCGACACTATTGTTTATTTTTGGAGGAAGTAGCATGTCCACCGTCACTACCATCAAGCGCGGCGGCCTCACCGCGGCCATCGATTCCATGGGAGCCCAGCTCACGAGCCTTGCTCTCGACGGCAACGAGTATCTGTGGCAGGGCGACCCCGCCTTTTGGGGCAAGCATGCGCCCATCCTGTTCCCCATTGTGGGCTCGCTGCGCAACAACACGGCAACGTCTGCGGCCGGCACCTGCGAGATGCCGCGCCACGGACTCGCGCGCATTGTCGAGCACAAGCTGGTCGAGGTCTCTGAGGATGGCTCGTCTGTCACCTACGAGATTACCGACACGCCCGAGTCGCTCAAGGCGTTCCCGTTCCACTTTAAGCTCAACATGACCTATGCCCTGACCGGCGACGCCACCCTCACGCAGACCTTTGCCGTCACCAACACCGGCGACATGGACCTGCCGTTCTCGGTGGGCGGCCACCCCGCATTTAACGTGCCCGCCCCCGGTGCCGAGGACGAGGCGTTCGAGGATTACGAGCTGGCGTTTACCGAGGCCTGGACTAACGAGGCCCCCGTCATCACGCCCGATGGCCTTATGACGTTCGAGGGCAGCTACAAGGCCCCCGATAACTCGGACGTGCTGCCCATCACGCACCGCAGCTTCGATAACGACGCCATCATGTTCACCGATACCCCGGGCTCCACGCTCACGCTGCGCGGTTGCAAGTCTGGTCACGGCGTCAAGATCGACTTTGAGGGCTTTAAGTACATCGGCGTGTGGTCTGCCGCCAACGACGCCCCGTTTGTGGCGCTTGAGCCTTGGACCGGTCACACCACCATGGACACCGAGGACGACGTCTTTGAGCACAAGGTCAACACCATCACGCTGGCGCCGGGCGAGACGGACGTCCGCAGCTTTAGCGCCACCTTGCTCTAGAGGTTCCGCCGTTCTGACGAACGGCGGACCGGTCGACGCTGCGCGCCGCCCAGAGCGACAATTTGTCATTCAAAAGGCAAGGCATGACCAGAAGGTCTATGCCTTGCCTTTTTCATGCTAACTTGTTCGCTCTGGGTGGCGCCTGCTGGCATTGCCAAAACATCGACGCTCCCAATGACTACCGTGTGTCTATTAATTTTTCGAGCTTGTGCTGCGCTGCTGGTCGCTGGCGTATATCCTGTTAAGTCGTCAGCATACGATTCAACAGGGAAGGCAGATTATGCATTCTCCCCATCAACGCGACGCGCATCCACAGCCGGTATGCAGCCGTCGCATCTTTTTGGGTAGCGCTCTCGCTGCGAGCGCTTCTGTCGTCGCCGGCGCACTTGCCGGCTGCCAGCGTCCCTCCACGCTGGAAGTAGTTCAGTCCACGACGGGCGGCGGTCGCGACGACCTGTCCGATTCTGTGATCGGCAAGGATAAGATCCGCATTGGCATGGAGGCGGCCTACGCCCCGTACAACTGGCAGGTTTCCGAGGCCAGCGAGTTCACGATCCCCATCGATAACGTGCAGGGAGCCTACGCCGATGGCTACGACGTGCAGATCGCCAAGATCGTCTGCAAGGCTCTCGGCGGCGAGCCCGTTGCCGTCAAGCAGAGCTTCTCGGGCCTTATCGACTCGCTCAACAACGGCCAGATTGACCTCATCATCGCCGGCATGAGCGCCACGCCCGAGCGCGAGGAGTCCGTCGGCTTTTCCGACCCGTACTTCATTGGCTACTTTGGCCTGTTCGTAAAAGAGGGCTCGCCCTACCAAAACGCCACCAAGCTCAGCGACTTCAGCGGTGCCACGGTGCTCGGCCAAAAGGACACCATGCTCGATACCGTCATCGACGAGATTCCGGGCGTTGTGCACAAGAACCCGGTCGATTCGGTCCCCACGGTGTTCTCGAATCTGCTGCAGGGCACGTGCGACGCCGTGACCTACAACACTGAGAACGAAAAGGGCTATATGGCCCAAAATCCCGGTATCGTCCCCATCCACTTTGCCGAGGGCGAGGGCTTTAAGCAGGAGGTCACGGCGAATGTCGGTTGCCGCAAGGGATCGGACAAACTGCTTAAGCTCATCGACAAGACACTCAAGGGCATTAGCCAAGAGGAGCGCGACCAAATGTGGGACGCGTGCCTCGACCGTCAGCCGGCATAGGGAGGCAGCATGAAAGGCATCAATCGTCTGGCCTCCTTTATCAAGGCCGACCACCGTTATGTGTACCTGGGCACGAGCGTTATCGCGGCGCTCGGCTTGGCATTTAGCCAGCGCAACCCCACGCCGCTGAGCTTTTTGGCGCCCACCGGCATCTTCCAAGATTGCCTTTGGGCGATTCTTTGGGCCTGGATCGTCGTGTCGGCGGCAGCGCTCGTCACCAAGGTTATGCACTGGAGCGACTATCGCGAAAAGTCACCGTTTGCATCCGAGCGTTTCCGTCGCGGCGCGCGCCTGGGCAGCTATGTCGTGGTCGTCATCGCGGCGATCTTCTTTGTCGACCGCTGCGTCATGTCGTTTATCGACCTGGTGCAGGTGAGTATTGTCTCGGACTCCAACCCCAGCGACTTTTTGTCGAGCCTGGTCTACATGACCTACAAGAGCGGGGACTTCTTTATCCGCGGCATCGAGATCACCATCGCACTTGCGACCTTCGGCACCGTCATCGCTTTTTTCCTTGCGCTGCTCTTTGTGTTTTTGCGCATTCAGACCTTCGATCGCGTGGACAACGACCTGGTGCGCTTCTTTAAGAGTGTCGGCCGCGGCTTTGCGACCATCTACTCCACCATCGTGCGTGGCACGCCCATGATGGTCCAGGGCCTACTCATCTATTACGCGGGCTTCACCGTTTTGCGCGGCATGGGCTTCGAGACCGCCCAGGCCAACCAGATCTGGAGTACCTTCACTGCCGGCCTCGTCACCATCTCGCTCAACTCTACCGCCTACATGATGGAGGTCCTGCGCGGCGGCATCGAGTCCATCGACCCCGGTCAGGCCGAGGCAGCGCGCTCGCTGGGTCTGTCACAGTGGCAAGCCATGCGCAAGGTCGTGTTCCCCCAGGGCATTAAAAATGCGATTCCGGCGCTCACCAACGAGCTCATCATCAACATCAAGGATTCGTCGGTGCTTTCGGTCATCGGCGTGTTTGACCTCATGTACGCTACTACCACGGTCGCCGGCGTGTACTACCGCCAGATGGAGGTCTACTGCGTGGCGCTCGTGGTCTACCTGATCCTGACGCTCGTGGCGAGCCGCCTGCTCGAGGCCTTTGGCAAAAAGCTTGGCGCCGAGGCCCCGGCAACGCTGCCCAGCTCCAACTAGGCTCAAGACGAGGAGAATCATCATGGCAGATACCGCCACTACCGGCACCGCGGCCGCCGCACAGACCAATGAGCCGCTTATCCGCGTCGAGGGCCTGCGCAAGAGCTTTGGCTCGCTCGAGGTGCTTAAGGGCATCGACCTCGCTGTCAATCCCGGCGAGGTCGTCACCATTATCGGCGCCTCGGGCTCGGGCAAGTCGACCTTCCTGCGCTGCCTCAACCTGCTCGAGACCCCGGACGCGGGCCACATCTGGTTCCACGGCCAGGACCTTACGGCCGAGCGCTGCAATATCAATAAGCTGCGCGAGGACATCGGCATGGTGTTCCAGGGCTTCAACCTGTTCAACAATATGGACGTGCTCGACAACTGCACGCTCGCGCCCGTCACGCTCAAAAAGATGAGCAAGGCCGAGGCCGAGAAGGTCGCGATGGAGCATCTGGCGAGCGTGGGACTCGAAAAGTTCGCGCACGCCGCCGTGGGTCGCCTGTCCGGTGGTCAAAAGCAGCGTGTGGCCATCGCTCGTGCCCTGTGCATGAATCCGCAGATCATGCTGTTTGACGAGCCGACCTCGGCGCTCGACCCCGAGATCGTGGGCGAGGTGCTCGAGGTCATGCGCAAGCTCGCTGCCGACGGCATGACCATGGTCGTCGTCACGCATGAGATGGCCTTTGCCCGAACCGTATCCGACCGCGTGGTCTTTATGGACAAGGGCGTGGTACTCGAGGACGCCGCGCCGGCCGAGCTCTTCGGCAATCCCAAGCACCAGCGCACTCGCGAGTTCCTCTCTCGCTATCTCGAGGACAAATAACCGGCGCAAACGCCTACGTTGCAGGGCCGCTCCCGTGGGGCGGCCTTTGTCGTCACAATCGAAAGGATGTCATGGCCGAGGTTTGGCGCTTCTTTGCGCATGAGGACGATTTTGCCGATATGGACGAGGCCGGCGCGTGCGAGCGCTTGGGCCGCGTGCTGTCGTTTCCGACCATCTCGAGCATGGATGCCGAGGCGGTGGACTGGCAGCCCTTCGACGACCTGCGCGCCTATATGCAGCAGGCCTGGCCGCGCGTGTTTGCGGCGGGCGAGGTCGAGCTTATCGACCACTCGCTGTTGGTGACGCTTGGCGGTTCCGACTCCGCCCTCAAACCCGTCATGCTCATGGGCCACATGGACGTGGTCCCCGTGGTGCCGGGTACCGAGGCCGACTGGACGCACGCCCCCTTTAGCGGACAGGTGGACGACACCTACATTTGGGGTCGCGGCGCTATCGACATGAAGGATCAGGTCGCAGGCATTCTCGAGGCGGTTGAGTATGCGTTGGCGCACGGCTGGGAGCACAAGCGTTCGCTGTTGCTCGCCTTTGGCCAGGACGAGGAAACCACGCAGTACGGCGCTGGAGCTATCGGCCGCGTGCTCGAGGAGCGCGGTGTTGAACTTGAATATCTGATCGACGAGGGTGACTACCGTATTGTTTCGGCTGCCGAGTACAACGCGGGCGAGGGTTGGCTCATGCACGCCGACCTGGCTGAGAAGGGTTATGCCGACATTGTGCTCAAGACAAAGAGCGCGGGTGGGCATTCTTCCAACCCCTACGGCGGCACGTCGCTCGAGGTGTTGAGCCGTGCCATCACCGCAATCTGCGATATCGAGTGGCCGACGCGCGTCACGGACCTGCTTGCCGCACAGCTCGTCGAGCTGGAGCTCTACACGGCCGACGAGATTGCTTCCAACAAGGACGCCATCGTGCGCGAGTGCCTCGCCAGCAAGAAGCTCTATCCGCTCGTGACCACCACCTGTGCACCGACCCAGATCGAGGGTGGCAGCACCGGCGCCAACGTAATGCCGCAGGATATGTGGGCAAACATTAACTTCCGCATGCTCGAGGGCACGAGTGTGGCCGATGTCGTGGCCTGCTGCCGCGTCGCCGTTGCCGAGGCGGGGCTCGCCGACCGTGTCGAGATCGAGCTCGGTCCTGGCAGCTCCGAACCCTCGCCGTCTCCGCGCATCGGCGGACCGGGACTCGAGACCGTCCGCGTCATCGCCGCCCGCTATTTCCGTGATCCAGAGGGGACGGAGGAAAACGGATCATCAGCGGCGGGCGGAGCTCCTATCGGTATCGTTCCCTCGACCGTGATTGGCGCGACCGATGCTGCCAACTACCAGCGCATTTGCCCCGAGTGCATTCGCTTCTCGGCCTTTGTGGTAGACGATGACGAGTGCGAGCGCGGTGTCCACGGCACCAACGAGCGCATCACCCGCCGCGCCTACCTCCAGGGCGTACGCTTTTTCATCGCTCTGCTTCAAACGCTCTAGAATGTGACAAAGCGACAGTCCCTTTGTTAGCCGTTGGGGACGTTCTTAAACGACTAGTCGTTAATGAACGTCCCCAACGGCTATGTCCACTCATTCCGTGCGGGTTATATGCAGGTTTGCCTGCGCACGCTATCATGTATGGGTTAGACCGCAACTATGTACCCCATACGCGAAGGGATGCGCATGTATCTGAAGATCGACATGTTCTAGCCGGGCTTACCCCCGCAGCGGCGCCGCGCGCCCCATCAACTCTGCCGATTTTCACCTTCACGCATATAAAGGAGTCCCGCCATGCGCGACAAGCTCGAAAAGATCATCAAGGCCTATGAGGAGCTCGAGAAGAAGCTTTCCGACCCGGCCGTTGCCTCCGACATCAAGGAGTTCACGCGTCTCAACAAGGAGTACGCGCACCAGTCCGACCTCATCGCCGCCTCGCGCGAGTACATCGGCGCGCTCGATGACATCGAGGCTGCCAAGGAAATGCTCCACGATACGACCGATGCCGATGAGAAGGAGATGCTCCAGATGGACATCTCCGAAAACGAGGCCAAGCTTCCCCAGCTCGAGGAAGACATTAAGTACATGCTCATCCCGAGCGACCCCAACGACGACAAGAACACCATCGTCGAGATTCGCTCCGCCGCCGGTGGCGACGAGGCGGCTATCTTTGCCGGCGATCTGTACAAGATGTATCAGCGCTTCTGCGAGTCGCGCGGCTGGAAGACCACCGTGCTCGACTCCAGCCCCAGCGAGGCCGGCGGCTTTAAGTCCATCGAGTTCAAGGTCGATGGCGACCGCGTCTACTCCGTCATGAAGTTCGAGTCCGGCGTGCACCGCGTCCAGCGCGTTCCCAAGACCGAGTCCCAGGGTCGCATCCAGACCTCCACGGCAACCGTCGCCGTGCTTCCCGAGGCCGAGGAGATCGACGTTCAGATCAACCAGTCCGACCTGCGCATCGATACCTACTGTGCCTCCGGCCCTGGCGGTCAGTGCGTTAACACCACCTACTCCGCCGTGCGCATCACCCACCTGCCCACCAACACCGTGGTGCAGTCGCAGGAACAGCGCTCCCAGATCCAGAACCGCGAAGTCTGCATGCAGATGCTGCGCGCCCGTCTGTACGAGATGGAGCTCGAGAAGCAGCAGGCGGAGCTCGGTGCCGAGCGCCAGAGCCAGATCGGCCACGGCAACCGTTCCGAGAAGATCCGTACCTACAACCAGCCCCAGGACCGCGTGACCGATCACCGCATCGGCTTCAACTCCACCTACAACGGCGTCCTCCTGGGCGACCAGCTCGGCACCGTCATCGAGGCGCTCGCCGCCGCCGAGCGTGCCGAGAAGCTGACACAGGCCGTGTAGGTTACGCGGTTTTACAAACCGCGTAACGACTCGACGCTGCGCGCCGCCCAGAGCGACAATTTGTCATTCAAAAGGCAAGGCATGACCAGAAGGTCTATGCCTTGCCTTTTTCATGCCAACTTGTTCGCTCTGGACGTCGCTCGCTGACATTGCCAAAACATCGGCGTTTCCTTGGTTGTCAAATGATTCGTAGGGAGTCATTGGTGACATTGCCTTGATATTTTATTCAGTCGGCTGTGATGTCATTTGAGCTGCTTACCTGCTTAAGGTAATTGACGGCATAAGTCCGCTATCGAAAATATTGCTCAAAATATCGTTCAAGAAGTCGCGGAGCGATTTTTGATGGGTCGTGCGTCAAGCGATGTGGCAAGTTCTTGGTTAGATATTGGTCAGTTTTGGGGCAACCTTGCCAAAAGCTTGACGAATGCAAATTTAGACGTCAGCGAATGAACACTTTGAGCGAGCTCGGTGCAAAATTCTGGGCTGATTCTCGATAATCGCCTTCAATCGCCCCTTGCCAAGCGCTGGCCTCGCTTACAATCTGCTCCGACATTCGCGCGCCGTCCGGCGCTTAAGAGGGGAGGGCCCCATGGCAAACGAGATTTGGACCATCAAGCGTTGTCTCGAGTGGACCAAGGAGTACCTGGCCGAGCGCGGCGAGGAGCACCCCCGTCTTTCTGCCGAGTGGCTGCTGTGCGCCGCCACGGGCCTGGCGCGCATTGACCTATATATGCGTATGGACGAGACGCTTAACGCGGCCCAGCTCGAGACCATGCATGCGGCCGTTGTCCGCCGCGCTAAGGGCGAGCCGCTGCAATACATCACGGGCAGCACGCAGTTTCGCATGATCGACGTCGCGTGCGCCCCCGGTGTGCTCATTCCGCGCCCCGAGACCGAGATGCTCGTCGAGGAAGTCCTCAATTATCTGGATGCCGAGGTACTGAGCCCCGAGGCCGCTGCCCGTCAGCGTGTTGAGCTGCCTTGGAACGATGAGGTCGAGGAGGCACGCAAGGCCGAGGCCGCGCTGGCCGACGAGCGAGCGACGGCCGAGCGCCGTGCCGCCAACCTCACAGCTGCCGACGAGGCGGCGCTAGGCGGCGATGTGCTGGGCAGTCGCGCTTATGCCGAGGAACTGGCCGATCGCGAGGCCGAGGAAGCCGCCGCGCAGGCAGCAGAAGCCGAAGCCGCGGAAGCCGCCGAGTCCGAGCTCGACGAATACGGCGTCGCCATCGAGGGTGCCGACCAGGAGACGGTTTCAGCTCAGGATGCCGCTGCGCCTGCCCCAGCCGAGCCCCGCACTGCCCGCGTTCTCGAGGTCGGCTGCGGCACGGGCTGCATTTCGCTCTCCCTTGCCTGGGAGCGCCGCGGCCACGTTACCTGCACCGCCACCGATATCGAGTCGCGCGCCATCGATCTGGCCACCAAAAACCGCGACACCCTCGGCCTCACGGCAGATGAGGTTGCCTTTAGCCTCACCAACCTGGTGAGTTCCATTCCCCGCGAAGAGTGGGGCACCTTTGATGTGCTCGTCTCCAACCCACCTTACATCCCGACCGACGTCATGCGCTCGCTGCCGCACGAGGTCAAGGACTTTGAGCCCGACCTGGCGCTCGAGGGCGGCGCCGACGGCCTCGATATCTTCCGCCGCCTGCTCAACGCGGCGCCTTACATGCTGCGCGCCGGCGGCCTGTTTGCCTGCGAGCTCTACGAGGGTACCCTCGATGCCGCGGCCGAGCTCTGTCGCCAGGCAGGCCTTTCGGACGTGCGTATCGTCCATGACCTTACCGATCGCCCCCGCATCGTCCGAGCCATCGTCACCGAGCCCAAGCAGCGCCAGTAATATTTATTAACTGGTTAGCAACAATTATAAATTAGTTTATAATTAGGACGGCTGAAAGAGGTCGGCCCATGCAACCTCCTACCTTTCGGGAAATCATTGCCCTACTCAAGCACGATGGATTCGTGAAGGTCGCGCAAGTCGGTAGTCATGCTAAGTATGTTTCTGGTGACCGTGTTGTCACCGTGAACGGCTCTGGTGGTGATCGACCAAAGAAGGGCACGTGGGCAAGTATTCGTCGCCAAGCTGGATGGTAGTTGGAGGCAAAATGAGGCAGCGATTTACCTATGACTGCGTTCTCATAAAAGAAGACGACGGTTACTGCGCTAGCTTCCCGCAGATTCCCGGCGCCTTTGCCGATGGCGATACGCGCGAAGAAGCGATTGCCCATGCTACCGAGGCACTGATGGCGTTTTTGGCCGACGACCTCAACAACGGTTTGACTCCGGCAGGGTACGAACGCTCGGCCGAGGTCGTGGCCCTTTCAGTCGAAATCGACCACGAGGACGCTCGGGAAGCGGCGTGCCGAACATTTAAAGACGCAGCGCTGGACCTCAAAGTCTCCGCTCCGCGGATTACCGCGCTGGTCAAAGCCGGAAAGCTCGATGTTGAACTCGTCGACGGCCGTCGGATGATAACGATAGACAGCATCGAGCGCTACGCCGCCCAAGAACGCCACGCCGGCAGGCCAAAGAAGTTCGTAGCCGTCCAATAACCCCCTCACTTTCACCGACTACTAGAGCCGCTCACCAAACCAACATGCGCTCTGGGCAAATAGGTTGAACGTTTCGTGCGAGAATGCCCCACAGTAAACAAACTTGCACCAGAGCGTAAGGGGCTGGCATACACATGCAGACGGTCTATCGGGTATACGAGGGAACGCGCGAGCCGCATCGGCTTGCCGTCGAGCGCACGGCCGAGGTGCTCGGCCGCGGCGGCCTGGCTTTGATCCCGACCGAGACCGTCTACGGTGTCGCCGTGGCAGTCAACGCCTTCTCGGACGCCGTGCCCCAAGATACAAGCGAATTCCCATCGTGGCCGCGCGATCCGCAGGCTGCCGTCAATGGCGCCGCAGTTCCTGCGCTCGGCACCGGCTATCGCCGTATCTTCACTCTCAAGCAACGTGAACTCACGCAAACCGTCGCTTGGCTGGTCGATGGCGTCGAAGCACTCGACCGCTATGGCGTGGATATCCCGGAAGATGCCCGCATACTCGCGCGACGATGCTGGCCGGGAGCCCTGACTATCGTGGTCAAGGCAGCCCCCTGCGTGCCGACCTTTATGCGCGCTGCCGACGACACGGTGGCACTTCGCGCTTCGGCCTCGCCCGTGGTGCAGGCGCTCATTCGCGCCTGTGGCAGCCCCCTTGCCTGCACCAGCGCCAACACGCATGGCGCGCCCGCGCCGGCAAGTTTTATCACGGTGGAGGGTCGCATCCTGGAGGGGGTCGATGTTGCCGTCGACGCCGGTGAGACCCCGTGTCGCGACGCCTCGACCATCGTGTCGTTTCAGCACGGCGAGCTCCAGCTCCTGCGCCAAGGCGCACTTCCCGCATCAGAGATCGAACGGGTCCTGTCCGACCCGATGCAATAGAAAGGTTTAAGCGATGTCGTTGAATCTGGGCAGCCTGGGCATGGAAGATGCCTCGTTTGACTTTGGCGGTTCCTACATCATGGCGCTCGACTGCGGCACCACCTCGGTACTTGCGACCATCGTCGACGAGTACGGATGCATCGTCGCGCAGGCACGTCGCAGCGTCAAAACCAGCTTCCCGCGTCCCGGCTGGGTGGAGCAAGACCCCATGGCGGTCCTTGCTAGCCAGATCGCCGTCATGATGGAAGTCCAGTTTAAGAGCGGTATCCACTCCGACCGCATTGCTGCCATCGGCATCTCCAACCAGCGCGAGACCACGGTGGTCTGGGATCGCGTGAGCGGTCAGCCGATCTATAACGCTATCGTATGGCAGTGCCGCCGTACCGCACCTCTGATCGACGAGCTTGTCGAGCAGGGCGCAGAAGGGCTGGTGCGCTCCCGCACGGGACTCACGCTCGACCCGTATTTCTCGGCCTCCAAGGTGCAGTGGATTCTCGACAACGTCGACGGCGCACGCGAAAGCGCGGCGGCGGGCGACCTCATGTTTGGCACCATCGACACCTGGCTCATCTACAACCTCACCGGCGGCCAGGTCTTTGCCACCGACTACACCAATGCCAGCCGCACGGCACTCTTTAATATCCATACGCTCGATTGGGACGACGACCTGCTGGCACTCTTTGACGTTCCACGTTCCATGATGCCCGAGGTTCGCTGGAGCTCGGGCGACTACGGCCGCGTCGCGAGCGACATCATGACCAACATGCCGCCCATCATGGGCGTGGCGGGTGACCAACAGGCGTCGCTGTTCGGCCACTGCTGTTTCCGTCCCGGCCAGACCAAAAACACCTATGGCACGGGTTGCTTTATGCTCATGAACACCGGCGACGAGATCGTCGAATCCAAGAATGGCCTGGTCTCCACCATCGGTATCGCTGCGGACGGCAAAGTCAGCTATGCGCTCGAGGGCTCTATTTTTGCCGCCGGCTCAACGATGAACTGGCTTCGCAACAACATGGGCATCATCTCGAGCGTGAGCGAGTCGGCACAACTCGCCGCTTCGATTAGCGACAACGAGGGCTGCTACTTCGTTCCGGCCTTTGCGGGTTTGGGTGCTCCCTGGTGGGACCCGCATGCTCGCGGTATCGTGTGCGGTCTGACCGGCGCCTCGAGCCGTGCGACCATCGTACGTGCCGCCTGCGAATCCATGGCATATCAGAGCTACGACGTGCTGCGCGCCATGGAGCAGGACGTGGGGCTTTCGATTGAGCGCCTGTCTGTCGATGGCGGTGCCTCGCGCAACGAGTTCATCATGCAATTCCAGGCCGACCTGCTGGATATCCCCGTGCTGCAATGCGAGACGGTGGAGACCACGGCAATCGGTGCCGCGTACTTGGCGGGTCTTGCCGTCGGCTATTGGGAAGACCTGGAAGAGCTGGAGCAAAATGCCCAGATCGTTAGGACCTTCCTTCCCCACATGTCCGCCGAGCGCCGCGAGCAAAACCTTGCGGGCTGGCGTGATGCAGTCAGGCGCTCGCTCAGCACCTCACAGTAGGGCTGCGATGGGCTGCTCGATACAACAAACCGCTAAACTAATGCATGGCGTGCGGCGGCAACATTGCTGCGCGCCTTGTCAGCAAGGCCGTTTTGCGGCCGCAACGAAAGGGGCAATCAATCCATGACCGTCACCTACGATGCGTCCCGTGTGACGCTTGTCGATCACCCGCTCGTCCAGCACAAGCTGTCGATCCTGCGCGACAAAAACACCGGCACCAACCAGTTCCGCCAGCTCGTGCGCGAACTCGCGCTTTTTGACGGCTACGAGGCCATGCGCGACCTGCCTATGGAAGACGTCGAGGTCGAGACCCCCATCACTACCGCCACGTTCAAACAGCTTGCCGGCAAGAAACTCGCCATCGTGCCCATCCTGCGTGCGGGCCTTGGCATGGTCGACGGCATCCTCGACCTGGTGCCCTCCGCTCGCGTGGGTCACATCGGCATGGAGCGCGACGAGGTCACCCACGAGCCGCACGAGTATTACTGCAAGATGCCCAAGGATATCGACCAGCGCATCTGCTTGGTCGTCGACCCCATGCTTGCCACGGGCGGTTCGGCCGAGATGGCCATCAGCTACCTGCGCGAGCGCGGTGTCAAGGACATCCGCATGCTGTGCATCGTCGCGGCCCCCGAGGGCCTCAAGTCGCTGACCGAGAAGGACCCAGATGTGCATATCTATACCTGCGCCATCGACGACCATCTCAACGAGGCTGCCTACATCGTTCCCGGCCTCGGCGACGCCGGCGACCGCATCTACGGCACGCTCTAGTCGCTGGGCTAAACGGCCGCGGCTGCAAATACGAAGAAACGGTGCGCGCGGACGAACAAAAGGCGACCGCGCGCACTCCTGTTAACGGACGTTTTGCCCTGCAGGGTTCGAGAAAAACGTATTACCGTACCTGCGGCATAAAGAAGGTCTTAAGAAAACGAACAGGTGCGTATTAACCGATGCTTTTTCGGTTGTACTTTAGCGATTGGCTCGTACAATAGTCACCAATGTTTGGCGGGAACTGTTCTGTGAAGCGTTAAAAAGGAAAGTGAGGACGCCAGTGTTTCAGATAGCCGATCTGCTCGCTATCGTTGCAGGCGCCATCGCGGGCGCAATTGCCTTCCTTCCCTTTGTCTTTACGCTCAAGCCGGTTCTTGACGATAAACAGAATGCGGACATGCTCAAGGGTATGGTGAGTCTGGCGGTCTCGGCAATCGCCCTGCTCGTCTTTACCTTGGTTGTGTTTGTGTTGTTCGGAGAGGCATTTCGCATGTTCCTCCTGGGCGAGGCGATCGGCTTCGTGGCCTTTATGGCCGCCTGCGCGGTTCGTGTCGCCAAGGCGCTGCGAGATCCTCATGAGGTCGAAAGGTAAGTCGTGGAAATTTTTGAAAAGCTGCCTGATGAGATTAATCATCTGGTCAGCGAGTTCAGCTCCACCCCTGTCGTGGGCGATCTGAGCTGCGGCATCACGCAGTACTCGTTTTGGCTGATCGTCTCCACGATCGTGCTCCTGATCGTCCTGGCCGTGTTCAAGAAGAAGCAGACCCTGGTTCCCAAGGGCTTCTTCGTCAACGGTTTCGAGTACATCATCGAGTACGTCGAGAACGATATCGGCAAGGGTGTCGTGGGTGAGAACTGGAAGAAGCACTTCCCGTTCCTGTGCTCGCTTTTCCTGTTCATCCTGATCAATAACATGATCGGCCTGATTCCGGGAATGAAGCCCGGCACCGGCGCAATCGGCTCCACCGCCGCACTCGCCATTTTCGCCTTCGTGTACTTCATCTACTACGGATGCAAGGCTCACGGCGTGATCGGCTACATCAAGAGCCTCGCCCCGCAGGGCGTGAGCTTCCCGATGAACGTGCTCGTGTGGGTCGTCGAGCTTTTCTCGACCTTCCTGCGCCTCATCACGCTCGCCGTCCGTCTGTTCTGCAACATGTTCGCAGGACACGTGGTCATGGGCTCGTTCGCCATCATGGCGAGCATGTTCATGCAGCCGCTGCTTCAGCAGGTTTCCGCGGCCCACGCCGTTGGCGCCCTGCCTTCGCTGGCCTGGCTTGCCATCCTCATCCTGATCTATGCGATCGAGCTTGTGGTCGGCGCCATCCAGGCTTACGTCTTCACGGTCCTTACCGCCGTGTATGTCTCCGAGGCAGAGGAGGTCGCGGAGGAGGAGTAGTCTTCCGTTCGCGCCTTAAAGGTAAGGTAATTCGTTAAACCGCCGGTGCCCGTACCCATGGAGCCCGGCAGTTATAAAAAGGTTATCCTGCGTGAAATAAGACACGCACGACAAAGGAGGAATCGTGGGAGTTATCGGTTACGGTCTCGGTGTTATCGGCGCTGGTCTTGCTATCGGCCTGTCTGCTCTGGGTGCTACGGGTGCTATGGCCCGTCAGCCTGAGGTCCAGGGCCGCGTGTTCACCGTCTTCATTATGGGCTCCGCCTTCGGCGAGGCTCTGGCTCTGATCGGCTTCGTTGTCGCGCTGATCGTTAAATAGCACGGAGCGTCAAGTATGAATCTTTCATCCCAGAAGAGCGCGATCGCACTCTCCGCGTCCGCGGCCGCGCTGCTCATGCCGGTTTCCGCGTTCGCCGAGGACGGCGCTGCCGGTGCGGACATCCTCATCCCTAAGATGGCGGAGTTCATCCCGGCGCTTATCGCCTTCCTGATTATCTGGATCGTGCTGGCCAAGGTCGCCCTGCCGGGCATCATGAAAACCATGGAGGAGCGCGGCAAGAAGATCGAGGAGAGCCTCGACGAGGCCGAGAAGACCAAGCAGGAGGCTATCGCCAAGCGCGCTGAGTCCGACTCGATCGTCACCGACGCCCGTCGTCAGGCTGCCGACATCGTTCTCGAGGCCCGTAAGGACGCCGAGTCCGAGCGCGCCCGTATCATCGAGGCTGCTCACAAGGAGGCCGAGGAGATCATCGCCAAGGCCCATACGACCGTCGAGGACGAGCGCAAGTCCATTTACGCCGGTGCCGCGAGCTCCATCGCCGACCTGTCCGTTGCCGTCGCCACCAAGATCGTGGGCGAGGCACTCGAGGACGATGCCGAGCAGAAGAAGCTCATCGAGCGCTACATCCAGGAAGCAGGTAGCCTGAATGCCGACTAGCCGCTATCAGGACAAGGTGCTCGAGACCTACGCGCGCTCCCTTCTGGAAGCCGCTAAGGCCGAGAACCATGTGTTCGAGGACCTCGAGATGATCGAGCGCTTGGCTTCTGCCAGCCCCGAGATCATCGCCGTGCTCGACACCATGTCCAAGCGCGACCAGCTCGACCTTCTTCCCAAGGTGGCAGCTGCCTTTAAGTATGTTGCCGAGGAAGACGAGGATGTAGTGGGCGTGACCGTCACCACGGCGATCCCGCTCGACGACGAGCTGCGTCAAACCATCACTAAGAAATGCGAGCAGGACTTCGGCCGCAAGGTATTCCTTATCGAGCAGGTTGACCCGTCTATCGTGGGCGGCCTGGTGCTCGAGGCCCGCGGCGAGCGTCGTGACATTTCCGTCAAGACGCAGCTGCGCATCGCGCAGGAGACCCTCGCAAACTCTGCTAATTCGTACGGAGGTGAAGCCTAATGTCCGAAACCCTCAATGCCCAGGATATCGCCAAGAAACTGCAGGAGCAGCTCACGAGCCTCTCCGCGACGGTCGATACGCATGAGGTTTCAACGGTCGACGAGGTAGGCGACGGCATCGCGCGCGTCTCCGGCCTCAAGAGCGCCATGGCAGGCGAGCTTCTGGAGTTCAAGAGCTCCGATACCGGTGAGACCGTCTTCGGCCTTGCCCAGAACCTTGACCGTGACGAGGTCGGCGCCGTTCTGTTCGGTGCCGTCGACTCCATCAAGGAAGGCGACGAGTGCCGCACCACTGGCCGCATTATGGATATCCCCGTGAGCCGTGCCATGCTCGGCCGCGTCGTCAATCCGCTCGGCCAGCCCATCGACGGCCTGGGCGACATCGTCGCCACGCACCGTCGCCCCATCGAGTTCAAGGCTCCCGGCGTCATCGATCGTACCCCGGTGTGCGAGCCGGTTCAGACCGGTCTGCTCGCTATCGACTCCATGGTGCCTATTGGCCGCGGTCAGCGTGAGCTCATCATCGGCGACCGTAAGACCGGTAAGACCGCCATCGCCATCGACGCTATCCTCAACCAGCGCGGCAAGGGCATGGTCTGCATCTATGTCGCCATCGGCCAGAAGGCCTCCACGGTTGCCAACATCCGCGAGACCCTCGCTCAGCACGGTGCGCTCGACTACACCATCATCGTTTCGGCCACCGCTGCCGATTCCGCCCCTATGCAGTACATCGCGCCTATGGCCGGTGCCGCTATCGGCGAGTTCTTCATGTACAATGGCGAGGACGGCAAGCCCGCCAGCGAGACCAACCCCGGCGGCCACGTGCTCGTCATCTACGACGACCTGTCCAAGCAGGCTGTGGCCTACCGTCAGATGTCGCTGACGCTGCATCGTCCGCCCGGACGCGAGGCCTATCCTGGCGACATCTTCTACCTGCACTCTCGTCTGCTCGAGCGTGCCGTCAAGATGTCCAAGAAGAACGGTTACGGCTCCATGACGGCACTGCCGATCATCGAGACCCAGGACGGCGACGTCTCGGCCTACATTCCGACCAACGTCATTTCCATTACCGATGGTCAGATCTACCTGCAGTCCGAGCTCTTCTTCCAGGGTCAGCGCCCGGCAGTCGACGTGGGCATCTCCGTGTCCCGCGTCGGTGGCGATGCGCAGACCAAGGCTATGAAGCAGGTTGCCGGCAACCTTCGCCTGGACCTCGCTTCGTACCAGGAGCTCGCTGGCTTTACGCAGTTCGGCTCCGACCTCGACGAGGCTACTCAGAAGCAGCTGACCCATGGTGCTCGCATGACCGAGCTCCTGAAGCAGCCGCGTTACAAGCCGTTTGAGGTTGGCGAGCAGATCGTTACGCTGTTCGCTGGCAACGAGGGCTTCCTGGATGACCTGGAGATCGCCGACGTGCTGCCCTTCCGTGCCGAGCTCATCGAGTACATGGACAATGGCTTTGGTTCGCTGCTCGACAAGGTTCGCGCCAAGAAGATCGATGATGACACCAAGGCTGAGCTCTTGCGCGTCATCGGCGACTTCAAGCAGCAGTTCATGGCCAAGCACCATTCGGATGTTTCTGGATCAGAGGAGAACTAAGCCCCATGGCCAACCTTCGCGACATTAAGAAGCGAATCTCCTCGGTTACCACGACCAAGCAGATCACGCGCACGATGGAGATGGTCTCTACGGCCAAGATCCGTCGTGCCCTCGATCGCTCCAAGCAGGCCGAGCCCTATAAGGAGGCGCTGACCGACGTCATGTTGACGGTCGCCGGCGACGCCTCCTGTTCGGGCACCGATCCCATGCTGCAGAAGCATGAGAGCGTCAAGCATGGCCTGATTGTCGTTATTGCCTCGGACCGCGGCCTTGCCGGCGGTTTCAATACGACGGTGGAGCGCACGGCCGAAAAGCTCGCCGCTTCTTGGGCGAACGACGGCATCGAGTGCGAGATCATCGCGTGCGGGCGTAAGCCGGCCACGTATTTCCGTGACCGCGCAAACGTCGTCATGCACTTTGAGGGCAACTCCTCTGAGCCCGATTTCAATCAGGCCCGCATGATCTCCTCTCATATCTGCGATGCGTATCGTGCCGGTGAGCTTGACCGTGTCGAGCTTGTCTACCACCACGCCAAGAACCGCGTGGATCAGGAGCTTCGCGTCGAGCATCTGTTGCCGCTCGACCCCGAGATGATCGCTATGGCCCACGGTCCGCGTAAGAACGAGACCGACGCCCCTAAGCGCATCTCGTCCACGTTCGAGTTCGTGCCCTCTCCCGAGCATGTTCTCGGCAAGCTTGTGCCGTCTTATATCCTGACGGTCATCTACCAGGCCCTGATCGATTCGGCGGCTGCCGAGCAGGGTGCACGCCGCAAGGCCATGCACTCCGCGACGGAAAACGCCACCGCGATCATCTCGACCCTTACCCGCACGTATAGTCGCGTGCGCCAGGCTTCGATCACGACCGAGATTAACGAGATCGTCGGCGGAGCCTCAGCATTGGAGGAACAGTAATGGCTAATAACACCGTAAAGCTTGCGGTCGAGGAAGCCACCAAGAAGACGACTGCCGGTGATGGTCGCATCGTGCGAATCATCGGCCCTGTCGTCGACGTCAAGTTTGACGGCGCGGTGCCCCCGATCTACAACGCGCTCACGGTCGAGGCCGAGACCCCGATCGGTCATCTGAGCACGATCCTCGAGGTCGAGAGCCAGCTTCCGGGCGGCGTCGTCCGCACGGTCGCCATGTCCTCGACCGACGGCCTGCAGCGCGGCCTCATTGCCACCGATACCGGTGAGCCCATGAAGATGCCCGTTGGCCCCAAGACGCTCGGCCGCATTTGGAACGTTATGGGCAAGCCCGTCGACGGCAAGCCCATGCCCGAGGTGGAGGAGTTCTACCCCATCCACCATGCAGCGCCCCGTTTCGACGAGCTCACCACCAAGACCGAGATCTTCGAGACCGGCATCAAGGCCGTCGACCTGCTCGAGCCCTACATCCGTGGCGGAAAGACGGGTCTGTTCGGCGGCGCCGGCGTCGGCAAGACCGTTCTGATTCAGGAGCTCATCAACAACCTCGCCCAGGAGCACGGCGGCACCTCGGTGTTCACCGGCGTCGGCGAGCGTACCCGCGAGGGCACCGACCTGTTCCTCGAGATGAGCGAGTCTGGCGTTATCGACAAGACCTGCTTGGTCTATGGTCAGATGAACGAGCCGCCCGGAGCGCGTCTGCGCATCGGTCTGGCCGGCCTTACCACCGCTGAGTACTTCCGCGATCGCGGCCAGGACGTTCTGCTGTTCATCGACAACATCTTCCGCTTCTCCCAGGCAGGTTCCGAGGTTTCCGCACTGCTGGGCCGTATGCCGTCCGCCGTTGGTTACCAGCCCACGCTGGCAACCGAGATGGGCGACCTCCAGGAGCGCATTACCTCGACCAAGACGGGCTCCATTACCTCCGTCCAGGCTGTCTACGTCCCCGCAGACGACCTGACCGACCCGGCGCCTGCCACGACGTTTACGCACCTCGACGCCACCACGGTTCTTTCGCGTAGCATTTCGTCGCTCGGCCTGTTCCCGGCTATCGACCCGCTCGCGTCTTCCTCCGACGCTCTCGATCCCTCGATCGTCGGCGAGGAGCACTACCGTGTCGCCGTCAAGGTCCAGGAGCTCCTGCAGGAGTACTCCGACCTTCAGGACATCATCGCCATTCTGGGTATGGACGAGCTGTCCGAGGAGCAGCGCCTTACGGTCAACCGTGCCCGTAAGATTCAGCAGTTCCTCTCGCAGTCCTTCCACGTCGCCGAGAAGTTCACCGGCAACCCCGGTGTCTACGTCCGCGTCGAGGATACCGTCCGCTCTTTCGCCGAGATTGTCGACGGCAAGGCCGATGACCTGCCCGAGCAGGCTTTCCGCTATGCTTCCACGATTGAGGACGTGCGCGAGCGCGCCCGCAAGATGGGGGAGAAGTAGGTTATGCGTATCCGCATCGTGTGCCCCGTGAGCTGCGCCTATGAGGGCGACGCTGCGTTTGTGTCGATTCCGTCCACGGATGGCGAGTTTGGTGTTCTGCCTGCTCACTCCAGCGAGATCTGCACGATCGACCGCGGTTACGTTCGCGTTTCCGATAAGGCCATGGGCACTGTCGACCACACGTTTGCCGTGGCCGGCGGCTATGCCCAGGTTGCGGACGATGTCGTGACCGTTCTCGCCGAGCGCGCTTGCGATTTGGCGACCGTCGATGCCGACAAGCTTAAAGCTGATATTCAAGGTTTTGAAGAGAAGCTGGGTAATTTGTCGGAGGATGATGCACGCCGCGCCTACCTCTATAATGAAATCGCATGGTGTAAGCTCAAGCTTGCCCAATAGTCAAACGATTTAGCGTTCGACCATTTGCGAACACATCATGCCCGGGATGGCCCAGCCACCCCGGGCATGCTTTTTGAAAGGGTAGACCTTGGATATTATCCGCGTTGAGGGTGGCCACGCCATCGGAGGCTCCGTGCCCGTCTCGGGCGCCAAGAACTCCGCGCTCAAACTCATGGCGGCAACGCTTCTGGCGCCGGGCAAGACGACGCTGCAGAACGTGCCCGATATTTCCGATGTCCACGTGATGGGCAAGGTGCTCAAGGGCATGGGCGCTACGATCGATGTTCTCGACGAGCACACGCTCGAGATTGATACCTCTCAGGTCGATTCTTGGGAGGCCCCTTACGAGCTCGTTGCCAAGATGCGTGCTTCCACCGCCGTCATGGGACCCCTGCTGGGCCGCTTCCATCGCGCCAAGATTGCCATGCCGGGCGGCTGCAACCTGGGTGCTCGCAAGATCGATATGCACATTCTGGGTCTCGAGGCCCTGGGCGTTGAGTTTGATACCGCCCACGGTTACATCAACGCTAATGCGCCCCAAGGTCTGCGCGGTACCACCGTCACGCTCGAGTTCGCCAGCGTCGGTGCGACCGAGAACCTCATCATGGCCTCTGTGCGCGCACAGGGCACCACGGTTATCGACAATGCCGCCCGCGAGCCCGAGATTGTCGATCTCGCCAACATGCTCAACGAGATGGGCGCCAAGATTGTAGGCGCCGGTACGCCCGTCGTGACTATCGAAGGCGTGGAAGAGCTCCATCCCGTTACCCATCGCGTGGTGGGCGACCGCATCGAGGCCGGTACCTTTATCGTTGCCGGTGCGTTGATGGCCGACGATCGCGGTGTCGATGTCACGGGCTTTTGCCCCATTCACTTGGGCATGGTGCTCAAGAAGATGGAGCTCATGGGTATCGACTGCGAGCGCGTCGAGGATGGCGTCCATGTGAACCGTGCCGAGCGTATCAAGCCGGTCGACATCCAGACGCTTCCGTTCCCCGGCTTCCCGACGGACATGCAGGCGCAGATTATGGTACTCTCCGCCCTTGCCGACGGCAGTTCCGTTATTACCGAGAACATCTTCGAGAATCGCTTTATGTTTGCCTCTGAGCTGGTGCGCATGGGTGCCGACATTCGTATCGAGAGCCATCATGCCATGATTCATGGCGTCAAGGGCTTCTCGGGTGCACAGGTTACCTCGCCCGATCTGCGCGGCGGAGCGGCCCTCGTCGTAGCGGGCTTGATCGCCGACGGGACGACCGAGGTTTCGGCTATCCATCACATCAAGCGCGGCTACGAGCAGTTTGTCGAAAAGCTGCAGGCGCTCGGCGCGCATGTCGAGCATGCTACCGTCCCCGATCCCGTCATCTACTAATACAGGTTGCCTATGTTTAATAAAAAGCCCCTCGCAGATACCACCACCCGAAGACCCTCAACTGGTGCGCAGGCCAAGATCTACAGTCGCGATAACGTGGCTCGCTATTCCGAGCGCGCTCGCCAACGTCGTCGTAGCCACACGATTCGTCACGTCGCGCTCATTGTCGTGCTTGGCGTGCTGTTGAGTGCCACTACCGCTGCCGGCCTGTGGTTTGCCACCATTATGGGCAAGCTCGGCGATTCTAATGTCATTACCGACAATCTGCGTCGGGTTCTGGTTGACACCGATGAGGCAAAGGATCCGTTCTACGTGCTGCTTCTTGGTACCGACGGCCGTCCGGGCGAGGATACGTATCGTGCCGACTCGATTATCCTGGCACGCATCGACCCCACGCAAAAGCAGGCGACGCTCATTTCCGTTCCGCGCGACACCAAGGTCGAGTACAAGGGCGAGACCATGAAGATCAACGCCTGCCATACCGTTGGCGGCGCCGAGGCCATGGTCGAGGCGGTCAACGAGCTGTGCGGTGTTCAGATTTCCCACTATGCCGAGGTCAGCTTCGACGGTATGCAGGCGCTGATTGATTCGGTTGGCGGTATCGACATTAACGCAACCGATGATGTTGACGACCCCGAGCACCTGGATATTAAGATTACCGCTGGCCAGCAGCATATGGACGGTGCCACCGCCCTTACCTATGCCCGCTGCCGCTACACCTATGCCGACGGCGATTACACGCGCATGCGCCACCAGCGTCAGGTGCTTGGCGCCCTTGCCAACCAGATTCTCAATAACTTCGATGCCACGAAGATCTTTGGCCTGGTTAATTCGCTGTCCGATATGCTCGTAACCGATATGAGCGTTCAGGATATCGTGGCTACGGTCAACGCCATGCGCGGTATGGATGTCGACGGTATCTACTCGGCCAACCTGCCCTCGTACGCCGACGACAGCACCATGATCGACGGTGTGAGCTACGTCTTTGTCTACGAGGACGAGCTCAAGGAAATGATGGAGCGCGTCGATGCTGGCAAGGATCCCAAGGGTCCCAACACCATGGGTCTTTCCGACGGTTCCAGCTCTACGATCGGCGACCTGAACAACAACACGTCTGACGATTACGCAAACGGTACCGCAACCTCATCGGTCAGCTCTGACGATTCCGATGACTCAAGCGATTCGAGCGATTCGGACTACTACGAAGAGCCCACCGGCGACGGCAACGGCTACGAAGCCAATTATTAGGGTTACGCGGGCTTACCAGCCCGCGTAACCAGTTGACGCTGCAAACCCGCCAGAGCGGCAATCTGCCTTTCAACTTCGGCGGCATGATCAAAAGATCAATGCCGCCTCGTTTCAAGGCACCTTGCTCGCTCTGGCGGGTTTTCGCTGTCGTTGCCAAAACATCGGCGTTGCCTTGGTCCGGACTAGTCGTTGGGTAGTCATTGGGGACGTTCTTAAACGACTAGTCAAACAAGAACGTCCCCAATGACTACCCACAAAGCGAGAGTGGATCTCGTCATTTTGCGGCACTTGGGGACGTTCCTTTTCTGCCGGCAGTTAGGGACACTCCCTGTACAAAAACCGCCCCGTCCTCTGTAGAGGACGGGGCGGTTTGTCTTTTAGGCTTGAGCGGCCAGGCTTATGCAAAGCGGGCGACGAGCTCCTGGAGCACGTCGGTCATCTTGACGAGCGAACTGACCGGGACGAACTCGTTGACGCCGTGGTAGCAATAGCCGCCGGTGGAAAGGTTGGGGCAGGGCAGACCGCGGAACGACAGCTGAGCGCCGTCGGTGCCGCCACGAATCGGCAGCACTTGGGGCTCAACGCCGCAGGCAAGGTAGGCTTCCTTGGCAACATCAATGAGCTCGGGATAGTCACGAACGATCTCGGCCATATTTCGATACTGCTGCTTAATCTCGACCGTCACGCGCTCCTCACCCAGACGCTGGTTGAGCATCGAGGCGGCGGCATCAATAAGGTCGAGTTTCTGCTGGAACTTGGCGGCGTCATGGTCGCGGACGATATAGCGCGCTGTGGCGTGATCGACGGTCGCAGATACACCCTCAAGGTGATAAAAGCCCTCGTAGCCTTCCGTATACTCCGGGCGCTGCACGTAGGGGAGCAACGCGTTGAAGTCGCAGAACAGATTGCCTGCGTTGACCATACGGCCCTTGGCGTCGCCCGGGTGGATGGACTGGCCCTCAAAGCGGACGGTCGCCTCGGCGGCGTTAAAGCACTCCCACTCCAGCTCGCCGATGGGGCCGCCGTCGACCGTGTAGGCGTACTTGCAGCCAAAGGTATCGATATCCAACAGCTCGGCTCCGTGACCGATCTCCTCGTCAGGGCAGAAGCAAATGCCGAGTGCGGGATGGGGCAGAGAAGGGTCCTGAGCGATACACGCGACAAGTGACATGATCTCGGCGACGCCTGCCTTGTCGTCCGCGCCCAGCAGCGTGGTGCCATCGCTGCAGACCAAGTCCTCACCCGCGAGGTCGTTCAGGGCGGGAAGCTTGGCGGTACTCATGGCAACGGGCTTACCGTCAACCGTGCCGCAGACCAGGTCGCCGCCTTCGTAGTGTACGATGTGCGGCTTCACGCCGGCGCCCGGTGCAACTTCGGTGGTGTCGAGATGGGCGATCAGGCCCAGGGCGGGCTTGTCCTCAGCGCCCGCACTTGCGGGGATATGTGCGCAGACATAGGCATGCTCGGTCACGTGGGCATCTTCCGCACCAAGCTCGCGCAGCTCTTCAGCCAGCACGTTGGCAAGGTCAAACTGAACGGCGCTCGAAGGTACCTGGTCGCAGTTTGCATCCTCGGACTGCGTGTTGATCTGGACGTAGCGCAAAAAGCGCTCGAGGACATCGGGGTTCGTGGTGGTGTTTTCCATAAAGACCGCTCCAATCTTGGTCGTCGTGTGCAACAAGAACTCTAGCACGGTATGCCACGGCATACCGCGACGCTTGGATGGGGTAGAATCAGCCATTGAATGCAGAAGGGACGGAAGATCATGGATACGACAAATAGCTCGCGCGAACTACATCTGACGGTGGCGAACGAAGACTACTTGGAGTGCATGGTTCGCATTGAAAGCGAAGAGGGGGAAACCAACGGCGTGCGATCGGTCGACATCGCGCAGCGCCTTGGCGTCTCCAAGGCATCGGTCAATAAAGCGGTTTCGGCGCTCAAGGCATCCGAGCTTGTCGAGCAATCGCACTACGGCAAGGTAGTCCTGACCGATCGCGGCCGCGAGGTTGGCACGGCTATCTGGTACCGTCATCGCCTCGTCCGCACGTTTTTGGTTCAGGAGCTCGGTGTCGAATTTGAGCGAGCCGATTCCGAGGCCTGCATGATGGAGCATGCGCTATCCGAGGACACGATGAACCGCTGGCTCGCCTATCTCGAAAAGCAGGGAATCAGCGTCGAGGAATAGCGGGATATATATGGATACGAGTTATTACAACCGCTTTGGTGCCGAGGAACTTGCGCGCCGCTTGTCGAGCGAGACCTTGTTGGCGCAGGGCCCCATGGGCAGTGTTCTGTTGAGTGAGTACGATGCCGCCGATATTCCACCGGCGTTTTGGAATCTGGCAGAGCCGCAGACCGTTTCTCGTATCCATCGCTTGTATGTCGCCGCCGGCGCGCAGGTACTCATTACCAATACCTTTCAGGCATCGAGCTATGCCCTCAAGCACGACCAGATTGCGCCGTCCGTGGCGGAGGTCAATCGCGGGGCCGTCGACGATGCCCGCCAGGCGCACCCTCAGCTGCTGCTGGGCTCGATGGGTCCGATCGGTATTGAGTGGTTTGCCGAGGACTCGGCCGAGTTTCGTGAGATCCGAGGCATTGCGCGCGAACAGGCGCACGCCTTGCTCAATGCTGGTGTTGACGGTCTGCTGATCGAGACGGTGACGTCTATCCGTAATCTGCAGCCCATGCTTGCCGGCGCCCGAGATGCCGCCGACGGCATGCCTGTTCTGGTGAGTTTTGTCGTTGACGATAAAGGCGACCTGCTGGGCGATGGCCTCAACATCGAGGCAGCCGTTTTGTACGCCGAAAAACACGGCGCAAACTCGGTTGGTGTTAATTGCTGTTCGCTTGCGGCCGCGAACGCGGCGGTGCCCAGGATGGTTGCATCGGCGACTACTCCCGTCACGGTGCGTCCCAACGTGGGCGATCCGGTCCAGACTCAGGACGGCCCCGTATGGCACGAGAGCCCCGAAGCTTTCGCGCGCGCATGCATCGAATGGAGGCATGCCGGTGCCGCAATGGTGGGCAGTTGCTGTGGAACCACGGCAATCACTACGGCAGCGATGGCCGAGGCGCTCGATATATAAAGGGCAAAACCGCTCCATACGGGGCGGTTTTTTTTTCATTGCTTGCATGTCCTCGGCAGCATTTGCCCAAATGGTGAATGCTGGTGCCGGCAGGTTGCCGAGTGTGTATCGCGGGTATACCTCATGCGTACCATGATCCAAACACTGTGAGGTGTCTGCGCGTGTGCGCGATAATTCATTTTGGAACTGACGGTTGGCGCGCTCGCGTCGATGAGGACTTCACTGCCGATAACGTTGCCCGTATCGCCGATGCCGTCGGCGAGTTGTGGCAAAAGACCAATCCGGGCAAAACGGTATATATAGGGTTCGACACTCGGCCCCTGGCGCGCGAGTTCGCTGAGCTTGCGGCGGGTGTGCTAGCAGCGCACGGGCTAGACGCCGTGCTCGCTTCGCGACCTGTTCCGACCCCTGCCCTTACGTGGGCGGCGGCTTATGACGGCGAGGCGTGCGGCGCGCTCATGGTGACGGGGTCCCATCATCCGCAAGGTTATCTGTGTCTCAAGATTCGCATGGGTGACGGCTCGACCGCCAACCAGGATGTCATCGAAGAGCTCGAAGAGACCATGGCTCCCGAGCCAATGGGGATCGAGGGGCAATATCGCACCGCGGATATCATTCCTGACTATATGCAGGCGGTGGCATCGTTTGTCGATGCCGAAGCCATCCGCGCTGCGCACCTGCGCGTGGTTGTTGATCCCATGGGCGGCGCAGCCCAGGGCTATCTAGCCGACTTGCTGCGCGAGCTTGGCGTTGAGGTGCACGAGATTCACGCCGGGCAGGCGCCTGACCAAGAAGATATCTGCCCCGATCCCGTTGAGCCGTGGGTGGACGCTTGCGAGCATACGGTTATCGAGGACGGAGCTTGCGCTGGCCTGGTGACCGACGGCGACGCCGACCGTATCGGCGCGGTTGACGAGCGCGGCAGATATATACATCCGCATCAGATCATGGCGCTCGTTTTGGGCGACTTGGTTCAATTTCGTAATTTGGAGGGACGCGTCGTCGTCAATCTTTCGTGCTCGACGCTCGTGCGTCGCATTGCCGAGGCGCTTGGCTGCCGCGTGACCGTCAAACCAGTCGGTTTCAAATATATAGCGGCAGAGATGAAGAAGGGTGGCGTCCTCATAGGCGGCGAGGAAGCCGGTGGTATCGGCATCGCCGCGCATATGCCCGAGCGCGATGGAATCCTCGCCTGTCTGATTCTGTGTGAGCTTATGGCAAAGACGGACGCGCCTTTGGGCGTTCTGGTCGACCAACTCGAGGACAGTTTTGGTAAGACGAGTTACGGTCGACGCGATTTGCGCCTTGAGGCCGAAGATGCCGAAACGTTACGAACCCTGCTGCCGGGCGTAAACCCCAAGTCGATTTGTGGCAAGGTGCCGCAAAACGTTAGTCATATGGATGGCTTGCGTTTAGCATTCGAGGATGACACGTGGCTGCTGGTCCGTCCTAGCGGGACCGAACCAGTGGTGCGCGTCTACGCCGAGGGGTTCTCGGTGGAAGAACGTGATGAGTTGCTCGATGCTGGCTGTGCTTTAGCTAGGGGAACGTATCCGCTTTAACCATGAGACTGCCTTATATAAAGAGATGCTCGGTGAGCGGTAGTTAACGGCTGGCAAACGTTAGTCGGATCCCAAATTGTGTAGGAAATGTGTACACCCAGATTCCCGCCCCCGGCGCCCCTCCGGTCTGGC